>JAJYCN010000096.1 GCA_021778335.1 Acidobacteriota bacterium | reverse complement strand
AGAACGGCGTTCACGTCCGTCGGCGATCTGCTCTTTGGCCAGACCAGAGGGCGGGTCTTGGCGCTTCTGTATGGTGCGCCCGACGAGACCCTCTTCGTTCGTCAAATCGCCCGCCAGGTGGAGACCAGCGTGGGGACCGTGCAGCGGGAACTTAACTTGCTCGCCGATGCAGGACTGATCAGGCGCTCCACAGTTGGCAATCAGGTGTTTTACCAGGCCAACCAGGAGCACCCGGAATATCCCGAACTGCGGGCCCTGCTGGCAAAGACGACAGGCGTCTTTCAAATACTCAAGACGGCGCTTGCGCCGCTCTCGTCACGGATCGATCTCGCCTTTGTATATGGTTCAGTTGCACGAGGCGAGGAGAAGGCGACGAGCGACATCGACCTCATGGTGATCGGAGCCGCCTCGCTCGATGAGGCCCTGGACGCCGTGGGTCCCGTAGAAAGGCAGTTGGGGCGTCCGGTGAACCTGACCATCTATTCTCGTGAAGACCTGAAAGCGCGGCTTCGCTCTGGCAACCACTTTCTGCAATCATTGCAGAAGAGCAAGAAGGTTTTCCTGATCGGCGACGAGGATGAGTTTAGAAAAGCTGGTACAACTCGGTTGGTACAAGGCTGAGCCCAGCAGCCCAAAAGAGATTGCCGATCTCTTCAGCATCGTGGACCGCTCGAAGGCGGACTCCAGGGTGGAAGGCATCTCCGACGATCTGCGCTTCCAGGCCGCCTACAATGGCATCCTCACGCTCGCCAACATTGCTCTCCGCGCCAGCGGTTTTCGCGTGTCTCTCGGCCAGGGCCATCACCAGCGCGTAACCGAGAGCCTCGAATACACACTGACATCGCAGGATGCCACCGCGCGCGAGAAATGGGTGCGCAAGATCAAATCTCATTCGCAAAAGCGCAACACCACGAGCTACGACTTGGCCGGCGGCGTCTCACCTACCGAGCTTGCGCAGGTCACGAAAGACTTGACAGCCTTGCGGGAGCAAGTGAAGTCCTGGCTAAGGGACGCCCACCCTGAACTTCTTCACGACGATTCACACCACACTTGATCTATGCCTCGGGCCATCGCAGAGGCGGTGAACATATCTAACCATGAGCGACAACAGGAGCAACCAACATCTAACAGTTCTGGTGCGACCTCGACAAACGCGAGTCGCCTATTTGATTGACCCAGCCGCGACACCGTTGCGTCTTCTAGATACGCTCTTTTCTGCATCCACGGGCTTTTGGGGTGGGCGACTGTTCCCAATCATTCCGGTAATTGAGGGGGTGATCTCGCCTAGTTATCGGAGCTTACTTCGCAGGATCGATCCTGATTGGATTTACAGCTACACCGTTCTTCCCCAAGGCACAGTTGATCAACTCCTGAAAGAGATCAATCCATTGGCGATGGAGCGCCACGCGCATCATCCGCTCCAGGGAGACCACCCTCACTACTTTCCCAGCCTAGATCATCGACTTATGCGAGTTCGACACCTGCTTGGCTATGCAACGGAGCCAAGGTGGTTCCGAAAGCCCTCGTTGGTAACATACAGGACCAAACAAGGGGAAACCGATCTGTTAATTGCTCGTAATTTCGGCATTTTGCGCAGCGATGTTTTGGGAACGCCAATTCCAGAGGGAATCTCTCAGTTTTGTTTCGACGAAACAGAGACTTTCGCTTCGCTCTTGGACAAGCTTTCCGAGTCACGAGACGGTTTGATTTATCACCTGATTTTCTCGGCAGTAGAAATCATCGAGCGAGCCCGTAGAAGGTTGCCGATCGGAAACTTGTGATGCTCTGGGTCATTGCCGGCGCAGCAATCCTGTACTACGGCAAACCGGTAGTCGAGATCGAAAGCCTGCAGCAAAGTAGAGAGGACGACCCCTCCCGTCGTGACTCGAGCCAGCAGGAGCGTGTCGACACGCCTGGCACGCAACAACATATCGAGGTCCGTTCCGATGAATGCGCCGATGCGATGCCTCACAATGACTGGCTCATCGCTGATTTTCTCTCAGCCACGTGCGGCTTTTCGAGCATTTGGCGCATCTTAGGACAGCCGCGCATCGGTGGGGGCCCCGTCCGGCCGCAGCCCGCCACGGTGGCGCGGCCGGGGGCTCTCCAGCCGGTGGCTGCGGACACGTCACTCTACAACGCTAATCGGAGAAAGCCACACTCGCGCTCTCAAGCCACCGCAGCGAGGGACTGTGCGCGGGGGTGCGGAGGACGGGAACAGTACAGCCCGTCGCGAACGCAGGCCCGAAAGAATTTGGTGGAGGCGGCGGGAGTCGAACCCGCGTCCGGGAAAGCCCGTCCTGAAGAGAACTACGTGCGTTTCCGGTCCGGCTATTGTCGGCCGCCGCCTGTTGGACCGGCAGGAAGGCAACGGCTTAGCCCGGTTGTCGTCAGCCTCACGCTACGAGCAGAAGCGCTCTGGCCCAATCCCGCGAAAATGACGCCCCTTGGAAAGCCCACAGGCGAACTCTCCGGAGCGGCTACCTAGTTAATTAGGCAGCGTAAGCAAACTGCTGATTGGCAGTTATGGTTTCCGATCGTTTTACGGGAGCTCGGAACCCGGCACGCCTCTTCACTACGATTCAATCCCGTCGAAACCGTGGCGCCCCCTTGAACACCTACTATGATGGTAACACCGGCTATGAGCACCACCGCTCCGAGCACCGGCGCCACCACCGGCGAAGGCGCCGAACACACGCCGATGTTCCACGTCGTCCTGCTCGACGACAACGATCACACCTACGACTACGTCGTCGAAATGCTCGAACGCATCTTCTGCATGAGCTCCTCCGACGCCTTCCAGCACGCCGTCGAGGTCGACACCGCCGGCCGCACCATCGTCATCACCTGCGAGCAGCCCGCCGCCGAGTTCGCACGCCAACAGATCCACTGCTACGGGGCCGACTGGCGCATGCCCCGCTCCAAGGGCCCCATGTCCGCCGTCCTCGAACCCGCCCCCCAGACTTGACAATCCCTCCAAATCTGCCGCTAAATCGTTATCAAGAGTCTGGAGGATTCATGTCTCATCGCCTTCTCGCCGCAGCCATGCTCTGCGCCCTCTCCGCCGCGGCCCAAACCAAACCCGATTTCACCGGCGCCTGGAAGCTGAACGCCGCCAAAAGCGACTTCGGCAATATGCCCGGCGTCGATAGCCGTACCGACGTCATCGCCCAAACCGCCGATACCCTCACCGACAAAGTGTCCGCCGAAACCGAGGGAGGTCCGCTCGACCTCAACCTCAACTACAAACTCGACGGAACCCAGACCGTCAACCAGTTCCAGGGCAACGACGTAAAGAGCAAAGCTAAATGGGACGGCGCAACCCTCGTCGTCGATTCCGAGTTCTCCTTCAACGACTCAGACATCCAGTTCGAATCCCGCTGGACCCTCAGCCCCGACGGCAAAATCCTCACCATGGCCACCCACATCAATTCCCCCATGGGCGAGGCGAACCAAAAGTACGTCCTCGATAAGCAGGACGCCAAACAGGATTCCACCGCCGCCGCGTCCCCCGCGCCGGCGCCCACTCCCGCCCCGACCGCTGCTCCGGCGCCAGCCGCGGCGCCCGCACCTGCCCCCACCCCCGCGGCCGCCGGTGCCCCCGGCCCTCATCCCAACTTCTCGGGCAAATGGAAACTCGACGTCACCAAAAGCGACTTCGGTCCGCTGCCTCCCCCGGACAGCCGTATCGATACCGTCGCGCAGGACGGCATCACGCTCAAGGACGCCTACGTTCAGACCGGCGGCGACGGCGACGAGAAAGGCGAGCTCAACTACACCACCGACGGTAAGCCCTGCCAGAACAAGTTCCGCGACAACGACATGACCGGCACCGCCGTCTGGGACACAACCGGCCTGCTTATCGACAACAAACTCAACTTCGACGGCAACGACATCGAGGCCAAAACCCGCTGGGAACTCTCGCCCGACGGCAAGATCCTCACCATCACCGCGAACGTTAACACGCCGATGGGTGAGCTACAGCAAAAGCTGCTCTTCTCGAAAGAATCCGACTGATCCCGCCGCGAACGCGGCGCCGCTTCAGTCTTTCTCCGCCGGAAACGTCCGCGAGATCAGATCGTGGAAGGTCAGCGCTTCTTCCTCCACAAGCGCCCACGCCAGCCCCAGCCCCATCCCGGCGAAGCTCACTAGAAAGCCCGCCAGCGCCCGCCGCGCGCGCTGGTCCCGCGTCGGCTTCCGGCCGTTGAACGACGTCACTCGAAGCCCCATCCAATGCTGCCCCGGTGTATCCCCGTTGCACCACACACACAGGGTCTTGTACGCCACCGCGATCGTCCCCGCCGCCACGCCCAGCGCGATCAGCCCCGGGCGGCCCATCGGGACGAACCCCAGCCACGCCTTCTCAACCGCCACATATAATCCCAGCGCCGCTAGAATCACACCAATATCCAACGCCAGCGCAAGACATCGCGCCCAGATCCCGGCGACCATCGCGTCGCAGTCGATATGCCCCGACATCTCCCGCGGCGGCGCGGCCGGTGAAGCAACGGGAAACTCGAACTTCTGCTGCGAAACTTCAGACCGCGGAGGAGTTTGCGCCGCGACGCGCTCCTTGCGCGGCTTCGTCCCTGCTTCTTCCCGGCGCGCTTCCCGCAGCCCGGCGCGGCTCTCGCGCCCGGCTGGTTCCTGCTGCAGCGGAAACAGCGCCCGCTGGGGATTGCCCACAAGACGCAGGTTCGGGGCCGCCGCCAGGGACGGCGCCGGCTCAGCCTTCGGTACGGGAGCAAGCGCCGGCGCAGTCGCCTCGCGCGTGAAGAATATCTTGGAAGCAGTGTCGGCCTCAATACGGCGGCCGCACCGCTGGCAGCGATGCTCGTCGCCGCTGTTCTCAGAGGCACAGTAGGGGCAGGTGATCAAAGCGTTCTCGTCCGTTTCGCGCGCGCCCAAAGACGCACGGGTTCGTCCATCGCCGCCGGTCCCGCCCCTCAGCTTCCCGGCCTTGCGATGCGTTTCCTATCCATGCTACCGTTTGCGGTTGAAGCTCCTTCCCGCTAAGCTTTGCCCCCGAAACGGTAACTTGATCGGGCACGCGGGCGAGCGTACCCCTCATCCCTTACGTAACATATTCGCCTTGAAATGTCACGGACTTTTTGCGCTTCGCCTCCTGCCCCGGCTTCTTCTGATAGCCGGCTTCGGACCCGCCTGGGCGCAATTGCCCAACTTCATGCCCCCTCCCGCTCCCCCGCCCGCCCAGACACCGAACCCCAGTAACCCTAACGTCAAATATAAAATCCCCCACCCCGACGCCCCCGACGTCAGTCACGTCATCATCGGCGCCATCGCCCAGGAAACCAACGGACCCTGGCGCCTCCTCCGCGGCAAAGCCCGCGTCGAAACCGCCGACACCCTCCTCGAAGCCGACGAGATCGACTACAACTCCGGCACCGGCGACGTCATCGTCCGCGGCAACGTCCTCTACGAAAGCTACGTCACCGGCAACAAGCTCCACTGCGACCACGGCGAATACAACGTCGACACCGAAAATGGCCACTTCTACGACGTCACCGGCGAATCCCCGTCCAAGGTGCAGGTCCGCCCCGGCATCCTCTCCACCAGCAGCCCCTTCTACTTCCAGGCAAAATGGGTCGACCGCATCGCCGACCGTTATATCCTCCATCAGGGCTTTATCACCAACTGCAAAATGCCCGACCCCTGGTGGACTCTCAGCGGCCCCAAGTTCGACATCATCAGCCAGGAACGCGCCATCGCCTATCGCGCCGTCTTCCGCCTCCGCAACATCCCTCTCTTCTACCTGCCCACGTTCTATAAACCCCTCGGGAAACAGCCACGCAAAAGCGGCTTCCTCGCTCCCAATCTCGGCATCGCCAGCCAGCGCGGCTTCATGTACGGCATCGGATACTACTGGGCCATCAATCGCAGCTACGACCTCCTCTACCGCCCCATCTACTTCTCCCAGCGCGGCCTCTCCAACTACGCCGACCTCCGCGGCAAAGTCCACCCCGGCACCGACTTCGACCTCCAGGTCTACGGCGTACAGGACCGCGGCATCATGATCGGCAACACCCTCCAAAAACAGGGCGGCTACGAAATCGACTTCGTTGGACGGACTGAACTCGGCGATGGCTGGGAGGGCCGCGCCGACGTCGACTACCTAAGTTCTTACCTTTTCCGCCAAAACTTCACCGAAATCTTCAACCAGGCCATCTTCTCCGAATCCCACTCCGTCGGCTTCATCGACAAACACTGGTCCACCTTCGGCCTCACCTTCGTCGCCGAGCGCGACGTCAACTATCTCAACGTCGACCCCAAAAACACCATCGTCGTCCGCACCCTCCCCTCCGCCGAATTCGTCTCCAGCGAACACCTCCTCTCGGACCGCTGGCTCCCCGTCTGGTTCTCGCTCGACTCCAGCGCCTCCGGCCTCAACCGCTCCCAACCCGGCGGCACCAGTCCCGCCGCCTACGTCGGCGAACTCGACACCGTCGCCTTCGTCCCACGCCTCGACGCCGAACCCAGCGTCACCACTGCCTTCCACTGGGGCGGCTTCAGCGTCATGCCCACCTTCACCGACCACGAAACCTTCTACGGCACCGAGTTCAACCAGAACACCGGCTTCGTCGCCCGGGATTTCGTCCGCAGCGCCGCCGACTTCGATGTCGTGCTCATCCCACCCGCCTTCGCCCGCGTCTTCAATGCCCCCAAATTCCTCGGCAAGAAGCTCAAGCATGTCATCGAGCCCCGCGTCGAATTCCGCAGCATCAGCGGCATCGGCCGAACCTTCAATCAAGTCCCCCGCTTCGACGAAGTCGACCTCCTCGCCGATACCGAACAGCTCAACCTCTCCATCGCTAACCGCTTTTACATCAAACAAAAAGATGGAAGTGTGAAAGAACTTGCTTACTGGGAAATCCGCCAGGACCGCTACTTCGATCCCAACTTCGGCGGCGCCGTCCAACCCGGCCGCCTCAACATCATCGACCCCGCCGAAGACCTCACCGCCTTCCCCTTCCTCGCCGGCCCCCGCAACTACTCCCCCATCGACTCCGACTTCCGCCTCCTCACCCGCATCGGCTTCGAATGGCGCGCCGACTATGATCCCTTAATCGGCCACCTCACCGACTCCGGCATCTCCGTCGATTACCGCATGTCCGACTTCTTCGTCGCCCTCGGCCACAACGAAATCCGCGACAACCCTATCCTCATCACCAACTCCAACCAGATCTCCACCACCTTCGGCTACGGCAGCACCAACCGCAAAGGCTTGAGCGGCGCCGTCAGCATCTACTACGACTACGACCGCGCCGTCCTCGAATTCATCACCACCCAGATGACCTACAACACCGACTGCTGCGGCCTCACGGTCCAGTTCCGCCGCTTTAACTTCGGCACCCGCAACCAGAACGAATTCCTCGTCTCCTTCGGCGTCTCCAACGTCAGTTCCTTCGGCACCCTCCGCCGCCAGGACCGCCTCTTCTGACGCCGCGCGCGCCCAAAACCCGTTTGACCCCACCCCCTCCGCCGACTAAACTATAGTTAAGCTCCACTATTCAACCGGAGCAACCTCCGCGGACCCATAACATGGCATCGACCTCTCTACCCGAAGTCCATTCGAGTGTCCGCACCGGTTACGCCACCTGGTTCAAACGCCTCCTCGCCTTCGCCGGCCCCGCCTACCTCGTCAGTGTCGGTTACATGGACCCCGGCAACTGGGTCACCGACCTCGAAGGCGGCGCCCGCTTCGGCTACCAGTTGATCTGGATCCTCGTCCTCTCCAACCTGATGGCCATCCTGCTCCAAACCCTCAGCGCCCGCCTCGGCATCGTCACCGGCCGCGACCTCGCCCAGGCCTGCCGCGAAACCTACCCCCGCCCTATCGTCATTCCCCTCTGGCTGTTCTGCGAAGTCGCCATCGCCGCCTGCGACCTCGCCGAAGTCCTCGGCGCCGCCATCGCCCTCCAGCTCCTCTTCCACCTGCCCCTGCTCGCCGGCGTCCTCCTCACTTCCCTCGATACCCTCCTCATGCTCTGGTTCACCCGCCTCGGCATCCGCATCATCGAAGCCCTCATCCTCTCAATGATCGCCCTAATCGCCGCCTGCTTCGCCATCGAAGTCTTCCTCGCCCACCCCTCCGTCCCCGCCATCGCCGGCGGCATCATCCCGCGCCTCAATAGCGAATCCCTCTACGTCGCCATCGGCATCCTCGGCGCTACCGTCATGCCGCACAACCTCTACCTCCACTCGGCCCTCGTCCAAACCCGCCGCATCGGCGACGAACCCTCCGAGAAGGCGACCGCCTGCCGCTTCAACTTCTACGATTCCCTCCTCGCCTTGAACGGCGCCCTCTTCGTCAACGCCGCCATCCTCATCCTCTCCGCCGCCGTCTTCTTCCCCCGCCACATCATCGTCACCGAACTCCCCCAAGCCCAGGCCCTCCTCAGCCCCCTGCTCGGCGCCACCTTCGCGGGCGGCCTCTTCGCCTTCGCCTTACTCTTCTCCGGCCAATCCTCTACGCTCACTGGAACCCTTGCTGGTCAAATAGTTATGGAAGGTTTCCTAAACTTCCGCATGAGGCCATGGCTCCGCCGTCTCATCACCCGCTCCCTCGCCATCATCCCCGCCGCTTTCGTCGTCTATTTCGCCGGCCAGGAAGGCGCCTACCGCCTCATCCTCCTCAGCCAGGTCGTCCTCAGCCTCCAACTCCCCTTCGCCATCATCCCCCTCGTCCAGTTCACCAGCGACCGCAACCGGATGGGCTCCTTCGCCAACGCTCCTTGGGTCCGCATCGTCTCCGGGATCACCGCCGCCGTCGTCATCGGCCTCAACGCCAAACTCACCTGGGACACCGTAGGCGGATGGTTCGCCTCCGCCGGCGCCGCCCGCCACTGGCTCGAAGCAGCCTCCGTTCTCGCCATCTCGTGCCTCGCCCTCCTGCTCGCCTGGATCAGCTTCGAACCTTGGCTCCCCGCCGCTCTCCGCCGCGGCGAGCCCTCCCAAGTCCTACCCGCCCACGTAGCCGAGCACCTCGAACCTCACCCCTACTCCCGCATCCTCGTCCCCCTCGACCACTCCGAGCACGACCGCTTCGCCCTCAGCCACGCCGCCGCCCTCGCCAAAGTCTACGGCGCCAGCCTCCACCTTCTCCACGTCGAAGAGGACGTCGCCAGCCAACTCTACGGACCCCTCGCCTCCACCGCCGAAATCCAAGCCGGTGCCGGCTACCTGTCCGGCATCGCCTCCAACCTCGCCCAATCCGGCCTCCGGGTCGAAACCGCCGTCCGCTACTCCCGCCACCCCACACGCGAAATCGTCAACTTCTCCCGCCTCGTCAAACCCGACCTCATAGTGATGAGCGCTCACGGACACAAAGGCTTAAAAGACATCATCTTCGGGACAACCATTAACGCTCTACGTCATAGCCTGAGCGTCCCCATCCTCATCGTCCGCGACGAGCCCTGACCCCGCCTCCCATGCCCCTACCTGCCGCCCGCCCTGTGTCACCCCAACCCACCCCCGCGCCCCGCCCTCGCCCATTTCCCCTTCGTTTTCAATCCGCAACCCTTGGCCGTCGAAGTGCATCTCATTGAAATCGAGCCGTATGCTACGCCGCCTCTCCCTCCCTAGCGTTGCACTTGCCCTCTGGCTCACTCCCTCCTACCCCGTCTCCGCTCACTACTTCTACGAGCAGTTCGCAACCACCTCCGCGCCCTATGCTCCCATCGTCGAGAAATTCGACCTGAAGGCGCTCCCCACCGGCGCCCAGAACAACCCCACCGTCTACTTCTACATCTCCGCTACCCCGCCCAAGAAATTCGCCGCGGGCGACAGCTTCCCCGCCCTCATCAGCGAAATCCGCGCCGCCGCCCAGATCTGGAACCAGGTTTCTTCGTCCAGCCTCAAACTGGCCTACGGCGGCCTGCTTCTCACAAAGCCAACTTCCAACACGCCATACATTTACATCGAGTTTTCTGATCAAGTACCGCAGGGCCTCTACGCCATCTCCGGCCCGCAGGCGCCTCTTGGCTCTCTCACCAAAGACGCCGCCGGTAACTCCTTCTACCCCATCCAAACCTCCCGCATGCGCCTCCCCAACGACATGAGTTCGCTCGCCAGCTACAGCGAACTCATGTTCTGCACCCTGGTCCACGAATTCGGCCATACGCTCGGCCTCCAGCACACCTTGGCCTCGAGCGTCATGTCCACCTACATCACCACCGGTTCCACCCGCGCCAACCCGCTCGCCGCCGACGACATCGCCGGCATCTCGTACCTGTATCCCGCCAACAGCTTCGTCAATAACACCGGTTCCGTCAGCGGCGCCGTCACCTACACGGATGGAACCCCCGCCAACCTCGCCTCGGTCACCGTCATCGCTCCCGGCCTCGACGCCATCACCGCGCTCACCAACCCCGACGGAACCTATACCATCGATGGCATCCCGCCCGGCGCATATCTCGTCTATGTGAACCCCCTGCCCCCGCCCTTCGAAGGCGAATCCGGTAACGACGGCGTCACCTACCCGGTCGGCCCGGACGGCAAAACCGCCATCCCTCCTACCGGCATGTTCGCCACGCAGTTTTACCCCGGCACGGCCCAGGCCTCGCAAGCCTCCCCGGTCACCGTCGCCGCCGGCGTGGACGCTCCCGGCATCAACTTTTCGGTCACCACGGAACCTGCCCCGCCGGTCTACGGCGTTCGCACCTACGGCTACGTGACCTCGACCATCGCCGTCATCGCTCCGCCCTTCCTCATCGGCGGCGCCACTCCCGATACCCTCGAAGCCACCGGCATCGGCCTCCTCGCGAACCAGCAGTTGCTCCCCGGCCTTAACTTCAATGTCCTCGGCGCCGAAGCCTCCATCGTCCCCGGCTCCGCCCGCCCCTACCCGGCGCCCTACAACTACCTCGCCGTGGATCTCTCGGTGGATAATCAGGCCACCAGCGGACCGCAGCACATGTTGTTTCAAACTTCCTTTGACACATATGTTCTGCCCACCGCTTTCCACCTGGTCAGTTCGCCGCCCCCGGTCACTTCTTCAATCAACTCCTTCTCGAGCCGCGTACTCGCCATCACCGGCCAGAATTTCACCACCGCCACCCGGATCTACTTCGACGGCGTCCCCGGCACCGTGCGCGCCCTCACCCCCGACGGCCGCCTCATCGTCAGCGCCCCGCCCGCTCCCGGCGCCTACATTGCCAACGTCGTCGCCCTCAACCCCGACGGCCAAAGCTCTCTCTACTCCGGCGCGGCGGAGCCCTACGCCTACGACAACGCTCCCACCCCCAGCCTCCAGGTCAACCCGGCTACGCTTCCGCCCGGCGGATCCACTGTCGACGTCATCGGCGTCAACACCGACTTCGACCCCAACCTGACCAGGGTCGGCTTCGGCTCCCCCGACGCCATCGTCACCAAGGTCAATGTCCTCAGCCCCACCCACCTTCAGGTCTTCGTCCAAACCGCGTCCGGCGCATCCATCGACACCGCCCAGTCCATCAACATCGCCAACGGCCTCGAGATCATCTCCTCCTCCCTCGGCGCCCAGGTCTCCCTCCAGGGCCAGTAAACCTTACCTGTTCTGCGCTACAATAAAAGAACTGCAACGGATCCGCTTCGCCTTCCTACCTGTCGGCCTCGCTGATTGTTTCTGTTAGTTAACCTCTTCAATGTTTACTTTTCCCGATTTAGTCACTTCCCCTGCGCTTCTGAAGAACCTCGCCGCGGGGAAATTCGTCACGCCCACGCCGATTCAGGCCGAGGCGATCCCTCCGGCCCTCGAAGGCCGTGATCTCATCGCCACCGCCCAAACCGGCACCGGCAAAACTTTCGCCTTCGCGCTGCCCATTCTGGAGCGCCTCGGCCCATCTCCCGCCCGAGGCCCGCAGGCTCTTGTACTGAGCCCCACGCGCGAACTCGCCCTGCAGATTCATGAATCTTTCGCGATGCTCGCCCAAGGAACCGCCGTCCGTTCCGCCGTGGTTGTCGGAGGCATGAACGAAAACGCTCAACTCCGCACCCTCCGCCAGGGAGCCCAAGTCATCATCGCCACCCCCGGCCGCCTCTGCGATTTCCTCGACCGCAAACTCGTCGCCCTCGCCGCCATCCGCATCGCCGTTCTCGACGAAGCGGACCGTATGCTCGACATGGGCTTTCTCCCGGCCGTCGAAAGCATCCTCCGCCGCACCGCGCCCGGACGCCAGACCCTGTTCTTCTCCGCAACGCTGGAAAACTCCGTCAAGCGTCTCGTCGACAAACACCTGAAAGACCCGGTTCGCATCAGCATCGGGGCCATCAACAAACCCGCCGAGAAAATCGACACCCACGTCTACGAAGTCGAGCAGGACGTCAAGCTTTCCCTGCTCCACCACCTCCTCGATAGCGGCGATGGATCGTTCCTCGTCTTCGCCCGCACCAAGCGCGGTGCGGACCGCCTTTCCAAGCGCCTGGCGGCCGGAGGCGTAAAGGCAACCGCCATTCACGGCGACCGCACCCAGAACCAGCGCAATACCGCCCTCCGCGGCTTCCAGTCGGGCCAGTACCGCGTCCTCGTCGCCACAGACGTCGCCGCGCGCGGCATCCATGTCGACAACATCGCCCACGTCGTCAATTACGACCTCCCGCAGCAACCCGAGGACTTCGTCCATCGCATCGGCCGGACCGGACGCGCCGGCGCCCGCGGAGTTGCTTCCACCTTCCGCACGCGAGGCGAACGCAAAGACGTACAGCACATCGAGCGGACGCTGAAAATCCGCCTCACCGAGCGCGAGACCCCAACCGGCCTTCGCCGCGAAGAAAAATCGTCGCAGTCCGGACCCGTCCTGGCCGCCCCCAACCCGTCGCACTCCAAGGTGCGAAGCTTCCAGCCTCGCCGCCGGCGCTTCGCCGCCGCCGGATAATACCCGTCTTCGGCGCCGGGCTCTGGAACAGGCAGCCCTGAATCCCAACTCGAGAGTGGTATCATGCGGCGGAGTCGCATCCCCATGGCCGCGCCCGAAACAATCGGACCCTACCGGATTCTGTCCAAGCTGGGCGAGGGCGGCATGGGAACCGTGTATCGCGCCACCGATTCCAAACTCAATCGTGATGTCGCCGTCAAAGTCCTGCCTGGCGCCTTCTCGAACAATCCGGACCGGCTTGCCCGATTCCGGCGCGAAGCGCAGGTGCTGGCGGCGCTGAATCATCCCAACATCGCGGCGATCTACGGCGTCGAAGACCACGCCCTGATCCTGGAACTGGTTGAAGGGCCGACGCTCGCCGATCGCATCGCGCAAGGGCCTGTTCCCCTGGATGAAGCCCTCACCATCGCCCGCCAGATCGGCGAGGCCTTGGACGCGGCCCACGAGAGGGGCGTAGTGCATCGCGACCTCAAGCCGGCCAACATCAAGGTCACCCCGGATGGCAGCGTCAAAGTGCTTGATTTCGGGCTGGCCAAGGCAATCGGCGACGATGCGGTGGAAGGCGATCCGGCAAATTCTCCCACCGTCACCATCGGCATCACGCACGCCGGCGTGATTCTCGGGACCGCGGGCTACATGTCGCCCGAACAGGCCAAGGGCAAGCGTGTGGACCGGCGCGCCGACATCTGGAGCTTCGGCGTTGTCCTCTACGAAATGGTCACCGGCCAGCGGCTGTTCGCGGGCGAGACTGTCGCCGAAATCCTCGCCGGCGTCCTCGCCGCAAACGCCGACCTCACCAAGGTCCCGCCCAAAGTGCGGAGACTGCTCGCAAGCTGCCTTCAAAAAGATCCGAAGCAGCGCCTGCGCGATATCGGCGATGCCTGGCGTCTCCTCGAAGAACCCGCGGATACCAGGACGCGGGCGATCTGGCCGACGGCGGCCGCCGCCTCGATCCTCGCCATTGTGGCCTTCTTTGCCGGAGCGATGATCGGCTGGCGGCGGCCCAGGCCCGAGCCGCAAACTTCCGTCACGCTGAGCATCGTCCTTCCTCCCGGAGACGAACTAGTATCGATGCCGCCCGTGATCTCGCCCGACGGGATGTCGGTCTCGTATGCGACAGCGGACCTTCGAATCTACGTCCGCAGGATCGATTCGCTCAATCCCCGTCCTCTCCCGGGAACAATGAACGCACTTGCTCCCCCGTTTTGGTCCTCCGATTCAAGCGCCGTCTTCTATAATTCCCATGGCCAACTGGTGAAAGTGCGGCCTTCGTCAGGGGCGCAGGAAGTTGTTTCGCCCAAGTATGCCCGCTTCGGCGCCCTCAGCGATACAGGCGCATTTCTGGTGAACGCGCCGGGCCATTGTCTCGATGTGGTTCCCGCTTCCGGCGCCGCACCTGAAACGCTGAGCTTCCCGCCGCAATTCAGGAATTGTTTCTCACCCGAATTTCTTCCTGCAAGCGATGAATTTGTTTTTACCGTCTTTCCCACGGGTACTGCTTTCACCCCGGACGGTTCAACCGTTCTCTCAAGTCTGCGCAATGGGAAAGCCTCGGCCCCGTCGGTGTTGCTGACGAATTTCACCACCGCCCATTACACACCCGCCGGCGGCGGCCGGATTCTCTATGTCCGCGGCGACAATCTCTATTCGCAAAAACTCGATCCGCGGGCGCGCCGGCTGGAGGGCGAACCCGAACTGGTGATTCAAGGCGTCGGATCGGACCCGCGCGGCCTTTCCTACTTTTCCGTTGCGCGAAACGGGACCATCGCCTGGGTTCCGGGCGGAGTCCGGCGTTCGCAAATTGTCGAATTCGACAGAAGCGGCAGGCGGATCGGAACCTCCGGCCCGCCAGGCCCGTACCGGCTTCTCGCCCTGTCGCCCGACGGCGCCAGGCTGCTCGTGAATGCCATCGGCGCACCGGATGTGATCATCGACGTCGGCGAACCCGAAAAACTGGACCTGCCGACCGGTGCGGCCTGGATCGGTTGGTCGGGAAACGGCGCCCGGGTGATCGGCGGTTCAAACCAATCGCTGTTCGACTCATCCGCCACGGGATTGGGCGAAGTTCACGAGCTCGGAAAGTTCTTTAGTCCTTCAGCGCCCGCTGTTTCCTACGACGGCAAAGAAATCATCTTCGGCGGTCAGGACGGCGCGTATTCGGCCCTCATCGATGGAAACCCGAATGACACCGAGCCGAAGCTCGTCATGAAAAGCTCCGACCCGGTCCGCGTTCCGAATCTCTCGCCCGATCGCCACTGGGTCGTGTACGACTCCCTCGACGGCGTGTATGTCCGTCCCTTCCCAGGACCGGGCCAGCGCAGGCGGATCGGCTCGCGCGGCGTCAGTACTTCATGCCCCGTGTGGCGCCCGGACGGAAACGAGATCCTGTACTTCAATGACGGCGATTTGATGTCGGTCCCCGTGACCTGGCGTGGCGAACCGTCCTTCGCCGAGGCGCGCAAACTTTTCTCCGGCCTGCGCATGGCCGTGGCGGCGGGCTCAACCCGTCCGCTCGCGGTTTCCCGCGACGGCTCCCGCATTTTCTGGATCCAGGGACCGGATCCGCCCAACGTGATCGACATCAAAACCTTCGCCATCCGGTGAATCTTCCTGTTGGCCACCGCGCCGCCGTGTAATCGTCCAGCTCCGCGCCAGGGCTTTTCGCCGCCTTCGTTGTGATATGGTATTCACCACCACAAACGGAGGCTTGCATGGCGCATCCCGACATTGTCTGGGACAAGAACCACTTCGGCCAAACTCGGCGGAGCGATCTCTGGTGGGTCTCTCCGCTGCTCGTCTTTCTCGGCCTGGGCACTTTCATCGTTTATGCCACCTGGGCCGCGTTCCAGAACAAGAACTACATTTTTGGTCCGTATATCTCGCCCTTCTACTCACCGGAGATCTTCGGTGATTCCCCCCGCGCCTGGTTCGGACCCGAACCGGCGTGGATTCCCCGCTTTCTTCCTTACTCCCCGGCCCTCCTGATCCTCTGGATCCCCGGCCTGTTTCGTTTCACCTGCTACTACTACCGCGGCGCTTACTACAAATCCTTCTGGGCGGATCCGCCCGCCTGTACCGTCGGGGAACCGCGCGCTCACTACCTCGGTGAACGCACCTTCCCGCTGATCTTCCAAAACTTCCACCGCTACTTCCTCCGCCTCTCCTATCCCGTCTGGCTCGTCCTCGTCTATGACGTCTGGCGAGCCTGTTGGTTCAAGGACGGCTTCGGAATCGGCCTCGGCACCATCATCCTTGCGGTCAACGTCGTCTTCCTCGCCTGCTATATCTTCGGCTGCCACGCCTTCCGGCACCTTATCGGCGGCACACTCGATCAGATCTCCCGCCACCCGGTCCGCCACCGCGTCTACAACGGTGTCAGTTGCCTCAACGGCAATCACAAGAAGTGGGCCTGGGCGAGTCTCTGCTCGGTCGCGTTCTGCGACATCTATGTGCGCCTGTGCGCGATGGGCATCTGGCACGACTGGAGAATCTTTTAATGGTGGAATACCAGACGCATCCCTACGACGTCCTCGTGATCGGGGCCGGCGGCGCCGGCTTGCGCGCCGCCATCGAAGCCTCCGCCTCCGGAGCCAAAGTCGGCGTCGTCACCAAGTCCCTCCTCGGCAAGGCGCACACGGTGATGGCCGAGGGCGGCATCGCCGCATCGCTGGCCAACGTCGACGAACGCGATAACTGGCGCGTCCACTTCTCCGACACCATGCGCGGCGGCCAGTATCTCAATAACTGGCGCATGGCCGAGTTACACGCCCGGGAAGCGCCGGACCGTGTCCGCGAACTCGAAGCCTGGGGCGCTCTGTTCGACCGTACGCCCGACGGCCGCATCCTCCAGCGCAACTTCGGAGGCCACCGCTACCCGCGCCTCGCCCACGTCGGCGACCGCACCGGTCTCGAAATGATCCGCACCCTCCAGGATCACGGCATCCACACCGGACTCGAAGTCCACATGGAATGCACCGTCCTCCGCCTGCTCACCGGCGCCGGCCGCATCGCCGGGGCCTTCGGCTACGACCGCGAGCGCGGCCACTTCCTCCTTTGGCCCGCCAAAGCCGTCGTCCTCGCCACCGGCGGCGTCGGCCGCGCCTTCCAGGTCACCAGCAATAGCTGGGAATACACCGGCGACGGCCACGCCCTCGCCTACGAAGCCGGCGCCGAGTTACTCGACATGGAGTTCGTCCAGTTCCATCCCACCGGCATGGTCTGGCCGCCCAGCGTCCGCGGTCTCCTCGTCACCGAAGGCGTCCGCGGCGAAGGCGGCGTCCTCCGCAACAGCGAGGGCCGCCGCTTCATGTTCGACGACATCCCCGACTTGTACAAGCAGCAGACCGCCGACAACGAAGAAGAAGGCTGGCGCTACACCCAGGGCGACAGAAACGCCCGCCGTCCGCCGGAATTACTCACCCGCGATCACGTCGCCCGCTGCATCAACCGCGAAGTAAAGGCCGGCCGCGGCAGCCCGCACGGCGGCGTGTTCCTCGATATCGCCTGGATCAAAACGAAACTTCCCGACGGCCCCGCCCACATCAAGCGCAAACTGCCCAGCATGTATCACCAGTTCCAGCAGCTCGCCGGCATTGACATTACCGCGGAGCCAATGGAAGTCGGCCCGACCACCCATTACATGATGGGCGGCGTCCGCGTCGACGGCGACTCGCAGATGTCCACCCTCCCCGGCCTGTTCGCCGCCGGCGAGGTCGCCGCCGGACTCCACGGCGCCAACCGCCTCGGGGGAAATTCCCTCTCCGACCTCCTCGTCTTCGGCAAACGCGCCGGCCAGTACGCCGCCGAATTCGCAAAAACAAACTCATCGGCCGCCATCGACGGCAACCAGGCCGACGACGCCGCGCGCCTCGCCCTCGAGCCCTTCGATCGCGGAGCGGCCGGCGAAAACCCGTTCCAGATACAACACGAAATCCAGGAATGCATGCAGAGCCTCGTCGGCATCGTACGCACCGAAAGCGAAATGCGCGAAGCCCTCGGCCGCCTCGAACATTTCTCCGCCCGCGCCTCCCAGGCCGGAGTCCCCGGCCACCGCCAGTACAACAACGGCTGGCACACCGCGCTCGATCTCCCCCACTTACTCACCGTCAGCGAAGCAATCGCCCGCGCCGCTTTGCTCAGGAAAGAAAGCCGCGGCGCCCAGTTCCGCGAGGACTTCCCGTCCAAAGACCCCGAGTGGGGCAACTACAACATCGCCATCCGCCGCGGACCCTCCGGCGAAATGGTCGTCGACCGGCGCGCCGTCCAACCGATGCCCGAGGAGTTACGAAATATCATCGAGGAGATGAAGTAGATGCCCGACAACGCCTTGTTTCGCATCTGGCGCGGCGACGCGCAGGGCGGCAAGTTCCAGGACTTCTCCACCCCCATCAGCCCCGGCATGGTCGTTCTCGACGCCGTCCACAAAATCCAGGCCGAGCAGGCCCCCGACCTCGCCGTCCGCTGGAACTGCAAGGCCGGCAAATGCGGCTCCTGCTCCGCCGAAATCAATGGCATGCCCAAACTCATGTGCATGACGCGGCTATCCGGCCTCAACCTCGACATGCCCGTCGTCCTCGAGCCCATGCGGACCTTCCCCTCCATCCGCGACCTCGTCACCGACGTCTCCTGGAACTTCC
>JAJYCN010000095.1 GCA_021778335.1 Acidobacteriota bacterium | reverse complement strand
CGTCCTCCGTGCCATGGGGCCCCAGGTCCAGTGGGTTGAAAGCTTCGTCACCGACGACAAAATTTACTGCGTCTATATCGCTCCCGACGAAGCCGCGGTCCTCGAGCATGCGCGCCAGGGTGGCTTCCCCGCCAATCGCATCTCGCAGGTCCGCTCGGTGATCGACCCAACTACTTCCGAGTAGAGCCGCCACCACCCCGACGCCATCCCACTTACTGCCGCGCCGCGAACGCCCGCCAGAACGCGTCCACCAACGCCTCTGCGCGCGGCCTCTGATCTTCCCGCGCCTCCACGTCCTTCCGGAAGATATGCCAGTAGAGCATCGGCCCCAGCAAAAGGCCGATCGCCAACTCCTGGTCCAACCCCGCCTGCAACTCGCCTTTCTTCATCCCCCGTTCCACCAGCCGCCGGATGTCTCGCGTCGCCGGATCCGTCACCATCCTCCGCCACGTCGTCCCGAAGGTCCGGTTCCGCGCTGAGTAAGCAATCACATGGGGAAGTATCCTGTCCCGAAGCTCCGGATTCTCCGGCGGCCGGTAAGCCAGCAGCGCCGCCAGGTCCGCCCGCGTGTCGCCCGTGTCGAACTTCGGCCGCGCCCGTAGTCCGCTCGCCTCCGCCAGCATCTCCAGCAGCAGCGCTTCCTTATTCGCCCAATGCTTATAGATCGTCGCCTTGCTCACGCCGGACTTGCGGGACACCGCATCCATGCTCGTCCCCTCGATGCCCTGTTCGGCGATCAGTTCCAGCGCCGCCTTCAGCACTTTCTTGTGCGCGCTGGCGCTCGGTCCCCTCGGCATCTCTCAAACCTCGATCTTGCTGAACAGGTAACTTCCGGTCCCCAGCAACGCCAGCGCAACCGCCACCAGCACCGCGCCATCGAGGGCAAGCCCGAATGCCGCCCGGCCGATCAGCGCGATTCGCAATCCATCCACCCCGTATGCCAGCGGATCGATCCGAGTAATGACGCTCAGCACCCGCGGCAAATGGTCGAGCGGGAAAAGCGCGCCCGACAAAAAGAACACCGGCATCACCAGAAAATTCATGGTGAGCTGGAAACTCTGTATATTCTCGATCGCCGAGCCGATCGCCGTGCCCATCGCGCTGAAAAGCGCCGCGATCAGACCCATGAACAGCAGCGCCAGCGGCAGCGTCCGCAGATCCACCACCCGGAACCCGGCTACGAACGCCACCACCGCCACCAGCAGTCCCTGGATGCAGGCCACCGTCGCGCCGCCCAGCGTCCGGCCCAACATCACTTGTATCCGCGGCACCGGCGCGACGAGCGTCTCCTTCAAAAACCCGAACTGCCGGTCCCACAGAAGGCCCATCCCGGAGAGGACCGAGCTGAAAAGCACCGTCATCGCAATCACCCCCGGCGCCACAAACTGCACGTAGCTCCCCTCGCCCGCCCTCTGGAACACCGGCCCCAGTCCGAAACCCAATGCCAGCAGATAAAGCAGCGGCTGCCCCAGCGACGCCACCACCTGCGCGCGCGACCTCGCGTACCGCCGCAGCTCCCGCAGCCACAAAATGTAAATCGCGCTCATCGCCGGTTCTCCCACAATTTGGCCATCGTCTTCAGTCGATCGCGAGACACGTTGGCCGTCTCATCCCGGATCGTCGACCCCGTCAACGCCAGAAACGCCTCTTCGAGCGATTCTTTCCCGGTCTGCTGCTTCAACTCCTGCGGCGAGCCCAGCGCCACAATCTTCCCGTGGTCGATGATCGCGATTCGCTGCGCCACACGGTCCGCCTCGTCCATGTAGTGCGTGGTGAGGAACACAGTCACACCCTCGGCCTGGTTCAGGTGCTTCACATGGGTCCACAGTTGGTTGCGCGTCTGCGGGTCGAGCCCCAGCGTCGGCTCGTCCAGGAACAGAATCTTCGGCGTATGCAGCAGTCCCCGCGCAATCTCCAGCCGCCGCTTCATCCCTCCCGAAAACATCTTCACCAGGTCGTTGCGCCGCTCCCACAACTCGAACAGCCGCAGCAGCCGCTCGGTTCTTTCCGCCCGCACCTTCCGCGGGACATGATAGAAAACGCCGTGCAGTTCCATGTTTTCGTACGCGGTCATGTCTCCGTCGAGACTCGGATCCTGAAACACGATCCCGAACCGCCGCCGCACCTCGTGAGGATCCCTGGCTACATCGAGACCATCGATCTCGATCGCCCCCGCCGTCGGCCGCAGCAGCGTCGTCAGCATCTTGAT
Organism: Acidobacteriota bacterium; assembly: GCA_021778335.1. Classification (GTDB taxonomy): domain Bacteria; phylum Acidobacteriota; class Terriglobia; order Bryobacterales; family Bryobacteraceae; genus JAJYKC01. The sequence goes on along the minus strand of JAJYCN010000095.1, from coordinate 16,342 downwards.
CGTAGTCGTCTTCCCCGCCCCATTTGGCCCCAAAAACGCGAAGATCTCCCCCGCCCCGACCTCGAACGAAATCCGGTCGACCGCGGCGAAATCCCCGAATTGACGAACGAGATTCTCAACCCGGATCATCTTAACAATACTAAACGGTTCAGTTTAGTTAGTCAACCCAGCCCAACTCGCCGTCAGGACCGGCGGGCATCGTCTGGCGCAAGACCGCCTCCTTGCGCCAGACTAGAGATCATGCGAAACCTTGCGCGACGGTCAGTTTCCTTCGCAGTTTTGGTCTTCGCGCTGGCTGGCGCGCACCGCGGCGGCCAGGCGGTGGGTCAAGCCGTGGTGGGGAACGGGTACGTTCCGCCCCTTCCGATAGCAGCGGCTCCCGGCCAACTCCTGACGATTTACGTCCAGGACATGGGAGCAAATCTAACCGCTCCGGCTGAGGCGCAGTCCGTACCGCTGCCTACCTCCGTGGCGGGTATCTCCGTCAAGTTCGAGCAAACGGTTGGGCCGTCACCAATTGAATCGCCCGTGGTTTCCGCTTTTCCCTTGGTTTCATGCTGGAATGGCCCGGATTGGTGTGCGCATTTTATCGGCATCAATCTCCAGGTGCCGTACGAAATGAGAGTGAGTGGTCTGACGGCCGGGGGCGTAGCGCCAAATTACGCGAAGCTGACGGTGGCCCAGAATGGCGCCTCTACCGCGACCGTAGCCCTGAACCCGTTCACGGACCAAATCCATATTGTGCGGTACGATGACAGCCTCATGGGATTTGCCGCGGCCGGGGGATCCAGCTCCCCATACGCACCGCCGCTGGCCCCCGTTGTCACCCACGCCGACGGTGCACCGGTCACCGCGCAGAACCCCGCACAGCCTGGAGAAACGGTGGTTATCTACGCTGTAGGCGTGGGATTTGGGCTAGCACGAATGCAGGACTTGCAGCTTCCAGAACCGCAGACGGGCGCGGCTCCGCTATCACCGATGACAGGGCCGGGCCTCGCCCCAATTTTTGACTTCCGGCCCAACGCATCTCCCAGCGAATCGCTCCTCTCGAGGGGTGGTCCGTTCTGGGGCTACTCAGGGCCGGTGGCGGAAAGCTGGGCCGTGGCAGGGTACCCGGGACTCTACCAAATCAATCTGACCATACCGATGCCGCCCTCGACTGCGGCGCCTTGTGGCGCCCAGGCCAGCGCGGTGAGCGTGCAATCCAATCTCACGATTAATCTGGCTGGATTTGCCTCGTTTGACGGCGCTCCGATTTGCGTCGCGTTGCCAGCTCAGGCGGCGACGCGTTGAAGCGATAGCGCATCACGTGCCAGCAGCTCACGGCCGAGAGCTTCGGTTCATTCTTTCTCACGCCCGCCCGTGCCGGCGAGTCGCATAGCCGCACCTACTCTGCCTCCGCCGCCTGAGAAAGCGAAATGCGATAGCTCATCCCTCCGGAGATCGACTCCAGCGGAATGGTTTCGCCCCGATCCTCCGGCGCCGCGCGCAGAATCGCATCAAGCTCAGGGCCCAGCATGGACTCGAGTGCGACCAGGCAGTCTCTTATCTGCTCGTCGCAACTCTCCAGCCAGCGAAGCGGTTCCCCCGCCTCGGGATCCTCAAGATAACCCCGCTCCCTCACGGTAGCAAGCGTCCGCTCAACCATCCACTCGAACGGCAGCGGCTTCGCATGAAGCGACTGCGCCAGTTCCGGGCTGTACGTGGCGGACTCCACAACGCGATCCGCAATGTAGAGCGCAGCCGCTCACGGCAACACCTTCTTCGCCCGCCCGCCTTGGCATCGTCGATGTTCTTATGTAATGCAGAACCGGGCGATACAGGAGCATGCCGCCCGGCGCCGGGTTCGTTTCGCTGACCGAGGCACCGGATCTCACCCCACCCGCCGCGCACGAGTCGCCCCGGCCAACGAAGTTCTACGGCCACACCGGGAATCGGATCACGCTCGGCGAGGTTGACCGGATCGGGATCTGACCCTTCTTGTTTCCCCCGGTGGGCCTCAGTTGACTCGAGGATCTTTGTCCAAACCTCGCAATCGTTGAAGCCCGGTCATTACCCGAGGATCCGCTTCCCTCGCGCAGCTATCTCCGTCCTGGCTGCATAGGCCACACATGTTGTTAGAGAAACAGAGGAGACCCGCGCGGCAATACCCCCGATTACATGGATCGCCCGACGGCAGGCGGCAATCCCGTTGCGGTTCATCCTATGTAACTCACAAGTCGACGGCCATCCACGAAAGCAGCGACCGGGAGTATACTACGCGCTGGGACAATGATGATGGTAATCCTGGCGAAGAAGCTCCTTCTCGCGTCTGCATTCTTCGTTCTCACTGCGCCGGCAGCGCCGGCGATGAAAAACCCATGGGTCGGTACATGGAAACCCGATCGCGCAAAGAGCAATTTTGTCGAGGTCAATGACTCGCTCATGATCTCCACTCCATCGGCGGGAGTCATGCGTTGGGAATACCGCGCAATCCAATTCAGAATGCAAGGGGAGCCGGATGGATCGGCGATGAGCCTGGATATGCCCTCCAAACGGGCGGGACTCGTCGAGACCGTGAAACTCCTCACTCCCACCAAGCTGACTTACTCGGTATTTATCGGCGGCAAGCTCGTTCAAACGGGAACGGATGAGCTCTCGGCGGACGGCAAAACTCTGACGGCGACCTCCTGGATCGTTGGCAAGGAATCGGAAAAGAGAATCGAAGTATTCGACAAACAGTAGCTGCGCTTTCTTTGTCCATACCCGCTGTGCGCTGATGATGTCGCTGGAGCGGCATCCCGGAACTTCAACGTCGCCCTGGGCGCGCCTTCCGGGCAAGATAGAAACTGCGGCAACCCTCCGTCGTTATGCCGTCGCCCTGAAGGAACGGAGCCGCATCCCACACTCGAATCCCGGCAAACCCCGCGGCCGACAGCGCGTGGCGGATCTCCTCTTCACTCCAGCAGACCTCTTCTACGCGCTCCGTGTGCCGCCGCCAAAGCCGCCCTTCCCGCACGAACCAATCGCAGTCGCACCACGCCTTCCGGCGTTTCAGATCGTGGCCGCTTCGCATGGCGAGGATGAGCCCCGGCTTCTCGATCCACCACGTGTCCCGCCAATACTTTTCGAATCCGGCCAGATTGTTCACGTCGAAGAAAAACCATCCGCCCGGGTTGAGCGCGCGCGCCACGGCCGCCGGCACGCGCCGAAGGTCGGATCGCCGCGGCACGTGGTTAATGGCGTCGTACTCGCCCAGGACGAGGTCCACCGGTTCCGGCAGCCGAAAGTCCCGCACCTCCTCCCGGAGGACCCGCAGCGGCAGTTTCCGTTCCCGCGCCTTGGCTCGGGCGGCGCGGCACATCCCCGGCGAAAGGTCTACGCCATACATGCGGATACCGCGAGCCGCCAGGTCGAGCGCCGTCGTCCCTGTGCCGCACCCCAAGTCGCATCCAACGCGGACTTCTGACAGAATCGGCTCCACGATTGTGCGGTGCGCCGCGTCGATGTATCCGCGATATCCCGTGAAGATCCGGTCGAAATACTCAGCAAGCCAGCGATAGGGTCGCACGCCCATACCTATCTCCCCGCAACCACCCGAAACGTCCTCCCGTTTTTCGAGCCGGATCCTCATCTCACCATACATCGGAATCTCGCTCATGCACTCCCCACTCGCCGGATCCACCGCTGTCCCGTATGGAATGCGCCGTGCGGATCGTGATCTTCACCGGCATAGAGCCGCGTCTTCTCGCCAATGCCGGTATTTGCGGCAAAATAGGGGGGCCGGGAGAAGCTCCGTTATGACCGCTGCCTCCGCCTCGTTGATACAACAGTTGCAGCCCAGGATCGTCGAAACGCGGGCGCGCCTTCAGGCCGCTGCGCAGACCGTATCGGCTGAGTACGTCAATGACCTTCTGGCGGAAATTGACGCGGCTTTAGAAAGGATCAATGCCGGCTCTTTCGGCAACTGCGAAGTCTGTCACCTCCCGATCGAAGCCGATCGGCTTCGGCAGAACCCGCTTGAACGATTCTGCCTGGACCACCTGAACGAAGCGCAGCGCCGGGCGCACGAACGGGATCTTGAACTCGCAACCCAGATCCAGTCCCAACTCCTGCCGGCCAGCGACATTACTTCCAGGAACTGGAGCGCCCATTACCGATACCAGCCGGCCGGCGTCGTTGGGGGCGATTACTGCGAAATTGTGCCCTCGGCCGATGGCGCATCTGTTTTCTTCGCGCTGGGCGACGTCACCGGCAAAGGGGTCGCCGCATCGCTTCTCATGACGCATCTCAACGCGATCTTTCGCAGCTTGCTTTCCCTCGATTTGCCGCTTGCCGAGATGATGCTGCGTGCAAACCGTCTGTTTTGTGAAAGCACGCCGGCCACGCACTCCGCAACGCTGGTCGCGGGTCGAACTACGGCGAGCGGCGTCGAACTGTGCAATGCCGGCCATTGCAGGCCCTTGGTGCTACGCCATGACGAAATAGAGCGGATTGATTCCACGGGGCTGCCGCTGGGTCTTTTTTGCGGCAGCCGATACACGGTCAGGCACATCGCCCTCGATCTCCGATGCAGCCTCGTCTTATACTCGGATGGCATTACAGAAGCCCAGGATCCGGAAGGCAACCCATTCGAGGAGGACCGTCTCAGCGCCTCCTTGCGCGGCCAGGCGAAGGCAGGTGCGATAGCGATGGCCGACAGCGTCCTACGTGATGTCGCGCGTTTTCGCCGTGCTGCTCCACAACAGGACGATATAACTCTGCTGATCCTTTGGCGGCATTGCTGACCCGCCCCACCTACCTCACCGCAATCGACGCCGGCCGCCACCCGCTCCCCCACCGCGAAGGCGTCGCCCCCATCCGGAACCGCAGCGTCGCCCCGGACTGAATCTGCTCCCACGTGATGACCGGTTCGTTCAGCGGCTTCCCGTCGAGCGTCGCGGACTGAATATACAGGTTCTTCGCCGATACATTCTCCGCCACCACGCGAAACGTCTTCCCGTTTTCGAGCCGGATGCTCATCTCGCCGTACATCGGGCTGCCGATCATGTACTCGCCGCTCGCCGGATTCACGGGATAAAATCCCATCGCCGCAAACAGCAGCCACGCCGACATCTGGCCGCAATCGTCGTCCCCATCCAGGCCGCCTTGGTCGTAGCCGTACTCGGCCGCAGCAATCTCCCTCACCTTCGCCTGCGTCTTCCACGGCTGGCCGGCGAAGTCGTACAAGTACCCGTAGTGGTGGCTCGGCTCGTTGCTGTGCACGTTGTGCCCGCCGCTGAAGTGCGCATCGAGTTTCGCCGCGTACGCCTCGCTGCCGCCCAACAGTTGGAGCAGCCCCGCCTGGTCGTGCAGCGGCGAAAACGTATAAACCCACGCATCTCCTTCCGTCCAGCCCGAAACCGAACGATTCCCCGGCGTGTCCCGCGACCCCCCGATCGGCGCCCACTTCCCGTCGGATGTTTTCCCGTTCATCAGCCCAAGCGCCGGGTTAAACAAATGGCGGTCGTTCAAAGACCGCCGAAGGAAGAATTGATAATCGTCCTCGCGCCCCAGCGCTTTCGCAATCTGCGCCACGCACCAGTCGTCGTAGCTGTCCTCCAGAGTCCGCGACGCCGCTTCATCCGTCTTGTCCGTCGGAATGAATCCCAGCTCTTTGTAGTAAGTCAGCCCGCCCCGCGCCTCGTACGGCGTTCCTGGTTCGCGGTCCACCCATCGCCGCGTCGTGTCTCCGTCCGGTGGAACCATGGCGTCTTTGTAGACCGCCTTCCACGCAACCTCGCGATCGAAGCCGTGGAACCCCTTGCGCATCGCTTCCGCCACCAGCGAGTCCGCGTGCGTAGCGATCATGATGTTCGTGTACGACGGGTTCGGCCACTTCGGCATCCATCCGCCTTCCTGGAAGTTCTGGAGCAGCGCCGTGATCATCCCGCCGATCCGCTCCGGCGCAAACAGCGTCAGCAGGCTGTTCTCCGCCCGGAACGTATCCCAGATCGAATACGCCGTGTAGCTTTCTCCGTTGTGTACCCGGTCGTCGAACGCGCTGTAATACCGGCCGTATTCGGAAAATGCGCGAGGGTAAAGCAGCGCGTGATAAAGCGCGGTGTAAAGCCGCGTTTTCTCGCGGTCCGTCGCGCCTTCCACCTCGAGCCGGCTCAGTTTTTCCGCCCACGCCGCGTGCACCTTCGCGCGAACCGCGTCGAAATCCCAGTCCGGAATCTCGTGCCGCAGATTCGCGCGCGCCTGCTCGACGCTCAGGAACGACGTCCCCACGCGGACTTCCACGACCGCGCCCGGCCTGAACTCCGCGAACGCTCCCCGGCTTGCCGACGCGTCCGCGTTTTCGATGCCGTACGTGGCGGCTTGTTGCGCCGCCTGCCGGAACTCGACCGCGAAATATCCTCGGAAGTTCGGCAGCTTAAAAGGTCCCAGGTGCGCGTCCATCCGATGCGGGTTGTAGCCGGTGATTTCGCCGGTCTTTGTCTCGACCGCCGCAAAACCCGGCACGCCGGGCCGGGAAATCTCGACCAGCACGCGCGCGGCGCCCGTGTTCGGAAAGCGGAAACGAAAATACGCGCACCGCGCCGAGGCCGTCATTTCCGCCCGGATCTGCGCGCCTTCCCGAGTTCGCAACGTCACCGCGTAATAATCCGGCTTGGCGGTCTCCTGGCTGTGCGAGAAAGCAAGCCCGCGCGCTTCCGGCGTTGTGCGCAGTTCGCCCACCTCCGGCATCAGAGTGATGTAGCCGTAGTCACCCATCCAGATCGCCGGCTGATGCGTGCCGATGAAGCCGCTGATCGCCCGGTCGTCGTACTCATAAGACGTCACGCTGATCTTGTTCTGCCGCGTTTGCGGCGTCCAGTCCGTCATCGCGAACGGAGGCCCGGCAAACGGCATCGTCCCGCCGTAGCCGATGCTGCTTCGCCCGGTTCCGATCAGCGGATTCACGTACGCAATCGGATCGGGACCGGCGGCCAGAACCGCGGAGACGAAAAGAAGACAGATCAAGAATCGCCGCATGAGGGATCACCGATACTTTATCGGGTTGCCGGACAAAACGTCAGTCACAGCCTTTGCCTTGTGGTCTCAAATCGCGGCGAGTTATACTGCAAACCGTGCGGTCCACCACATGGGCTGTTCTTGCAGGAGCGCTGTTTTCGCGCCTCGCGCCCGCCGAGGCTTCGCTCCCGACGAACATCTTCGCCCCGGTTTCCACGCCCGCGCAGCTCGTCCACGGGCTAAGCCTGTTCGTCCTTACCGTCACCGGCGTCATTTTCGTCGTCGTCTTCAGCCTCCTGGCATACTCCGCCATCAAGTTCCGGCGCCGCCCGGACGACGACGGCCGCGAGCCGTTCCAGATCTACGGCAGCGACCAACTCGAACTCGCCTGGACCGTGATTCCGATCATCATTGTGATGGTCCTGTTCCTCACCTCGGCCCGCGTGATCCACACCGTGCAGGACGCGCGGAAGCCGAAGAGCGCGATCGACGTCACGGTCGTCGGCCACCAGTTCTGGTGGGAGTTCCGCTACCCGCAGTACGGCTTCGTCACCGCGAACGAACTGCACGTTCCCGTCAGCGATCCGAAACACCCAACGCCTACTTATCTAAAACTTCTCTCCGCCGACACCGACCACAGCTTCTGGGTGCCGCGCCTGGCGGGCAAGACCGACCTCATTCCGAATCATCCGAACGAGATGTGGATCGACCCGCACGAAACCGGACTTTTCCTCGGCCAGTGCGCGCAGTATTGCGGCACGCAGCACGCCAAGATGCTGCTGCGCGTCTACGTCCAAAGCCGGGAGGACTTCGACGCCTGGGTTCGCTCGCAGCAGCAGGCGCCCGCCCCGGTTTCGCCGGGAGACGCCGCCGCGGGCCAGCGCGTGTTTCAAAGCACCGCCTGCATCAACTGCCACGCCGTTTCGGGCACCAACGCCAACGGCAAGTTCGGTCCCGACCTGACGCACCTGATGAGCCGGAGCACCATCGCTTCCGGCGCCGTGCCCAACACGCCGGCCAACCTCCGCGGCTGGATCGGCAACCCCGAAACCTTCAAACCCGGGTCACTGATGCCGGCGATGAATCTTACTCCGAAGGAGCTGGATGAAGTAACTACTTACTTACTAACCCTTCACTAACTTACAGCGAGCGGAAAGGAGCACAAGCAAGCATCGTGTCGTCGGAATCGTTGCCCATCTCCGGCCTGGCCGGCCTCGAGACCAAGCCGCGGCCTACGTGGATCGAGGTCCTGCACGAGTGGCTCGTCACGGTAGATCACAAAAAGCTGGGGATCATGTACATCGTTTACGCCCTGGTTTTCCTGGTGGTCGGAGGCGTCGAGGCCACCATCCTGCGCATCCAACTGGCGATTCCCCACGCGCACTTCGTCTCGCCGCAGGTTTTCAACCGCATGTTCACCATGCACGGCACCACGATGATCTTCTTCGTGGCCATGCCGGTGCTGTTCGGCTTCGCCAACTACCTCGTGCCGCTGATGATCGGCGCGCGGGACATGGCGTTCCCGCGGCTGAACGCGTTCAGTTTCTGGCTCACCGCCTTCGGCGGCCTGCTGCTTTACTTCAGCTTCCTCGGCGGGGACGGCCTGTACGGCGCGGGCAGCACGCCGGACGTCGGCTGGTGGGCGTACGCGCCGCTGACCTCGGTCGCCTTTTCGCGCGGCCACAGCACGGATTACTGGACGATCTCGCTGCTCGTTTCGGGCTTCGGCACCATCGGCACCGCGGTGAATATCGTCGCCACGGTGCTTTCGATGCGCTGCCCCGGCATGACGCTCGGCAAGATGCCGCTGCTCGTGTGGCTCAACCTGGTGATGTCGGGCATGCTGCTGTTCACGATCACGCCCCTGACCGCCGCGCAACTGATGCTCATGATCGACCGCTATATGGGCGGGCACTTCTTCGACACGCAGGCCGGCGGGTCGGCGGCGATCTGGATGCACTTCTTCTGGATCTTCGGGCATCCGGAAGTTTACGTGCTCATCATTCCGTGCTTCGCCTTCGTGAGCGAGATTGTGCCCGTTTTTTCGCGCAAGCCGATCTTCGGCTACCCGATCATGGTGGCGGCGACGGTCTGCATCGGGTTTGTGAGCCTCAGCGTGTGGGCGCACCACATGTACACAATCGGCATGACGTCGTACGAGAACGCGTTCTTCGTTCTCACGACGCTGGCGGTCGGCGTGCCGACGGGCATCAAGATCTTCAACTGGCTCGGCACGATGTGGGGAGGCAAGATCCGCTACGAACTTCCGATGATGTGGTGCCTGGGCTTTCTGTTCCAGTTCCTTATCGCCGGGCTGACCGGCATCATGCTTGGCGCCGCTCCGTTCGACTGGCAGTTGGGCAACTCGTACTTCGTGGTGGCTCACTTTCACTACGTGATTGTCGGCGGCATTCTGTTCGCGCTTTTCGGCGCGTTCTACTACTGGTTCCCGAAGATCACCGGGAAGATGCTCGACAAAAAGCTGGGCCACTGGCACTTCTGGCTGTTCCTTTTCGGCTTTCACATGACGTTCGACTTCATGCACATTCCCGGCCTGCTGGGCATGCCGCGGCGCATTTACACCTACGAAGCCGGGCGGGGCTGGGCGATCTGGAACCTGATTGTCACGATCGGCGTGTTTTTCCAGGCCGTGGCCGTGCTGATGTTCGTGTTCAACATGATTCATTCCTACTTCCGCGGGCGCGTGGCGGGGAACGACCCGTGGGACGCCTGGACGCTCGAGTGGGCCACCAGTTCGCCGCCGCCCGAGTATAACTTCGCCGTGATTCCTGAAGTAAAGAGCAGGCGCCCGTTGTGGGACCTCAAGCATCCCGAGGACCCGGATTGGAAATACGAATGACGCTGCCGCAAACAATGCCCGCCGCGCCGGAAGCCTGGACGCTGCCGAGCAAGGGGCGTGTGGCGATGTTCAGCTTCATCGTCGCCGAGACGTCGATCTTCACCATATTCGTTGTCGCCTACCTTTTCTACCTGGGCAAGAGCCTGAGCGGACCGACGCCGCGGCAGGTTCTTGAAGTTCCGATTTTCAGCACCATCTGCCTGCTTTCGAGCAGCATTACGATTCACCTCGCGGTTCATTACCTTCGGCAGGCGAAATACGCCGCTTTCAAACTCGCCTGGTTTCTGACCTTCGCTCTCGGCGCCATCTTTCTTATTGGCACCGGCATCGAGTGGAACAAGCTCATCACGGTGGATGGACTTACTATCTCGACTAACCTGTTCGGCACGACTTACTACTCGCTGGTCGGGCTGCACGCTTCTCACGTCACCGGCGGGCTGATCGCGCTGGGCATTGTGCTTGCGCTGGCGCTGGCCGGCAAAGTGAATGAGAAGCACGAGCATCATCTCGACGTGCTTTCGCTGTACTGGCACTTCGTAGACGCGGTGTGGGTAGTGGTATTCACGGTGGTGTATGTGATCGGACGGTGACGCGATGAGGCCTCACGAGACACATCCAAAGGACCAGGTGGAACTTCCGGCGCCGACGGCGTGGCCGGTGATACTGGCGTTCGGGCTGACGCTGGTGTTCGCGGGGCTGCTGACGTCGGCCGCGGTGAGTGCGCTGGGCGCGGTGCTGACGCTGGCGGGCTGCGTGGGCTGGTTCCGGCAGGTGCTGCCGGTGCAGCAGCACGAGATGGTTCCGGCGCCGCACGTGGCGGAGGCGGCGCCGGTGGTGACCGAGACGCCGGACGTGGCGCGGATGAAAGTTTTCCGCGATTTCCACCGCGCGCGAATCCCGATTGAAATTTACCCGGCGGCGGCGGGCGTGAAGGGAGGGCTGGCGGGAAGCGTGGCGATGGCGGTGCTGGCGTGCCTGCATGGTGTGATTTCGCACGGCAGCATCTGGTTTCCGATCAACCTGCTTGCGGCGATTGTCTTCCAGAATTCGCTGGCTCTGCCCGAGTCGTATATCAATTCGTTTCATCCTTTGCTTCTTCTTGTCGCCTCCTTGCTGCATATCGTTACTTCGATTCTTGTTGGACTGCTTTACGGCGTGATGCTGCCGATGTTTCCGCGCCGCCCGATTATTCTGGGCGGGCTGATTGCTCCGGTGCTGTGGTCCGGGCTGCTTTATACGAGCCTGGGCATCATCAATCCGCTGCTGGACCAGCGGATCGAGTGGAGCTGGTTCGTGGCTTCGCAGATCGGCTTCGGCGTGGTGGCCGGGTTGGTGGTGGTGCGGCAGCAACGCGTGAAGACGCGGCAGTTCATGCCGCTGGCGGTGCTGGCCGGCATTGAAGCGCCCGGCATTCTCGAAGAGAAGGACGAGCGGAGCGAAGAAAAATGAGCGGCCCCGCCTTGTGGTCCCGCGCCGCGGCGGTTGCTGCCGCACTCGCGCTGGCTTCGTGCGACCTGCCCGGGCGTCCCGGGCCTGAGCCCGAGGTTTTGCGGCCGGAGCAGGTGCTGGATTTTGCGACGCTGTACAGCCAGAACTGCGCGGGCTGTCACGGCGCCGCAGGAAAGGGCGGCGCGGCGGTATCGCTGGCGGACCCGGTGTATCTTGCGTACGCGGACGACGCCACGGTGCGGCGTGTGACGGCCAACGGCGTGGCGCACACGTTGATGCCGGCGTTCGCGCAGAGCGCCGGAGGGATGCTGACGGACAAGCAGATCGATGTGCTGGTCCGCGGCATCCGGGGCTGGGCCGGCGCGGCGGCGCCCGGCGGCATAAAACCGCCGGCTTACACGGCGGCGGCGCCGGGCGATGCGGCGCGGGGCGCGGCGGCGTACCAGACTTTTTGCGCGCGATGCCACGGGCCGGACGGCAAGGGCGGGAGCGGCGGCCACTCGATAGTGGACGGCTCGTTCCTGGCGCTTATCAGCGACCAGGGGTTGCGGACGGCGGTGGTTACGGGCGTTCCGGGACGGGACGCGCCGGATTGGCGGAGCGACGCGCCGGGGCGGCCGATGACGGAACAAGAAGTGACCGATGTGGTGGCGTGGCTTGCTTCGCAGCGGACGCAGTTCCCCGGCCAGCCGTATCCGTCGTTGAATACAACTCACGGAGGCAAGCAATGAGCGAAACGCAGCAGCCTACGCGGCGGACGATGCTTACCCGGCTCGGCATTTTGCTCAACGCCGGGATTGGGGCGGTGCTGGCCGTGCCGGTGGTTTCCTATATCCTTTCGCCGCTGCGCGGGAAGAACGGCAAGCCATATAACCAGTGGGTGAGGCTGGGGCCGCTCGAGCAGTTTCCCGAGGGGGAGACGCGGCTGGCCACTTTCCGGAATCCGGTGGTGCGGCCGTGGGACGGGCAGACGGCGGATATTCCGTGCTGGGTGCGGCGGATTGAAGGCGAACAATTCCAGGTGTTCGCGATCAACTGCGCGCACCTGGGGTGTCCGGTGCGGTGGTTTGCGGCGTCGGGTTTGTTCATGTGTCCGTGTCATGGCGGTGTGTATTATGCGGACGGGTCGCGGGCTTCGGGTCCGCCGGAGCGGGGGCTTTTCGAGTACGAGCACAAGGTGGAAGACGGGCAATTAGCGATCCTGGCGGGGCAACTGCCGACTCTTGCGGCGGAGAACCGGACCGCGCGGAGGAAGACGTGCGATTGCTGAAGGCGCTGGGGGAGTGGCTCGACTTCCGGCTGAAGCTGGGAGAGGGAATCCGCGACGCGGCGACGCATCCGATTCCGAAGTCGAGCGCAAGCTGGTGGTACGTATTCGGCAGCGCGGCGCTGACGGTGTTTGGGATTCAGGTGGTGACGGGGATTTTGCTGGCGATCGTGTATGTGCCGACGGCGGCGCAGGCGTGGAGCAGTTTGCAAGTGCTGAACCACGACCCGACGCTGGGTTGGTTCCTGCGGGCGATGCATGGATGGGCGTCGAATTTCATGGTGGCGCTGGTGCTGATCCACATGCTGCAGGTATTTCTTTTCGGGGCTTATAAGTTCCCGAGGGAACTTACGTGGATTATCGGGGTGTTTCTGCTGCTGATGACGCTGGGGATGGCGTTTACGGGGCAGGTGCTGCGGTTCGACCAGGACGCTTACTGGGGCATCGGGATCGGGGCGTCGATTACGGGGAGGGTTCCGGTGATCGGCGGGGCTTTGGTGCATCTGCTGTTGGGCGGGCCGATTATCGGCGGGGACACTTTGTCGCGGTTTTTCGCGCTGCACGTGTTCATCATTCCGGGTTTGTTGATTGGGCTCGTGAGCCTGCATTTGTTGATGGTTCTGAAGCTGGGCATCAACGAGTGGCCGATGCCGGGACGGATAGTAAGGCGCGAAACTTACCTGAAAGAGTACGAGCAGCTTACTCACGAGGGCGTGCCGTTTGTTCCGGACGCGATCTGGAAGGACCTGGTTTTCGGGGCGTCGATTGTGGCGGCGATCGCGGTATGCGCGGCGGTGCTGGGGCCGTTCGGGCCGGGCGGTCAGCCGGACCCGACGATTATCCAGGCGGCGCCACGGCCGGACTTTTTCTTTTTGTGGCTTTTCTCGCTGCTGTCGCTGCTGCCGCCGCAGATGGAGACTCCGGTTCTGCTGCTGATGCCTCCGGTGGCGATTCTGATTCTGCTGCTGGTGCCGGTGCTTTCCGGGGAGGGCGAGAAGCATTGGAAGAAGAGGCCGGTGGCGGTGCTGACGGTGCTGGTGGCGGCGGTGGCGTTGGGTTCGTTCACGCATTTGGCGAGATCGACGCCGTGGTCGCCGGCGATGAGCGCCTGGAGCGGGGCTCCGGTGCCGATTTCGGAGTTGAAGGGACGCAGCGCGCTGGAGCGGCGCGGGGCGCTGGTTTTTCAGGCCAAGCAGTGCCGGAACTGCCACGCGCTGGGCGGCGCGGGAGGGATGCGGGGTCCGGCGCTGGACGAAGTGGCGCTGCGGCTGACATCGGACCAGTTGATCCGGCAGGTGCTGCAGGGCGGCGGGAACATGCCGGCGTATGGGAAGAACCTGAGCCCGGCGGAGACGACGGCTCTGGTTTCGTATCTGGAGACATTGAAGCCGGAGGGACGGCCTCCGGCGCACGACGCTTCGCAGCCTTGAACTTATGATGTGGATCCCGATGGTTGGAGTGGTTGCGGCCGCGGTGTGGTATGCGCGGGCGTGGCTCCGGCGGCGGGAGATGCGGCGGGTGTGGCAGTTTGGCTCGGGGCTGGCGGTGGTGTTAGTGGCATCGGCTTCGCCGCTGGCGATGCTCGACCGGGAATTGTTGAGCGCACACATGGTGCAGCATTTGTTACTGATGCTGGTGGCGGCTCCGTTGTTGTTACTTGGATCGAGGGGCGTAGTTAGTGCGGGGCCGTTGGGGCGATTTCGTAAGTTGGGGCAGTTAGTCACTCGTCCCGCTTTCTGTTGGTTGGCCGGGACGGTTACGGTTATTGCCTGGCATGTGCCGGGGTTGTTTGCGCTGCCGTTTGGGAGCGAGTGGTGGCACCTGGTGGAGCATGTCAGTTTCCTGGGCGGGGGGTTGTTGTTCTGGTGGCCGGTGGTTCAGCCATTCGGTGAAGACGGCCGCGGACAGGGATGGTACATCCCGGTGTATTTGTTCCTGGCTACCCTGCCCTGCGACGCGCTGTCGGCTTACCTGGCGTTTTGCGGGCATGTCGTTTACCCGCAGTATGTTTCCGTCGGGCATTTGTTCGGGTTGAGTAGTTTGCAGGACCAGGAGGGGGCCGGGGCGTTGATGTGGACGTGCGTCACGTTTGGGTATATGGTTCCGGCGGCGTTCGTTACGATCCGGGTGATCCGGGAGGGCGGGGTGGAGCGGCGGATGCGGGAGATGCGCGGGTGAGGGGGTAGGGGTGGACGGTTGGGCCGGGGCGGACGCTCCCTTGCGGTCGCGGCTCGGTTTGAGTTCGTTAGGCGACGGGCGTTCGTTACGATCCGGGTGATCCGGGAGGGCGGGGTGGAGCGGCGGCGGAGCCTCCGGTATTGAAGCGGGTGTGAGAGGGGTGGGCGGGAAGGTGGGTGAGGTGTAAACGGCTTTTTGGATGTGGAGGTTACGGGTGCGTCCTCGGTTGGTTTGGGTGCGAGTGAGGGTGATATTCGGGAGGCGGTTTAGGGTTTGGGAGAGGGATTGGGCGGAGGCGGGGCGGGCGTGGAGGGGGAGAGAGGGAGCGAGTTTTTCGTAGAGTTCGGTGGCGGGGCCGGCGAAGGGGAGGAGGGAGTCGAGGGCTTGTTCGAGGAGGTTGTCTGGCGACGGGGAGGGTGAGAGGGCGGCGAGCATTTCTTCCGGAGTGGCGTTGAAGGCGGGCGCGGCGGCGGCGGCCCAGGCGGTGAATTCGTTGGGGGCGGCGGCGGGGTTGTAGTTGGCGAGGGCGACGGAGGCGGCGTGGCAGAGGACGCCGAGGATATCGGGGTGGAGGCGTTCGAAAGCGGCGTGGAGTTCGGAGGCGGAGCGGCTGTTTTCGGGGTGGAGGGGCGGGAGATCGAGGAAGAGGGCGTGGGAGCGGAGGCCGGCGTGGGTGTGGAGGCAGTTGGGGTTTGAGAGGGCGAGGAGGACGGGGCGGGTGAGGTGGTGGGCGAGGGTTTCTGGTGCTCCGGGTTCGCGGAGGGCGTAGCGGCCGCCGGCGGAGAGTTGGGCGAGGGCGGAGGCCTGGGCGCCGGAGAGGCGATGGACGTGGTCAAAGGCGAGGATGGGGTTTGAGAAAGCGGCGTTCTGGAAGGCTCGATGGGTGTCGGGGAGGGTGTGGAGCGGGGAGGGGGATGGATCGAGGATAGAGCGGATGAGGGCGGCGGCGCGGGATTTGCCGGAGGAAGGTGGTCCGGTGAGGGCGAGGATGGGAGACGGGGCGGCGCGGAAGGCGTTGACGAGCCAGGCGAGGAGGGTGAGGGTGGCTCGGCGGCCGGGGAGGCGGAGGAGTTTCGAGAGGGCATCGATCGAGGCGGCGGAGTTGGTGGGCGCGGTGGGCTCGGGGAGGGCGGAGAGGGTGACGGGGCGGCGGAAGGGGCCGGGAGGGTCGTGGGTGACGGCCCAGGCGTTGGGGACGATGGAGACGGATTCTAGGGCGCGGTTGGCGAGGTCGAGGGCGAGGGCGCCGGGGGCGGCGAGGAAGCGGAGGGCGACGGGTTTGGCGATGGATTCGGAGTGGATGGCCTGGGCTTCGAGGAGGGCGATGGCGCGGCGGAGGGCGTTGGGGGTGGGGGATTCGTGGTAGTTGGCGAAGAAGCCGGCGATGAGGTAGGTGCGGAGGCGGGGCGAGCGGACGGGGAGGTGGTGGGCGGTGGCCGCGAGGGTGTTGGGGCGGATGGTGACGTAGGCCTCGCCTTGGGGCGTGATGAAGGGGACGAGGGAGGCGGTGAGGGAGAGGAGGCGGCTGGTGTGGCCGGGGTCGGGGGGAATGGGGGTTTTTGACATGGTTGCTCCTTATGGGGAGTGGAGCATGGGGCGGGGTTTGGGGG
>JAJYCN010000094.1 GCA_021778335.1 Acidobacteriota bacterium | reverse complement strand
GCTTCCCCGTCACGCTCGTCACTTTAATCGTCAGCGTCGTCATCGGCGGTCCCGCCAACACCGGCAGCACCAGCAACAACAACGGAATCAACAACCGAAATTTCATACCCAAGATTATCCCTCACCCGCTCAATACCGGTACAACCTCACCCGCAAAATCGCCGGCGCCCCCGCCGCCAACCGAATTCCCTGCCCCGAAAGCTTCCGCTCCGCCATCGCCGCCAGGTCGTACCCCAGCATCGTATCGTCCCCGTTTAACCGCCTTCCGGCCACCCATCGCCCATCCACGAATTTCCCTTCCTCCAGCGTCCCGATCGCCACCGTCTGCGCCCCGTTCCCCGCTGCGTGAAACTGAATCTCAATCCCCGCCCCAGCCAGAAGAAACTCATCCGGACCCGTCGCCAACACCAGCGCGTACGAAGGCATCGGCGCCGCCCGCACCATTCCCACTATCCCAGCCACCGTCTCCGCCGCCCCCGCTCCCGCCGCTGCACCCGCCCGCCTTGCCGCCGTCCCCTCAAACACGTAATCCCCCACCCGCACCGTCCCCGCGCCCGCGCCGTCCTCCAGCCCGATCGCGCCAATCCCGCCCCGCGCCTGCGCCTCCAAAATCAACGGCGCAAGCTGCCCCAGCACATCATAGGCCTGCGCCAGCGGCCCATCCCCGCTCACCGTCCGCTCAATCGCGAACGGAGAATACCCGATCGGCCCATGCTGCCCGATCGCGTAAAACGCCTGCCCCGGATCCGCCCGCGTCTCCGGAATAAACAGCGCGTTCCCCGGCCTGTCGTACCTCGCGCACCACTGCTCGAAGCTCGCCCAGTAAGTGCACGGCGAAAGCAGATCGATGTGCGGCGCCGCCGCCTTCCACACATCCATCACATCCCATAGCGGACCCCCGCTCGAATACTGCCCCACCTGGTCGCCCAGCGCCGCATTCACAAACACCGGAATCGGATACTCCGCCTTCCCCGCCGCCGCCACCTTCTCCATGTAACTGGCGTAATACCACGCCATGAAAATCCCATCCGCCCGCCGCCCCGTTCCGAATACCTCCGCCCACGTCCCCGCCGTTCTCCCGCCAGCATCCTCCCACTGCCGCCGTAACTCCGGAACTAACCCCTCCCGGTGGTTCTTGAGATACTCCATAAGGGCCTCCGGCACATCGCCGCGATACGCCTTCAGCGCATCCGCCGACCGGTCCCGCGGCGCGCTCCGCAGCCCCACCTCGTTCTCCACCTGCATCATCACCACCGTGTGCGCCGCCCCATCCACCTCCCGCAAATGACGCATGAGCGCCGCGTACGCCCGCGCGTCCGCCTTCCAGTTCGCCGCCGTGAACGCGGACAGTATGTTCAACCGGTCCCCGTTCTCGTCCACCACCAACGGATAAGTCCGCATATCCCGCTTCACCCAAAGCGGCGCGTAAGTCGACACCGTGTTCTTCCAACTCCCGAACCACAACAGAATCAGCCGCAGGTTATGCTGCCGCGCGTCCTTCAGCAGCCAGTCCACCGTCGAGAAATCGAACCGCCCTTCCTCCGGCTCAATCAACTCCCACGAAACCGCCGCCAGAATCGTATTCAAGTGCGCCGCGCTAAGTTTCCCCCAGTAAGGCGCCATGTACGCCTCGCTCGAGCTGGCGGAGTTAGTCAACTCCCCGCCCAGCACAAGATATGGCTTCCCGTCCACAACTAACTGCGTCGCCCGCCCGCGCCGCTCCAGATGCGGAACCTGCGCCCAAACCAACCCCATCGCCAAAGCACCCGCCACCACGCGCCATATCTTCCAAACGCCGCTCTTCTTCCTCATGGCGCCCTCAATCATATCCCAGCTCTTTCTACCCCCTTGTTCGTTCTTTATTTCCATGCCACAATAGTCCCCACCCCTGGATAACTCCGGTAACCCACCGGACATCCAGCCAATCAAACCCGGAGACCGCCATGAAACCTTGGCTACCGCTCGTCTGCTCCATCACCCTGCTCCACGCCGGCGGCATCCCCCAATCTCAAATCCGCCAAAGCGCGGCCCGCGCCCTCGCCGTCATCCAGCACAGCCAGCAGGACTGGTATCACAAACAAAGCTGCGACTCCTGCCACCAGCAATACCTCCCCGCCCTCGCCTTCCAGGCCGCCCGCCAACACGCCATCCCCTTTGACCAACCCGCCGCCCACGCCGACGCCGCCGCGGCTTTCGCCTACTTCTCCAACCTCCCGCGCGCCGTCGAATACTACGAAATCATCGACCCCGCCATCGACGACACCTACGCCTTCCTCGCGGCCCACGCCACCGGTCTCCAGCCCAGCCTCGTCACCGCCGTCTATGCCCGCCTCATCGCCGCCCGCCAACAGCCCGACGGCCACTGGGACACCTTCGACGAGCGCCCGCCCCAGTCTTACAGCCCCTTCACCGCCACCGCCGTCACCCTCCGCGCTATCCAACTCTACTCCCACCCGAGCCTCAAAGCCGACACCGAATCCCGCATCGCACGCGCCCGCAACTGGCTCCTCACTCACTCCGCCCGCTCTACCGAAGAACGCACCCAACAACTCCTCGGTCTCCACTCCGCTGCTGCCTCCCCAGCCACCCTCCACAAACTCGCCGCCGCCCTCCTCGCCACCCAGCAGGACGATGGCGGCTGGAACTCCCTCGACGGCCGCTCGAGCGACGCTTACTCCACCGGCGAAGCCCTCATCGCCCTCCACGTCGCCGCCGCCGTCCCCACCTCCGGCCCCGCCTACCAACGCGGTCTCGCCTTCCTCCTCCACACGCAAGCCCCCGACGGCTCCTGGCACGTCGTCTCCCGCCTCCATCCCCCCGCCCCCGTCAGCCCGCCCTACTTTGAAACCGGCTACCCCTACGGCCACGACCAGTTCATCTCCACCATGGGCGCATGCATGGCCGTCCGCGCCCTCGCGCAAGCCCTCCCGGCCGTCAACCCCGCGCCCGAAATCCTCGCCGAAGCCCAACCTCGCAACGTCGAACCTTGGGCCGAAACCCTCCTATTCGGCTCCGCGGCCGATGTTCAGAAACTCCTCGCCTCCGGCTTCAACCCCAACTCCGTCACCTCCTCCGGCCTCCCCGCCCTCCTCCTCGCCGCGCCCGATACCGCCAAACTAAAACTCCTCCTCGACCACGGCGCCAACCCCGACGCGCGTTCGAACGATCGTTTCTCCGCCCTCCTCGTCGCCGCCCAATACCCCAACTCCTCCGCCGCCATGAACCTCCTGCTCGACCGCGGCGCCCGCGTCCGCCTCCCCAAAGGCCAGGGCGCTCCCCGCGCCAACGCCTCCGCCCTCTTCCTCGCCACTTACTCCAATAACGTCGAGATCCTCCCCCGCCTCCTCCGCGAAGGCGACTCCCTCGACCAGAAAATGCTCCTCGTCGGCATGTTCCCCCAAAGCCCCATGCTGAGCCTCCCTACCACCAGCAACACCGCCACCGCCGCCACTCTCCTCGGCTTAGGCGCGAACGTCAACGAAGTCGACGCCGACGGCATCAACATGCTCCAATGGGCCGCCATCGCCAACCGCGCCGATATGGCCCGCTTCCTCATCTCAAAAGGCGCGGACCTCAACCACGCCGACCACCACGGTATGACCGCCCTCCTCTACGCCGCCTCCATCGACTTCGGTAACTCGGACATGATCGACTTACTCCTCAAATCCGGCGCCAACCCCAACGCCCGCACCCCCCAAGGCCTCACCGCTCTCGACCTCGCCCGCAAATACCACAACACCCACCTCACCGCCGCCCTGGCCAAACCCGGCCCACCCGTCGCCGCGATGGAACACTAACCGCAAGCGGCGTAAACTGGATGTGGAATGAGTCTCGACGACTACAAGGTCGTTTT
Source organism: Acidobacteriota bacterium (assembly GCA_021778335.1). Lineage (GTDB taxonomy): Bacteria > Acidobacteriota > Terriglobia > Bryobacterales > Bryobacteraceae > JAJYKC01. Next base: position 14,789 of record JAJYCN010000094.1, on the reverse strand, counting down.
ATATCGCAACCAACCCGATGGCTGGGTGGCCGAAATCCCTGCCATCCCGGGCTGCTACGCCCTCATGCCGACGCGCGAAGAAGCCCTCGCCGAACTCGAACGCGTATTCGACCTCCTCGCCGCCGAATACGCCGCCAAAGGGCTTCCCCTTCCAGCCGATAGCACCGCCATCGTGAATGCCTAGCGCACGCGCGGTGGAGTTCCGCCGCGTCGCCAAGCGTCTCGGCTTCGAACGCACTCGCCAGACTGGAAGCCACGAGCGCTGGATCCATCCCGACGGCCGGGCCGTCACCGTCCCGCTCCACGGCGGAGGCGAAATCGGGCCGCCCCTATTCCACAAGATCCTCGCCCAGCTCGGAATCAGCCTCGCTGAGTTTCAAAACCTCCGCTAAGCCCGCACCCACGAGCGAACCATCACCCCTGCTCTCCACGCCCCCCTGTCACGCCCCCGCCGTTCGCCCTCTACCCGGCCGCTGTCCTCTCCGCGAACCGGTCAATCCGCCGTTCCCGCCCGTCCAAGTCCTCCAATACAACCTCCGGCACAATACGATGTACTTCGGCGAACCCCGCCGCCCTTGATGAGTTCATCCCGCGCACCGAAGTCGCCGTGAAAGCATTCACCTTACGGGAACTCGCGAGAACTGGACATCCGTCGGCGTACTGCACTGCATCCGCCAGATCTCACCCGTCGTCTCGTTGAGCAGGAACGTGTGTACGTGCGCGCCTGCACGATCCCGCACAGGGCCACTCACAAATATCGCGAAATGCGGCGCCGGAGCGGAAGTCGCCGGAGGCGGCGGATCCTTAGGGAACTGTAGCCCGGGGTACCTCATTAGGCCGGCCACGGCCAGGACGAAACCAACCGCGACCATTACAAAACCACCATAAAACGAGAATGAGTCCACAGCGGTCGGGCGAGAACCATGGCCCTGAGACTTTAAGTCCGCACGCTTTATCGCCCCGAAGTAGTACCAGATGCCGAGCGCGATCGCTGAGGCATTTACCACGATAAGGCACTCGAAGGGAAGCACCGCCCAAGCGTGCCTGGCGAAGTCGATTTTCTCCGCGAACTGCGTCGTCCCGAATAGGATCGCGACCGGAAGGCCAATCACCCACTTGATGGCGTCCAGGTGCTTTTCGAACGTGGGCTTGAGATGATCGTCTCCGGAAGCAGGATTCGTCGCCACTTAGATTCCCTCCCGATTAGGGATCGACCCGGCAGCATTCCACGAGCTTCTTGATGCTCGTCCTGCGCTTCGATGCAGTCGCCACAAGCTCGCCGGCCGTCGATGTCCACCGCTCAATGATCCCCGGCCTGGACTCGATTCCATCCAAGCCGAAGTCGACCAAATATGAAAGATCCTCGCCTGCCATCTGTTGGGCAGACCAGAGAGGTTCACAAAGTCGCGTCATCGGAGTTACCCAACGGTCAGGGCCCTCCGGCAACCGTGGCCACCAAACGGGTGGCTCCTTCCGCCAGATCGGTCCAAGCGGGCCGCCCGGAGAGCAGTCCACGCGATCTTCCCCCATCTCTCTCAACCGATGCAAGTCCGCCGCGGCGGCGTCCGCCACCTCGTGAAGCATAATCGACACCTCCTGCCCAACCGGGGCCTCGGCAGTCTCGACTATTCCAGCCAGAATTCTCGCGTGCCCGAAAATTTCGCCGGACCGAACCGCGCCCAAAAGCTCGACCTTTGGATCGTATCTCTCGAGCCGCTGCCGAAGAGCCCCGGCAAACTCCCCTCGCACCGATTCCCCCCTTGCAAACGCCCGCCCCATCGCCACCGCGACTGACCGCGCGAACAAAGACACAGGAAAACCCGAAGTCGAACCGAAGTAAACATCCATCTCGCGAGCCGAGGGGGGCACAAAGACTCCCAACTCTCGCCAAACAATTCGCGCGTACAGCGCCGCAAGTAAGTGAGGGGACAAAACATCGAACCGCACCGTAGCCATTCCTAAGTTTCCTCCGCCGCCCAAACTAGCGGTTGGTAGAGTCTACCGCACCAGAGAAATCTTCACAACCGGCCGCGCCCCGGTGCGAAGAAGCATCTGTTAATTGAGCGATCGCATGCCCTTCGCACCGAATGTAGAACGCCCATCAGGGCAAGCGGCAGCCCCCGCCAGTCACCGAGCACCATCCTCCTCTCACTTCCCCTCTCGCCCCTCCCCCCACAGCCTCTCCCAAGCCCACATCCCCGAAGTAACGTCATCCCCCGCCGGAAACCCAAGCTGATGCGCCAGCATACACACCTGCCCCCGATGATGCGCCTCGTGTGAAATCATGTAACACACCATCTCGATCCCCACCGGCCACGGCTTCGCCCACCCATCCCGCCGGAACTTACTAATCCTCCCGCCCATCGCCTCCTCGATCATCTCGACGCACTTCGCCCCGCTCTCCGCCAGCGCCGCTCGCGTCTCCTCCTCCGTCGAATCCCCCCGCCGCAACTGTTTCGGAAGCCCCAAATACAGCGCATTCAACCTCACCCACTTACACCGCACATTATGCATATGCGAAAAAATCGCCCCAACCGTCCGCACCTTCCCCGGCCCCTTCGCCCGCCACACCGCCGGATCCAGTTTCTCAATCAGTAACTGGTTCACCTGCTCATTCGCCGCAAACACCCGCGCCGCCGGGTCGCCACACTCCCCTTTCATTCCATCTCCAGCCGCTCATGCGCCAACACCAATTCCTCGATCGCCACGTCCGAGCCCTTCGCATCGAGGCTACAGAAGCTGTACTTCACCGGCCACGCCCGCACCAACTTCCACGTCAGCACCACTGTCGAAAGGTCCTCCGACAGCAGCGTAATCGTCACCGTCCGCCGCGCATTCACGTTGCCGCTGCGCACCTGGTCAATCCAGTTGTAAAGATCCAGCGCCCCGGTAATTCCCCGCCGCAGCGTCACGTTGCCATACCGCGCCAGGCCGGGAAGCTTCTGCACCCCCGAATCCTTCGCCGCCCCGGTGCGGTACTCAATCACGTCAATCGAAATGTCCGGCATCACCACTTCCGCAAACACTACAGCAGCTTGCGGACCCGCGCCGAGATCGACGCGAAAATGTTGGTTCCCATACGGGAGATCGCGAACAACAGCCATACTGTCACGTCCTTTCCACGTTGACCAAAAACGCAACATCGCGATAAATGCTCAGATCGTGAGCTATCGTCGACGAGAACTCCCCGCCCGAACGATCCGAGTACGTAATCGTCGCCTGAATCCGCTCCGGCTCGCCCCGCGCATAGTACGCCGCGCTCGAATCCACCAGCGTCCGGATCGCACGCCCCGGCGCAAGAAACACAATGTTGCGGAACAGTCCCAGCGCCGGCATCAACTCCGCGCCCCCGAGCCCTCGAAAAGGATGGTCGAAGCTCACCTTCACGCCAAGCGCCGGCTCAGTCCCGATGTTCTGAACCGCCACATACAGCAGCCCCTCCTCGAAGACGAAATCCACGATCACGTCCGGCCGCGGTTCCATGATTTGTCTCCATTCTACTCGGTAAAGACACGGGCAGACGGATGATGTATACTCGTCCCATCCGGGAAATCCAGAACGGAAATCCCAACTAGACGGCTAAACGACCTTACGCGGAGGACACAATGAAAGCAGCCTCTATCCCCAAGGCGCTTATCGGTCTCGCCTTGCTCTCGGGTGGCCTTGCTACAGCCACCGCCGGCGCCCTTCTTACGAACGGCGATTTCCAAACCGGGGATCTGACCGGTTGGACAACCTTTACCACCAGCAACGGCACCAACGGCAGCGGCCTGCCCGACGTAGTGAGTTTCGACATCACCGGGTCCGGCGCGAGTCTGGCAGCCCACTTCGACGTCGGCGAGGTCACCTTCGATGGCACGCCGCAAGGCGGCGGACTCTACCAGGACGTCAATATCGCGACAGCGGGGACGTATCTGTTTTCCCTCAACATTGCGTCCCAGGACGGTGCCTCCGGGGCGATTAACAGCGACGCCGGCACGTTCTCCATCCTGATTGACGGCAACACTGTTTCGAGCGACAGTCTCGGCGGCTTTACGTCTTCGTTGCAGATCCTGCGGGGAACATTGAGCGGATCGGTTAACCTCGGTGCTGGGTCTCACCAGTTCGAAATTCTCCTCACCCGGAATTTCACATCCGCCTCCGGCGGCCAGACGCCGGACGAATATGTCGACAATGCCATCCTGGGCACTGCGGCCCCGGAGCCTGCCACGTTCGGGCTGTGCGGCGCGGCCCTGGCGGGACTTACGCTCTTCCGTCGCCTCCGTCGCGCATAGCCGGACTCCTCCGCCAGCTCTATCGAAACGGGTGAACGATCGATCCCGGCCTCCGGTCCATTCATTTCTAGTACATTGGAAATCGCTGGCCATTCTGAACATCGGTCCACCAGGCCGCCGGAGGCTCAATGTCCAACAATCCACTCCCCAACCCCCAGCAGCAAATCATGCTGAGTCTCGCCTATCTCGCTTACATCGACGAACTCTTGCCTGGCCATCCGTCGCCCGACGCGCAAATCAAAGCCGACCTCACCGCCGCGCTCTCCGCCTCCGCACCGAATCGCCTCCCTCCCATCGCCGGCCAGTGGCAACTCGTCTGGGGCCCCGTCACTTACACTCTCCCCGGCTCTTACTATCAGGACAACATGATGTATGTCGCCAAGTGTACGAACCCCTCCCCCATCGCCCAGTACGCCGTCGCCGTCCGCGGCACTAACGGCAAAGTCCTCCTCGACTGGTTCATCGACGATCTCGACGTCTGGCAGATGATGCCCTGGCCCTACGGCGCCACCCCCTCTTCCGCCGCCGGCATGATCTCCGAATCCACTAACATCGGACTTACAACCCTCCTCTCCATGCGCGACCCCTCCAGTCGCACTCTCTTCGACTTTCTCGCCGCCGAAATGAGCGCTCACTCCGTAACCCAGGCCGGCGTCTGCTTCACCGGTCACAGCCTCGGCGCAACGCTCGCCTCCACCCTCGCCCTCCACGCCCGCGACATCCAGTCTTCCTGGGACCCGCAATCGAAAGCCACCGTCACCACCATCAACTTCGCCGGACCCTCCGCCGGCGACGAACGCTTCGCCGCTTACTTCGGCCACGCTTTCACCTACACCAACGACGCTCTCCCCTACTGGACCCCGCCCGAGGGCCTCCAGACTTACGCCGACTGCATCCGCAACTCCCTCGACCTCGCCCCCATGGCCTGGAACAGCGAAACCCTCAAGTGGGCGCCGGAAACCTACGCACCACACTTCCTCTTAAAATCACTCGGCATTAGCATCATCTCCTCGCTCGTTGCCGGCGCCCTCAAGACCCAGGCTTACACTCAGATCCAGTCCTCGCAGAAACACTGGAAGGGAAAATTCTCCGACGACCCCGGACCCGGCGATAAGTGGCTCGCCGAAGTCAGCTACCAGCACGTCGACGCCTACCCCACTCTCCTCGGCGTCCCCGAACTCCTCCACATCTTCTCCTCCGCCGTCCCCCGCCAGGCCATGGCCAACGCCCTCATCCGCCGTTCCCTCGCCCGCCGGACAGCCTCCGCCACCCCGTAACCCTCGCGCGCTTGACGTTGCCGTCCTCGTCTATTAGCGTTTAGATTGCTGCGTCAGGCACAGCAATAGAGTAACCATCCATGGCCGGTCCCAATCAACCCATCTACCTCGACTACAACGCCACCACCCCGCACGCCCCCGAAGTCATCGAAGCAATGCGGCCATACCTCGAATCGCACTTCGGGAACCCATCCAGTGCCCACGCCCATGGCCGCACGGCCCGCGAAGCCGTCCAAACCGCGCGGGCGCAAGTCGCCGCTCTGCTGCACTGCCAGCCCGGCGAAATCCTCTTCACCAGCGGAGGAACCGAGTCCAACAACTACGCCCTTCGAGGCATCGCGCTGGCTCGCCACAATCGGGGAAACCACATCGTCACCAGCAGCATCGAACACCCCGCCATAACCACCGTCTGCCAACAACTCCAGCGCGAAGGTTTCTCCGTCACTTACCTCCCCGTGGATCAACACGGCCTCGTAAGCGTCGCCGATGTCGACAAGGCCCTGCGCCGCGACACCATCCTCATCTCCCTGATGCACGCCAATAACGAGGTCGGAACCATCCAACCCATCGAGGAGGCCGCCCTCCTGGCAACTTCCCGCGGAATCGCAATTCATACCGACGCGGCCCAGTCCGCCGGCAAAGTCCCAACAGACGTGAACGCACTCGGTGTGGACCTTCTCTCGATCGCCGGCCACAAACTCTACGCGCCGAAAGGCATCGGAGCGCTGTTCGTTCGCGACGGAATCGCGCTCGAACCGCTCATGCGCGGCGCCGGCCAGGAGGGCGGCAGAAGACCCGGCACCGAAAACGTTCTCGAGATCGTCGGCTTAGGCAAGGCCTGCGAAATCGCTCTCCGGGACTTCGCCGCAATCCACGAACACATGCGTCGCATGAGGAACCGTCTCGAAACCTCGCTCCTCGAACGCATCCCTCACGCCGGCGTCAACGGCCATCCGCTCCGCCGCCTCCCCAATACCCTCAGCGCCGGCTTCGAAGGCCTCGACGCCAACACGCTGCTCGCGGCCATCGAGGACAAAGTCGCCGCATCCGCCGGCGCCGCCTGCCACTCCGGCCAGGTTCACATCTCACACGTGCTCGAAGCCATGCACGTTCCCCACGAACGCGCGCGAGGAACGCTCCGCTTCTCCACTGGACGCACTACCACGGAATCGGATATCGATACGGCCGCCTCTGTCGTGTCCGAGGCCGTCGCCCGTCTCCGCTAATTCCTCCGCAAACCCAAACCTGCTTACTCCCGGCTTTCGCCCCCTTTGCTATGCTTGACACGCAAGCCGCCCCCACGCGGCCGCATTCTCAAACTGGAGCCTTCCCCATGCCGCTCAACCTCCGCACCCTCGCCTGCGCCTGCTTGTTCGCCCTGCCGCTCGCCCTCGCCCAGCAACCCGCCTTGCACCCCACCACCGCCGCCAACGCGGCCAACCGCGACACCAGTTACATCGACCCCAACGGAACCGCCCACATCACCCGCGTCATCCCCCTTCCCCAGGACCTCAGCTCGCAGGCCCAAAAATTCATCAGCCAGCCCGCGCCCGATGAAGCCCCGCCCGAGTCCCTCGCCGAACGCCGTAAACGCACCGGCGCCTACACCCTCCGCGCCAAGGACGCCTGGACCAAGCTCTGCCCCAACACAATCGTCAACACCACCCTCGCCAACGTTCCGGTCCGCATAGTAACTCCCGCCAACCTGCCCCCCGACAACCACGACAAAGTCCTCATGAACATACACGGCGGCGGCTTCAACACCGACTCCGGCTCTTACACCGAATCCATCCCCATCGCCTACTACACCCGCATCAAGGTCGTCGCCGTCCTCTACCGTCTCTCCCCCGAATACCAGTTCCCCGCCGCCGTCAACGACTCGGTCGCCGTCTACAAGGAGTTACTCAAAACTTACAAACCCGATCGCATCGTCATCTACGGCACCTCCGCCGGCGCCATCCTCACCGCCGAAGTCGCCGTCCGCCTCAAGCAACTCTCCCTCCCCATGCCCGCCGCCCTCGGCGTCTTCAGCGGCATCGACAGCTTCGCCCGCATGGGCGACTCCTGGTCCATGTTCACCCTCCGCGGCCTCGCCGGCCATCTCGACCCGCCCAGCCCCACCGTCCACGACTCCTATTACGCCGGCAAATCCGATCCCAAGGATCCCGTCCTCTCCCCCATCTACGCCGACTTACACGGCCTCCCGCCCGCCCTCTTCGTATCAAGCGAACGCGACGCTCTCTTGAGCGGCACCGCCAACCTCGAACGGGCCTACCTCCGCGCCGGCGTCCCCGCTAACCTCATCGTCTTCGACGCCCTCCCCCACGCCTTCTGGTATAACTCCGACCTCCCCGAAGCCATCGAAGCCAACCACCTCATGGCCAACTTCTTCCTCGCCCACTTACACAAATAGCCGCGGTCACGGTCCACACCGCGAACCAGCGCTCCGTCCATCGGCGATAGCTTGACGGCACCCGTCTATTGATGCAGGAGCGACGAGGTGAAACACGCGGCGAAGTTCAAAGTCGGAAGGATGACCGCGTATGGATACTTTCTCCTCAGTAACCCCGCCAGCGCCACGGAAGCTGGATAAGTAATAGTCGACCAAAAATAAACATAGGCCTCGGGCGTGGCGCCTCCGTCAAAGGCCATCGCGGAGAGAGGGCCGACCAGCATCCAAGGAACCAACAGGATGAGCCAGACAATGAACACGACACGTGTCGCGGAGGGGACGGGCTTTCCCCGGCCGCCGTTCCCCCATGCCAACAGAGCGCCGCCCGAGTACAGCAAGATCGATGTAGCGACTACGTTAAGACCTAACCGCAACGGGCGGTTCGTCATCGAGGCGATACTGCCAAAGAGGGCCGCCGTCAGCAGACCGCCCGGTAGTGTCAAGAACCACGCGGGGTCGAACACTAAGGCCAACGTCGACGTTACAGACGCCACGTAAACCGAAAACGCCGCCCGCCGACGATTGAGAGTGGGTCGTTGCATCCGCTCGCTCCAATTCTATTACACTTTCGCCCCGATGCACGGCGATTCTTACTTTCTCACCTCCACGGTTCTCTCTACACTTAGAAGTGTTTGGGCCCGCGTCATGATCAGCCCGTAGCGCTCGCCCGCTGAAGCATTGAAGTCATGACCCAACAGGAGCCTGAAGCCCCGCCGGAATCACCATCGGCAGCCTGACGCGCGGCCACCATCGCACCGTCTTCTTCGACGCCCTCCCCCACGCCTTCTGGTATAACTCCGCTCTTCCCGAAGCGGTCGTTGCCAATTACCTCATGGCCAACTTCTTCCGCGTCCACTTACACAAGCAGCCGCCCCGGCACGACACTTTTTGTGCAACGCTATGAGCGATCAGGAGAGCTCATGAAAAAGCCCGAATTCTTTGTCACACCCGGTTACGGCGAGCGCCAACTTCGGACGTTCCACTATTCCCAAGCGGTCAAAATCGGCAACCGCGTGGAAACGTCGGGCCAAGGCGGCTGGAACGATAACTGGGAGTTCCCCGAATCCCTCACAGATGAGATCGCCCAGGCGTTCCTGAACGTCGAACGAACCTTAGCTACCGCCGGTGCGTCGTGGGAACATGTAATCCAGGTGAACTCCTTCCACGTCGGCTTCCCCGAGGAGGTGAACCGGACGATGACAGAGCGGTTCCGTCACTACATGCCCGCCCACGCCCCCATCTGGACCGCTTTGGGAGTCGCTGCCCTCGGCGACCCAAAGATGCGCGTCGAAATCCGCGTTACGGCCATTCTCCCGGAATAAACCCACTGCCGAATCGGAGAACGGCGCAACCAGAACGGCACGGCCGCCGACCCGAACCTCGTCGTCTTCGACGCCCTCCCCCACGTCTTCCCGGTATAACTCCAACCTCCCCGAAGCCATCGTTGCCGACCACCTCACGGTCAACTTCTTCCTCGCCCACTTACGCAAATAGTCACGGCCGCCGTCCACACCAGAACGCCACAATCCCAGCCGTGCGGCACGTGCGGCGTGTGGACCCACTTCATCCGGCGGCTGCCGAGGGAAAACTGCTCGCCATCCCCCAACCCGCGGGCGGGCCGCGAGGCATAGTCGTTGAGCGACGTCAGTACGCCGATTTCCGTGCCAAACGGCGTCGCCTCCGGCGCGGCCGCAAGCAGATCGTTCAGCGCTCCAAACTCGTCACTCTCAAAGTGAGACCCGCCGATCCACCGGAGCTTTCCGGCAGGCATCGCCTTCCCGATCGCTTCCAGCGTAACCGGGAACAGCTTGTGGTAACCCATGTGGCATAGCAGAGGTTCGTCATCGCCAATCGGCCGGCGCTTGCCAATGCAGCGAACATCGCTCCAACTAGCGGAAGCGCGCTCAATGGGATGCTCCACCTGCCAGCGCGCTGCCCAACACGAGCCATGAAAGAAAAGGACAAAGCAGCGGCCACGAGCAGATTCATCTCGTCTTAGCTCTCTGACATCTTCAGAACTGCCTCGGGAAGCCGGGCGCCTTGGATCGGAATCTTCGAGGCCGCCTCTTCTATCTCGCGGAGATCTTCGGGCGTAAGTTCGACCTCCACTGCGCCCAGGTTCTCCTCAAGGCGGTGAAGCTTTGTGGTTCCCGGAATCGGCGCGATCCAAGGCTTCTGGGCCAACAGCCACGCAAGCGCAATCTGCGCCGGCGTGGCGTGCTTCTTTTCGGCGATGCGCTTCAGTAGATCGACAAGAGCCATGTTGGCGGCGCGAGCCTCGGGGCGGAAGCGCGGAGACGCATTACGGAAATCGGTGCTGTGGAATTCTGTGCCGGTCCCGATCTTCCCCGTCAGAAATCCGGCGCCAAGCGGGCTGAACGGCACGAAACCGATTCCTGATTCTCCACACGCGGCAAGCACACCGTTTTGTTCGGGATCCCGCGTCCAGAGCGAATACTCACTCTGCACAGCGGTCACAGGTTGAACGGAATGTGCCCGTCGGATCGTCTCTGCCCCCGCTTCCGACAGGCCAAAGTGCCTCACCTTGCCCTGCTCGATCAGCTCTTTGACGGCTCCCGCGACGTCTTCAATCGGCACGCCAGGGTCGACGCGATGCTGATATAGGAGATCGATGGTCTCTACGTTCAATCGGCGTAGCGATGCTTCCGCGACCTGCCGGATATGATCAGGCCGGCTGTCGAGACCATAACGAGTACCGTCGGCTTGGATGCCGAATCCAAACTTTGTGGCAATGACGACGTCTTTCCGGAAGGGAGCCAGCGCTTCCCCCACGAGTTCCTCATTCGCGAACGGCCCGTACGCCTCGGCAGTGTCGAAAAACGAGACACCGCGCTCAACCGCGGCGCGAATGATCTTGATGCCTTCGTGCCGCTCCATCGGCGGCCCGTAGTTGGCGCTCAACCCCATGCATCCGAAGCCCAGGGCTGACACTTCCAAACTGCTTTTCCCGAGTGTGCGTTTCCGCATGAGTTCTCCCGTATCCTCTGTTTCCAGGCTAAAGAGAAAAGCGCCGGAACCGGTATCCCATTCCTGCCAAATTATTGCCTGATCCTGCCGAGCGTGCCCGGTCGCGGCGCCCAACCCACCCCCCAAGAATACAATCGGCCCGGCCCCGCATCTCGCGGAACCGGGCCTCTCTTCCTATACGAATACTCGCTTACCCAACCTACGGCAGGTCGTACCGCAAGTCGACCCACACCATGTGGCTGTGCGCCGCCGAAACTCCCGTGACCGGCGCCCACGGATTCCGCGTCAGATACGAATACTGCGTGATGAGCTTCAAGTCGCCGTACACCGGATTCTTCCAGAACGTCTGGATCACGCCGAACGTCGCTTCCTGAATCGCGCGGTTCGCCGCGGCGCTCGAGCCGGGTTGGCCATAGCCGATCCATTTGCCGTTGGTGTCCAGGTACGCCGCCCGGTCCACATACAACCCGCCGTAGTAGCCGTACCACAGCGTCGAGAGCCCTTTCGGGTTATCCTTCGGTTGCGTCGTCCACTCGAAGCCGCCCACCGTCGAAGCCGACTTCACCGGATCGATCTGCCCGTTCGGCTTGATCACCACGTCCGGAGCCAGGCCGAAGATATAACGTCCCGCGCCCGCGCCCGCGAACGTGTTCGCAATCAGGTCGAAGCCTTTCGCCACTTCCACGTTGGCGTTGATCTCGCCGGAGCCGCCTACCGCGCGGCTGTGCGTGCCTGTCAGAGGATCGTACGCCTGGAACGTGCTCATCACGCCGCCGATCTCAAGATGCGCCGCCTTGCCGCCCGGTGTCCCGTCAAAAGCGATCTTCGCGATAACATCCGGCGTCAGGTTTGGCGCGTTCGCATTGCTCCCGCCCGTCGAAAACTGCGAAGAAAGAGCGGAGCTCAACAGAGTCGGATAAGTTACCGCGTTGCCCACATACTGCTCGGGATTGGAGATCGCCACGCCCGCCGTAACATGATCGTTCGCATGATACACGAACCGGAACTCAGGCGCCCGCGACCAAACCAGTCCCAATTGGTAGTTCGTGTCCATATCGAGCGAATAGAACACGTCGCTCGGCATCGGCGATAATCCTTTTCGGTTCGGAGTCAGCAGCGACCATGTCTGCCCGCCCAGAAACTCGAACTTACTCTTTCGCCAGTCCACCCAGTACAACCGCAGCCGCAGCGTGTTGCTGTTCGACGTCACCAGCAGGTTCGCGGGCGCGTTACCCAAAAAGTCCGTCTCGAGGTAGCCGGTCACGTGGCCGCCCAGAACGTCGCTGTCCACCCGAACGCCAAAACGGCTGTTCTGCAGTGAGAAGCGGTTTTCGACGTTGTTGCCGGCCACGGTGTTCCCCAGCGGAATCCCGTTGAATCCCGTGCCGATGCCGTTGCCCGTGTTCGTCGACCGGAAGACGCTCGTGACGTCAACAAAGCCCAGCGGCGCAAAGCGCGCTGAGCCGATACGAAAATACAAAGGCGCCGCATCGTTGGCGTCCATCGGCCCGGCCTGCGGGCTCAGCCCCGTCGCGCTCGAACTCGAACTTCCCCCCGGAGGCAGAATCGGCGAGGCGCTCGCCACTTCTCCCAGCGAGGCGTGCAGCGGCGCCGGCGCCGGCGCCGCGTTCGCCGCCCTCGCCTGCTCGGCCTCCGCCGCCTTCTCGATCGCCTTCTTCTGATCTTCAATCATCAGGCGCAGTTGATCGATCTGCTTCTGTTCTTCAAGTAGCTGCTTCTTCAGCGTGTCGATATCGGTAGCCGTGGAAGCCTGGCCCGCCTCCTGCGCAAGAGCGCGCGGCGGGGATACGAGAAGGCAACCCGCCAGGGCCGTTGCCCCAAGCAGGCTGACCAGTCTTTTCAGCGTCATAGTAAGGTTGGTCTCCAAAACATTCGTAGTCCTCGGCTCGCGCCCACAGCCCGCACGGGCACGTGTCAAGCGGCTGCCGTAGGACGAGAAATTGCACTGCGAGTCGGTGGACTTCCATCGACAGACCCCCAGCCCTGTCAGCGTACCGGCCCGAAGTTAGGGCCTGATGAGGAAAAGATTACGATTCGATGACAGAGCCCCTCCGCCGCCGGATTGATCCGCACCGGCCGGCGCGGGATAACGTCAACGGGAGATTTCGAAACAGTTACAGCGGCGTGACAATCTCCGCGCCGGCTGGGTTGGCCGCCGCCGCATCCCGGTTGAGCCACGGCACCAGCCAGGCGCGAAGGTCGATCAGCGCATGAAGCACCATCGGCGCCGCAAGGCTGCCCGTCCACAGGTACATCATCGCCAGCCCGAACCCAAGCGCCGCCGTCACCATCACGCCGGCGAACCCTTGATAGAAATGCGCGACACCGAAGACTACGCATGCCGCGGCGATCGCCGGCCACGCGCCCAACCGAAACGCGCCCTCACTTAAGTAGCTTAGCAGGAAGGCGCGGAAAAGCACTTCCTCGCAAACGCCCGCCGTCACGCAGACCAACGGAAAAAGCCGGAACTCGGCCGGCCGCGCCAGCTTGGCGCGAAGTGCGGCGCTGCGCGCCGCCGCCAGCGGCAGCACCAGCAAACCGATCGCCGCGCCGCGCATCAGAACCGGCAGGGCCGCCCGCGGGGAAGGCGTCTGAAAAATCCGTGCCACCGAAATCGCCGGGGCGCACAGCGCGGCCGGCCACAGAACAGCCATCGTCTTCCCCTAGCTATCGACCTTCGCCCGGGCATCGCCGCGCCGCGCCTTCAGTCGCCGCGTCTCAAAGACGTCCCAGACCGGCATCACCACCGCAAGAAACAAGACAAGAAGATGCGAAGCCACGGCAAAACAGCTATTATCAACCCTCGTCCACACAACCCGGATGCGATAATCGAGTTGTTCAATTGAAATGATTGCGTTAGAGCGGGTATGGGAAGAACGGAATCGGGCGCCGGTGCTGGGAGTGAGCGCGATCATCGTCGCCCTCATCGCCTTCGTCGACTGGCGGATTGAACCCTACGTCTCGCTGGGGTTCCTTTATCTGTTTCCGATCATGCTCGCCGCGGCCTTCCTGCCGCGCTGGATCATCGTCGCCCTCGCCCTGGTCTGCGCCTTCCTCAGCGAAACGTTCAGCCCCCTCGAACGCTCCAACGTCCGCTTCGCCTTCGAGTCGCTCGCCCTCCTCGGCTGCGGCTTGTTCGTCGCCGAACTCGTCCGCAACCGCCGCCTCATGCTCGAAGCCCAGCAGCGGCTCAAGGCCCTCGTCGAAACCAGCCCCGCCGCCATCGTCACCGTCGACGACCGCGGTCTCATCGAGTTGGCCAACCAATCCGCCCGCGAGTTGATGGCCCCACGCGGCGGAAACCTCACCGGCTCTCCCGTCGCCGCATACCTGCCCGAACTTCACCACGCTCTCCGATGGGAAGAGGCGCCCCAGTTCCGCGCCACCATGCAGTGCCTCGTCCACCGCGACAACGGCGAAACATTCCCCGCCGACGTCTGGTTCTCCACCTATAAAGAAGGTCGCGCACCCAAAGTCGCCGCCATCATCGCCGACGTAACCGAGGAAACAGCCACCGCCGGCGCGTCCGACACCGAACCCCAGGGCGAATCCGACCACACCCAATTAACCACCCGTGAGATCGAGGTCCTCCGCTTCCTCGTCCAGGGAATGGCGAACAAGGAAATCGCCGCCCGCATGGAAATGTCCGAGAGCACGGTAAAGAATACCCTCCAGCAATTGTTCGCCAAAACCAACGTCCGGACGCGCGCCCAACTGGTCCGCGTCGCGGCTGCCGCGCCAGCTGCCGTCGCCGCGGTCCTGGCTCCCGCCGAGGAC
>JAJYCN010000387.1 GCA_021778335.1 Acidobacteriota bacterium | reverse complement strand
CCTGCTTCGAAAAATACGACTGCACCGGCCAGCAACTTATCAATCAGGGCTTCGTTCTCATCAACGGGGAACGCATCGGCCTCGAACTCCAATCCGCGGAAGCCGCCGCCGTCGCCGCGGCCCCCCGCGACTAGCCTTCAACAATCTGTCTGCCCCAGGCGCCCGCCCCACCGCGGGCGCCACCCCTCCCCGATGCTACGCTACGAAACACCACTTCGAGGAGGGAACTTTGCCGCCATCGCTCTGCGTATTTAAGGGAGTGCCAACCCGCCAACGTGTAAGTTTTCTGCGCGCCGCCGCAGTGTTACTCGCGGCACTCACCCCCGCCCTCGCCGCCTCCTCCGGGTTCACGGTTCCCGTCGAGTACTACAAGCTCCCCAACGGCCTGCGCGTCATCCTTTCCCGCGATACCACCGCGCCAACCGTCGTAACCGCCGTCTACTACCGCATCGGCGACCGCATCGAACCGCGAGACCGCACCGGCTTCGCCCATCTGTTCGAACACATGATGTTCCAGGGCTCGCAAAACCTCGGCAAGATGGACTTCGTCAAACTCGTCGAAGACAACGGCGGCGTCCTGAACGGCTCCACGCGCTTCGACTTCACCAACTACTTCGAGCTCATGCCGGCCAATAAACTTGAAACAGTCCTCTGGGCCGAAGCCGACCGCATGAAAGGCCTCGACGTCACCGCCGCCAACCTCAAAAACCAACAAGGCGTCGTCTCCAACGAAGTCCGCGTCAACGTGCTCAACCAGCCCTACGGCGGCTTCCCTTGGCTGTGGATGCCGCAGTACGCCAACCAGAACTGGTACAACGCGCATAACTTCTACGGCGACCTCAAGGACATCGAAGCGGCGAAACTCGATGAAGTCCAGGCATTCTTTAAGACCTATTACGCTCCGAACAACGCCGCGCTCGCCATCATCGGAGACTTCGATCCCACGCAGGCCAAGGCATTCGTCGAAAAGTATTTCGGATCCATCCCGCCGGCCAAAGTGCCGCCGATCCCGGACCTGACGGAACCAAAGCAAACTGCCGAGCGCCACGGAAACCGTAAGGACCCGCTCGCCAATCGCCCCGCCCTTGCCTTCGCCTACCATATGCCGGAGCGCAATACGCCCGAATACTACGCCATGGGCCTCATCGACCAGATGCTGCTGCAGGGGGACGATAGCCTGCTCTACCAGGAACTCGTCAAAAAGCGCGGATACACCAGCAGCATTTCCGGCGGCATCAACAGCGACCTCGGCGATATGTTCGACTACGATGGCCCGATGCTTTGGACCGCCTCCCTCATCCACGATTCAAATGTCACCACGGACCAGATCCTCGCGGCCGCCGACAGCGTCGTCGTCGGCCTCCGCTCCAAACCCGTCAGCCAGGCGTTGATCGACCGGAGCATCACCAAGATACAGGCTTACTTGTACGATTCGATGAGCCAGTTCGGCGGTTTCGGCCGGGCGAACTTACTTGCCTGCTTCGCGCTCTTCGACGACGACCCCGCGCGGATCAACTCGCTTGAAGATCAGTTCCGCAAAGTAACTCCCGAGTTAATCGAACATACCGCGCAGACTTATCTGGAGCCCACGAACCGCACCGTTCTTACCATCGAACCCGGCGCCGCCAAGGAGGGAAAATGAAACCGCTCGCTATCGCACTGTTGCTCTGCGCGGCGCTCGCCTCCGCGA
Source organism: Acidobacteriota bacterium (assembly GCA_021778335.1). GTDB lineage: Bacteria > Acidobacteriota > Terriglobia > Bryobacterales > Bryobacteraceae > JAJYKC01. Next base: position 2,192 of record JAJYCN010000387.1, on the reverse strand, counting down.
AGGAACTCCCTCCGCCGGGCGGCCCGCCGAAACCCTTCCGGCTCCCCGCCGCGCAGGATTTCACCCTGCCCAACGGCATGAAGGTGACCATCGTCCCTTACGGAGAAGTGCCACGCCTCGCCGTCCGCGTGTTCATCGACGCCGGCCGGATCTATGCGCCCGTTGGGCAGACCGGTATCGCGCGCCTCACCGCGCTGCTGATGAAGGAAGGCACGGTCACACGTACCGCTGAGCAGGTCGCCACTGAAGCCGCTGGCATGGGCGGAGGAGTCGACATCACGGCGGGCGCGGAATACATGAGCGCCGGAGGCGTCGTGCTCTCCGATTTTGGGCCGCGGTTCATCTTGCTGCTCGCGGATGTGCTCGAGAATCCGCTGCTGCCGGACTCCGAGATCGCCCGTTTGAAGAAGAATCTCGCGCGGGACTTGGCCGTCGAGCAGGCCCAGGCGCAGAGCCAGGCCTTAGAACATTTTCTGAAGCTTTTGTTTCCGAATCAGCCTTACGGGCGGGTCTACCCGGCTCCCGGCGAGTTGGAGCGCCTGACAACAGCGCAAGTCAAGGCGTTTTACCGGGCGAATTGCGATGCAGGCCGCGCTCATCTCTATGTCGCGGGCAAATTGGGCCCCGGACTGCGTCCCGCTATCGAGCAGGCCTTCTCCAAATGGGCCCGTGGCGCGGCTCCGGACATCCCTCCGGCCATGCCGTCCACAACCCATGCCTTTGCTCTCGTCGACCGCCCGAACGCCCCGCAGTCGACGCTGTTCCTCGGCCTCGCCGTTGCCAAACCCGGCAGCCCGGACTACATGCCGCTCGTCGTGATGGACTCGCTTTTAGGCGGTTCGTTCGCTTCGCGCATCACCAGCAATATCCGCGAGCAGAAAGGCTACACCTATTCGCCCTACAGCCAAGTTGCCACGCGCCACCATATGGCTTTTTGGCTCGAAGCGGCGGACGTTACCACCAACGTCACCGGCCCTTCGCTCAAGGAAATCTTCTACGAGATAAACCGCCTGCGCGACGCACCGCCGTCCGAAGCCGAGTTGAAGGGCATCCAGAACTACCTCGCCGGAACCTTCGTGATCCGCAACACGATGAGCGCCGACGCCGTCATCAACCAACTGCAGTTTGTCGACTCGCAGGATCTGCCGCGGTCCTTCCTGACCGAGTACGTGCCGCGGGTCATGGCGGTGACGCCCGGCGAAGTACAGCGCATTGCACAAAAATACATCGTGCCCGACAAGATGACGCTGGTCGTAGTGGGCGACAATGCGAAGATCGCCGAGCAGATCAAGCCGTACGAAACCACGCCGTAGCGCCGCGCTTATGCGGCCAGGTGGACCACGGTCTCGACGTGGTACGTCTGCGGGAACAGATCGGCGAGGGTGATGGACTCGATGCGGAAGCCGCCGGCGGTGAGCAGCGCAAGGTCGCGGGCGAGCGTCGAGGGGTCGCAGGAAACCAGGCACAACCGTGGCGGGCGCAGACGGATGAGTTCTTTGGCGACGCGTGCGCCCAGGCCGGAGCGCGGCGGGTCGGCGAGGAGAAAGTCCGGCTGCTTGTCGAGGGAAGCGAGGAACTCGGCGGCGTCGGCTCGGACGGCGTGCCACGGCGAGGGACTGTTGCGGCCGTTGAATTCGAGGTCGCGCGCGGCGGAGTTCGCCATTTCGACGGCCGTGACTTGCGAGAAGCCCGCGGTCAGCGCGGACGAGAACAGACCGGCGCCGGCATAGAGATCGACCGCGACCTCGCCGGTGGCGCCTGCCGTGGCCGCGCGAACGAGGTCGTCGATTAAGAAGCGGTTCACCTGGAAAAAGGAACCGGCGCTGACCCGGAGGCCGTGATACTCGATGGGCGTGGAGACGCCGAGACCCGCGAATAACTCGCGCGCGGCTTTGGGCAGGTGGTCGCGGGTGGAGATCTGGACGGCGGTTTCGTTGGTGAAAAGTTCGACGGAGGCGTCGAAGCTGCCGATGCGCGGCAGGGCCTCGTGTATGGCGCGGACCGTGGCGTCGATGCGCGGGCTGGCAATGGCGCATGCGCCGATCTTTTCCACCGCGTTCGTGCCCGAAGCGAAGTAGCCCATCGCTCCGCCGGAAAAGTGCAGGCGCACCCGGTTGCGATATTGCCACGGCGAAGCGGAGAGCACGCGCGTCTCGCCTTCCCAAATGAGCTTCCCGATGCGGCGCAGAGCC
>JAJYCN010000386.1 GCA_021778335.1 Acidobacteriota bacterium | reverse complement strand
AAACACGTTCTGCGCCGAATCGTTCCCATACACATGTGTTGAAACGAAATCCACCGGCAGTCCCTGCTTCACGCACGCCGCGATAAACACCCCCGCCCACGCCGCCTGCGCCGTCGCCGGACCGCCGACCCGCAGCCGCGGACTCACCGCCTTCACCGCCTTCGCCGCGCTCGCATACAGTTGCATGTAAGTCTCAAACGCCGGCTTCCCCGTCCAGAAATCGATATTCGGCTCGTTCCACACCTCGAAAATCCACTGCGACACCTCCTCGATTCCGTACCGCTCCACCAGGTGCCTCGCAAACGCCTCCACGAGCGCGCCCCAATTCCCGTAATCGGACGGTGGATTCGGCAGCGGCTTATACCAGAACGGATGCGGCCTCTGCGACGACGCCAGCTTCGAGGGCATGAAACTCAACTCCACATACGGCTTCACGCCCGCATCCAGCAGCCCGTCGTAAATCTGGTCCACGTACGTCCAGTTATAAACCGGCTCGCCTTGCGCATTCTCCGAGTAAACGCCGTTCTCCTCATCGAAGATCCCGTGAAACCGCACATACTCGAACCCCGTCGCCTCGTGAACCGTCCGTAAGTCGTCCCGGTAACTCTGCCGCATCGACAGGTTCGCCCGCCCCGACCCGAACGTCCGCTCCCAGAAATGCGGAAACGGCCGCGCCTCCCCGCTCGCATTCACCGTGATCGTCTGCGCCATGCACCCCATGCACATCCCCCACGCCAGCAACGCCCGCTTCATCGCCGCATCTCCCTTCCCCGCACCGCTTCCAACCCCGCCCGCTTCAACGTATCCCGGATCTCGGGATTCGCCATGAATAACTTCCACACAAACCCGCTCCGGTAATTCTCAATCATCACCGCCTGCGGCCCCTGGTTCAACCCCATGTAAATCCGGGCCCACCAGTTATCCTTCAGATTGAACGCGTCCCGGAAACCGTAAATCCCCCACAGCCGGTCCCCCAACACCCGGTAATAATACTTCAGCGCCTCCATCGATGCTTCCGGCGTGTACGGCATCGAAGCCAACGCGCCCGTCGGAGCAATCGTTCCGTCGTCGCCCCAACTCTCCGGCTCATTCGCCGCGTACCCGTTCGGCCCATCGCTCGCCGTTAGCCCCCAACACTGCTTCCCATACTCCGGAAACTTCTTCGGGTTCCGCTCGCAGTAAGCCAGGTTAATCCGCGCAATCGCCTGGTTGTTCAAAAAGTAATTCGTATACTTGTCCTGCAACTGGTGCGGATCCAACCCGAGAAACGAATAATGCGTAAAAAACAGCGGCCCGCCATGCCGCGCCCCGATCGCCAGCCGGATCCCGTAGTAACTATGCCCGTTGACATAATGATCCCCGTTCACGCTCCCCGGCCCGCCGTTCCGGTACCGCACCGCCACCTCCGCCTGGCTCGCCCACCCGGAGTAATACATACTCACCGGAACCGGATGCGTTGGCGAGGCCATGGCGAGTAAGTAAGTAATCATCGTCTCGTTCCAGCCGATCAGCCGGTGATGTATCTTCCACGTGTAATCCGGCGACCAGTGCCAGAACAGAAAATCCCCGTCCGCCGACTGCCGGTACCAGCTCCAGTCGATTCCCTCCCACAACTCCGTGATCTTCTCTCTGATCCGCCGATCCGTCCGGCTCCGCCCGTCGAAAAATTGCCGCGCCGCCAGCAACCCCTGCGTCAGGAACGCCGTCTCCACCAGGTCCCCGCCGTCGTCGTACATCCCGAATACCGGCATCGCCTTGCCCGTCCGCCCATCGATAAAGTGCGGCCACGCTCCGTGAAACCGGTCCGCCCGCTCCAGAAAATCCGCGATCCGCAGCATCCGCGCCGCCGCCTCCCGCCGCGGAATGAACCCCCGATGCACCCCCACTAACATCGCCAGAATCCCGAATCCCGACGCCCCCGTCGCCACAATATCGTCATCGCCCGGAATGTTCTCGAGCGTCATCCCCGACTCCGCGTTCGCTCCCTCCCAGTAATACCGGATCGACGCCTCCTCCACCATATCGAGTAACTCGTCATCCGTCATCGCCCGCGTCTCCGCCGCCGCCACCGGAGTCGGCGCCGACTCTCTCCCCGCACTGTCACTCGCAGTGACCCGGTAATATGCAGTCCGCCCCGTCACTCCCAGAAAATCCGAGTACCGGTCCAGTCCCGGCGTCTGTATCCCCACCGGATCGAACTTACTCCCGTCAAACGACCGGTAAATCACGTACCTTCTTACCCGCCCATGCGGCGACGGCGCCCATTGTAAGTCGATATGCCTCTCATACCCCTTGGCCTGCAGCGGACCCGGAGGCTCCGGCGGACCCCCGCCCGGCAGCTCCTCATCGTCGATCGAAACATCGTCGAGTATCAGCGTCCGCTCCGCGCCGTCCGCACCCGCCTGCGTGAAATGAATCTCCGCCAGGCGGTGCGGCTCGAACGGATGAAAGGAAATCGAAGTAAACAGCCGCAGCGGCAGCACCACCTGCACCCACTTCCCGGCCGGCACGGACTCCATCTGCGTCTCCAGCGCCACCGGTTCGGAAAACCCTCCGTCCCGGTCGCTCAGCCGGATCGTAGGCAGGCTCCCCGCCGGCGCCCCCTCCGGCGAGTAACACCAGAAATACAGCGCGTCCCCGACAAACGTCACCGGACGGTTCCGCAGCCGCTCCACCCGCAGAATCGCCTCCCAGCTCCCGCCCGGCGCCGACGTCCACCGCATCCGCAGCGCATTCGGCGGCGTACGGAAAATCTGTGTCTCCACCGGCAGCCGGTCCCCTTCAAGTTCCAGCGCGCTTGGAGCAACCACCGTACCCTCGCTGAAAAAGTACGGCCCGGCGCTCCGGCTGTCGTCAAAAATCACATGCCGGTAATACGAAGTCTGCCCGAACGCCACTCCGGCCGCCAGCACCGCCGCGGCCAACCGGCCAATCCTGATGTGCACTCCTCCTTAATAGCGCACACCACCACCGGCCCGCCTCAGGCCCAGGAGCCGCTCCCCGGATGTCCCGCCGCCATCGCCAGCCTCCCCTCGCCGTGCCCGAACATCGTCTCGATCTCGTACGGCAGCCGGCTCGCCTCGCAACTCAGAATCCGGCATAGCCGCCACGTCACACACTCGCGTAGCGCCCGCACTGCTGCCGTCAACCGGTGCCTCCGCCGCCCGGCTTCGAGCACCCGGTACATCTCCACCAGAGCCAGCAGCCCCTCGCCTGCCGTGTCCCGCGCATACTCCTCCAGCAGCGCCTCCACGCGCCCTAACAGCGGATCGGCGCGATGCAGCCCCATCGCCCGGCCGCAATCCCGCCTCCACATCCGCGGCGTTGGAATGTCGTTGTACCTCAGCGTTCCCATTTCCGGATCCACCCCTTATACGGAAAGGCGTCAAAACCCGGTGAAACGCATCACCTAACCTCAAATAAATTCCGCTTCAAGCGTCACCACGCTCCGCCCCGGGATGTCCACCACCTGCCCCGCCCCCACCGCCGGGTACCGCTTCAGCTCATCCCCCGCCCGGTCCGACGTCACATGCGGCGTCACATTTCGTGGCCTCCAACCCTTCGTCCCCGCGAAATCCAGCCTAACCCGCCGCGCCCCCGTCCCCGCGTTCACGTACACCACCGCCGCCTTCCGCCCCGCCTCGTCCTTGTACGCCGAACCCATCAGCCCCAATATGTCGTGGCTCTCCCCTTCAAGCCCCACCCGCTTCATCCCCGGCCTCACAAACCGGCTGTAGTTCCCGAACGCCCACAGCAGTCGCGACGGGATCACGCTCTCCTCATCCTCCGGCTTCTTCCAATCCGTGTAAACCAACCCGTCCTTGTAATCCACCCCCGACACCGCCGTCCACCACTGCCACGCCGTCACCTGCACCAGCGTCAGGGCGCAATACAGGATC
>JAJYCN010000093.1 GCA_021778335.1 Acidobacteriota bacterium | reverse complement strand
GCAACACGCGCCTGTATACGGACAGCGACCTGGAGCGGCTTGAGATCATTCTGAAGCTGACCCGTGAACTGGGTGTCAATCTCGCGGGCGTCGAAATCATTCTCAACATGCGGCAGAAGATGGAAGCCATGCAGCGCCAGATGGAGGAGTTTGTCACGACGCTGAATCAGGAGTTGAATACGCGGGCGCGCTCCGAAGCCGCGGAGCCGCGGAATATGCTCATCCCGGTGGTGGCGCGCGCGGTGACGCGGCCTACCACCGCACCCATCCCGGCTGCAGGTAAGCGTAAAACGTCGCTATCAGGCCGGTGACCCCGGCCAGCAGCACGCTGTGTTTCAGCGTGAAGCGGAACAGCGAAGTCTCCTCGCGCGCCGCCATGCCGGTGGCTGCCGCGGCCACCGCGATGCTCTGCAGGCTGATCATCTTGCCCATCACGCCGCCGCTCGAATTCGCGGCAGCCATCAGCGCGGGGTTCAAGTGCAACTTCGCCGCGGTGACAACCTGCAGGCTGCCGAACAACGCATTGGAGCTCGTGTCGCTGCCGGTGAGGAACACGCCGAGCCAACCGAGCAGCGCGCTGAAGAAGGGGAACATCTTTCCCGTAGCAGCGAAGGCGAGACCGAGCGTTGCGGTAGCGCCGGAGTAGTTCATCAGGAACGCGAGCGCGAGCACCGCGGCCATTGTCACCATCGGCAAGAGCAACTGCCGGGCGGTACTCCAGGAAAGCTGCGCGAGCCGGCGCGGTTTCACGCCGAGGAACATCGCACCGGCGATCGCGGCGAACAGGCATGCCGTGCCGGCCGCCGAAAGCCAGTTCAGTGTGTACACTGCCCCATAAGGCGAGGCGGAGGCGACAGCCGGCGCGGTGCGCAGAATCTTGTTGTGCAACCCCGGCCAAGCGAATTTGACCGTTGCGAGTTCGAGCACGTGCTTGACGCCGTCGAAGCCCCAGAGCAGCACGAAGACGACGAGAAGCACGTAGGGCATCCACGCCGACCAGAGGTCGCGCGCCGAGTGGGGGTGGCGGACGCGCTCGGCGCAGCCCCTTGGCTTCCATAGGCGGAGCAGAGCGATGAGGCTGAGCATGGCGGCGAGCGAGGAGAGGATGTCGGTGAGCGAGGCGCCGACGAAGTTCGAGATAACGAACTGCGTTCCGGCGAACGCAACGCCGCTCACCGCTACGGCCGGCAACACCTCGCCGAGCGAGGCCCAGCCGTTCATGACGACGACCAGATACGCGGGCAGGATCAGCGAAACGGGCGCCACAATGCGCCCGACGTTGGCGCTCAGGGACTCGATCGGAAGGCCGGTGATGCCGGCCAGCGTCACCAGTGGAATCGCAATCGCGCCGAAGGCCACCGGCGCAGTGTTGGCGAGCAGGCAGACGCTGGAGGCACGAAGCGGCGCCATGCCGAGGCCGGCGAGCATGGCCGCGGCGACCGCTACCGGCGTGCCGAATCCGCACGAGCCTTCGAGAAATGCTCCGAAGGCAAAGGCAATGAGCAGCATCTGCATGCGCTCGTCGCCGGTGACTCCGCCGATCGAATCCTTGATGATTTCAAATTTGCCGGTGTCGATAGCGATGTTGTAGAGCAGGATCGCCGCGTAGACGATCCATCCGATGGGAAACAGGCCAAACGCAGCTCCGTAGCCGGCCGCGTTCAACAGCAGAGCGCCCGGCATGTTATAGGCGGCGAAGGCGACCACCGCCGCGCTCAGTACACCGAGAAGGGAAGACTTCCATGCGGGCAGGTGCAACACGCCCAACGAAATCAAGGCGACCGCGACGGGGAGCGCCGCGGCCGCGGCCGACCAACCTAGACTTCCGCCTAAGGGCGAGTAGATCTGCTGCCACATATCGTGATGACTCTATCATGCAGCCTCCGTTCGTTTCCGCCTCTGCGCTATACTTTCTACTTAAGGGGGGTGCGTCTTCAGCAGTAGACGGCTCACGACTCTCGCGCCGGAACCGGCCCGCCGGTTCGCAGAGAAGTGCGCCGCCTTTTTCTGCTCCCTCCTGTTTCCCGACGACTGCCGCGTCTGTGGCAAGCCCCTCCAAAACATTTCCCGCATTCCTGTTTGCGATTCCTGCCTCGGCTCGGTTGAGCCGTTCTCGGCCGAGTACTCCTGCTCCCGCTGCCGTGCGCCGTTTTCGAATGCGCACCCGCTCGATGAGAACGGCGTCTGCGCGCTCTGCCGCGCGGATGCGAGCGGTCCGGACGAAGTGTTCGCCTACGGCGTGTTCGAGGAGCCGCTGCGCGAGTTGGTGCACCTTTTCAAATACGCCGGCGTGACGGCGCTGTCGCGGCCGCTGGGAAGGCTGCTGCGCCTGGCCATGCCGCGAGACCGGCGCTTCGATTTGATCGTTCCCACGCCGCTGCACTGGCGGCGACGGTGGACGCGCGGTTACAACCAGGCGATGATGCTGGCCCGCGAACTGGCGCCTGTGTTGGGATTGAAGCCGGTGAACGCGTTGCGGCGCACCCGCGCTACGTCGACGCAGGCGGGCCTCAGCCGCACGGCGCGGCGGGCCAACGTGGCCGGGGCATTCTTGGTGCGCGATCGAAGCCTGGTGCGAGGCCGCCGCGTCCTGCTTGTCGACGACGTTATGACCACGGGCGCGACGCTACGCGCCTGCGCCGCGGCGCTGAAGCGCGCAGGGGCACAATCGGTTTCTATCGCAGTGCTGGCGCGCGCCGGACGTCCGGGGACCACTTGGCCGTCCGATGGCGCGGATGCCCGCATCTCGCGCGAATTCACTACTGCCCGGAGCCTAGACAATGCCAAGCTTGGATCGACTGCATAAGCCCGTCCTCGTACTGAATGCGAGCTTTGAGCCGATTAACGTCTGCGCGGCGCGGCGCGCGGTTGTGCTTGTGTTGAAAGGGGTTGCCGCCGCCGAGGAACTGTCGCATCAGCAGATTCATTCGGCGCGCTCGGCGCAGGCAGTGCCGAGCGTCATACGGTTGCTCGAGTACCGGCGGATTCCGCACCAGACGCGGGCGCTGAGCCGCAAGAACATTCTGATGCGCGATCGCTACGCCTGCCAGTACTGCCACCGTACCCTGCCGTCGTCGGAACTCACGCTCGACCACGTAATTCCGCGTTCGAGGGCGGGCGAGACGACCTGGGAAAACCTGGTGACCTGCTGTCATCCGTGCAACAACCGCAAGGGCAGCCGCACGCCGGACGAAGCGGGCATGAAACTGGCGCGCATGCCGAGGCCGTTCAGCCTCCACACAAGCCGGCACCTGATGCGCCTGCTTGCCAAGAGCGACGACCGCTGGCAGAAGTATCTGTTTTACTGAGCCAGGCCGCGCGCCCGGCTACTGGGGTTGTTGCTGCTGCGGCGCCGGCGCCCCCTGTTTCGCAGCTTCTTTGGGCTTGGCTTCCTTTGCCGGCTTGATCGGGCTGATGATTACGTGGGCGTTTCGGCCTTCCAGGCGAGGCTGGCCCTCAATGGCGCCGGCCTGCGCGAGGTCTTCGGCGAAACGCAGCAGCAGTTTCTTGCCGAGATCGACGTGGGCGATCTCGCGGCCGCGGAACTGCACCACCGCCTTCACCCGATTACCTTCCTTCAGGAAGCGCAGCGCGTGGTTCTTCTTGAACTCGTAGTCGTGGTCGTCGGTATTGGGGCGGAATTTCAGTTCCTTTACCTGGATCACGTGCTGCTTTTTCTTGGCTTCGTGCTGCTTTTTCTTGTTCTCGTACTGCCACTGGCCGTAGTCCATCGCCTTGGCGACGGGAGGTTCGGCGGTGGGCGCGATGAGAATCAGGTCGAGGCCCAATTCCTGGGCGCGGCGGACGGCGGCGGGCGTCGGCATGATCTCGACGCTCCCGTCGGGGAACACGGCGCGTACTTCGCGCGCGCGGATCGCCTCATTTACGTTTTCCCGGATGCGAGGACGGCGGGGAGGAAAGCTTCTTGGCGGCGTCATTCGGAAACGGGGAAACGGCGCGCCACGACGGCGCCGGGATAGAACGAAACAACGGTTGTACGTCGGTACAAGCGGAGAACTCCTTCAGAAATGGTAGACACGGAATGGATCCAGATTTGTGGAGACCGGGCGGATCCGGCTCGAGGAAGAGCGAGAAAAGAATGCCTTGCGATTCCGCAGATACTTCAATATAGCATAGCCCGCACACCCGGGGCCTTCGGAGGGTCCGGAGGGTCCGGATGTGCGGGAAGAGGCGTCAAGCCAGGTCGTATTTCTCCTGGTGGAGGGTCGGGTCGCCCTTGACGAGCACGGGGCGGCCGAGGATTTCCTCGAGTTCTTCGAGGTATTGGTTTTCGCTCGATTTCAACTCGCGCGCCACTTCGGGATGGACGCGCAAAATGACGTCCTTACTGTCGCGGACAGCTTCGCGGAGCTTATATGCTTCCTGCAGGATCTCGCCGACTGTCGTACGGACGCTCTTGACGTAGCCGGCGCCTTCACAGTACGGGCAGGGCGAGCAAAGGGCGCGCTCAAGACTCTGTTTGACGCGCTTGCGGGTGATGGCGACGAGGCCGAAATCGTTGAACTGGAGGATCTTGTACGGCGCGCGGTCGCTGTGCATGGCTTCCTCGAGCGCCTGCATCACCTTCTGGCGGTTCTTGCGCTCGTCCATGTCGATGAAGTCGACCACGATAATGCCGCCCAGGTCGCGCAGCCGGATCTGGCGCACGATCTCCTTCACGGCTTCGGTGTTGGTCTTGACGATCGTGTCTTCGAGGCGGTTGCTCTTGCCGACGTACTTGCCGGTGTTGACGTCGATGGCGACAAGGGCCTCGGTCTGGTTGATGACGATGTAGCCGCCGGACTTGAGCCAGACTTTCGGCCGGAGCGCCTTTTCGAGTTCGGTGGAGACGCCGAAGGCGTCGAAGATCGGGCCTTCGCGGGTGAATAGCTTCACGCGGCCGACGAGGGCCGGTTGGAAGCGCTGCACAAAGCGGAGGACGCTTTCATATAGCTCTTCGTTGTCGACCCAGATGGACTTGAACGAGTCGGTCAACTGGTCGCGGAGGATGCGCTGCACGATGTCGAGGTCGTGGTGCAGCAGTACAGGCGCCGGGTGCTTTTCGGCCTTCTGCCGGATATCGAGCCAGAGGTTGAACAGGAAGTTCATGTCGGCGGCGATTTCGTCCTCGGTGCGGCCTTCGCCGGCAGTGCGGAGGATGAAGCCGCCGGGCATGCCGGCGCGGTGGGTTTGCAGGATGCGCTTTAGACGCTGGCGCTCGTCGTCGGTGCCGATTTTGCGCGAGACTCCGGTGTGTTCCACCGTCGGCATGTAGACGACGTAGCGGCCGGGCAGCGCGATGTGCGAAGTGATGCGGGCGCCTTTTTGGCCCAGCGGTTCCTTGGCGATCTGGACAATGATTTCCTGGCCTTCCTTCAGCAGGTCGCTGATGGAGGGCATGGGAGCAGTGGATTCGGGAGCCCGGGTCGCAACGGGGGCTTCGGCCTGGGGCTCAGGGGCTTCGGCCGGCTCGGCTCGGCGCTCTTCGGTGCGCTGTTCTTCGCCTCGGCCACCCTGCCTGTCTTGGCCGCCGCGCATCCGGCGGCGCATTCTACGGGAGCCGCGGTGCAGGTAGCGGCCGCCGGGCTCACCGCGGACTTGAGCACTGAGAGATTCGGGGCGACCCATCACTTCGGCCCGGGAAGCGAGAGCAGGTTCGTGGGCCGGCTCCTCGGGGGATTCGGAACTTTCAGCCGCTTCGGCTTCCGTCTCCAAAGAGGCTTCCGAAGCCGGGGCCTTTTCTTCAGTCTCCTCCGGACCGGAAGCTACTTCCAGCGCCGCTTGGGTGGAAGCGGTAACGGTGGAAGCCGTTTCAGCCGGCGCTGCGGCTTGTGACGGCTGTTCTTCGAGAGCGGGAGCGAACGTGGGAGGCGTATCGCGCGTAGCGTGCGCTTCTGCTACGAGCGTTGCTGCCGTCGGCGCAGTGCCGAAATCGAAGCCGAGTTCTTCGTTGGCTTCGAGCCGGGCGTCTTCGGCGTCGCTCGTCGGGGGCACCGGGGCGTCGGCGGCTTGGTCCGCATCTTCGTCCTCTTCGGCTCCGGCGGCGGGGCGTCTGTACTTGGCCAGCGATTCGCCGGGGAGCAGGAGGAAGTCGGCTCCGGTCACGGGCGCTTCGGGGGCGGCGGGCTCGGGTTCCTCGACAGGGGTCTCCTCTTCCGCCGCGGGAGCACCGGCAGCGTATTTTGACTCGGGGAATCCATGTCCGCGGTTTCTTCGGCGGCGCGAGCGGCGGGAACGTCGGTCGTCGCCGCCTTCCTGGCGCGGGTATTCGCGCGGGGGGCGTTCCCCGGTGGGCGCGCCGCCTTCGGTTGGGGCCGCGCCTTCGACCTGTGGGGCCGCTTCCTGCTGGCGCGGGGGGCGCTCGCCTCGTCCCCGTTCTTCCCGGCCACGCTCTTCGCGCGTTGGACCAACGCGGTCGATATCCTCGCCGTGCTCGTCGAAGAAATCCGAAACGTAGAGGAACGTGTCGCGTTCCAACCCCAGGTCGACAAAGGCCGACTGCATGCCAGGGAGCACGCGTGTCACACGCCCCTTGTGGACGCTGCCGGCCAACGAGTATTCGTTGGCGCGCTGAAAGTAAATCTCAACTAACTGATCGTCCTCGAGAATCGCCACTTTGGTTTCGTGGCTGTTGGAGGAGATTACCAGTTCCTTGCTCATTTAGAGCCTCCGCTTTGTGGCTGCGGAAAGGCAAGGCTTCGTGGGGCTCGAAGCGGCGGGAGCGAGTCGTGCCGCCCGGAGAGATCCGCTGCGATCCTGCTCCCGAGCGGGGCTTTTCTACAGTTACTACTGTCCGGGCGCCAGGCCTACGCAACGATTGGCAACCGCCTGAGCCGGAACGGAATCCTTTACGCCCACGCCGCCGCAATCGGGTCACCCGCGCGGCGCAAGCAGAAATACTTTCTAAGCCAAACCCGCTAACTTCTTCAAACCTTTAAAAGACCAGGCACTTCCCGGCCTGATTCAACTTGCAAACCGCCGGAGCCGCACATTGTTCACCAGCCCCAGCATGATAAATACCGACAAAATGTTCGAGCCGCCTGAACTCATTAGCGGCAGTGGAATGCCGGTGACCGGCATCCGGCCCACCACCATTCCTATATTCACTAAAACATGAAACAACAACAGGGCGGCTATGCCCATGCAAACGTAGAGGCCTTCCCGGTCGGGCGCCATTTGGGCGTTCTGCACTACCTGCATCAGCAGCAGGAAGTACAGCCCGAGGAGAACGACAATTCCGACAAATCCGTGTTCTTCGGCGAACGCCGCCGAAATGAAATCCGTGTGGGGCACCGGCAGGAACCGCAGTTGGGTCTGGGTTCCGTGCGTGACACCTTGACCCCAGATCCCGCCCGCGCCGACCGCGATCTCGGACTGGATCACCTGGTAGCCGGAGCCCTTCGGATCGCGGCTGGGGTCGAGAAAACTCAACAGACGCTCCTTCTGGTAATCGCGCAGGACTAAGTAGCCGGCAGGCATGATCAAGGCGATCGAGGTGATGAGGATTACCGCATGCTGCCATTTCAAACCTGCCAGAAAAATGCCCATTACCAGAATCGGCAAGTAGGTCAGCGCCGTTCCCAGGTCGGGCTGCTTGATGACAAGCACCATGGGAACCGCCACTAACCCGCCTAGTTTCAACAGATCCCGCGGCGCCATCCGTTCCCCTTTCAGGTCGGATACGTAGCGAGCTACTAGCAATATTATCACCAGTTTGACAAATTCCGACACCTGTAATCGGACGCCGCCGACGCCGATCCACCGTTGAGAGCCGTAGGCGCGGCGACCGATGACAAAGGTGGACAGCAGCCCAAGGATCGAAAGCCCGTAGAGCCATGGCACGCGTCCGAGCAGGGCGTGGTAATCAATCGCGGTGACGATCCACATGAGGGCGACGCCGATTGCGATCCAGACGATCTGCTTCCACCAGGCGTCGCGGAAGCTGGTGTCGAGGGTAGCGCTGAAGATCTGCAGCACGCCTAGGCTGCAGATGGCGAAGCTGACGAGCAGGAGGACCCAGTCGTAATCGCGGAGGGAGCGGTAGGAGGCCATCGGTTTAGCGGTCCTCCAGGTCGGCATCGCTAGGCGGCGCCTTGGGCTCTGGCGTTTTCGCGGCGGATGGCGCCGCTGGGATGGGCGCGCGGAGCCAAGCCAGCACCGGAATTGGCTGTGACTGGCGGGCTTGTTTGTCGAAATACGCCTTGATGACGTCGCGGACGATAGGCGCCGCGGCGGCGCCGTGTTCGCCGCCCTGAAGCAAGGCGGCCACTACGATTTCCGGATTGTCGCGGGGCGCGAATCCGACGAACCAGCCGTTGTCCTTCAGTTCGCCGGCGAGTTTACTGCCGCGAAGGGCCTTTACGAGTTGGTTGGAGGCGACCTGGGCCGAGCCGGTCTTACCGCAGAAGGTGATGCCGGGTAGGCGGTCCGCACCCCCGGTGCCGCCTTCGTTGACAACGCCATACATGCCCGAGACGATCTGTGCGACGTCTTCGGGTTTCAAGTCGGAGCGGTGGAAGGCAACCGGATGCATGGCGTCGCGGACGAGATGCGGCGTGCGCCAGATACCGCCTTCGGCGATGCCGCCGATAGCGTACGCCAATTGAAGGGGAGTGACGGCGACGGCGCCCTGCCCAATGGAGACGGAGATGGTTTCACCGGCGTACCACTTGCGGTGATAGTTGCGCATGACCCATTGGGTGGAGGGCATGACGCCGTCGGCCTCATGCGGCAGGTCGATGCCGGTTTTGTGGCCGAAGCCGGCTATCTCGGCGTATTGGGCGATGCGGTCGATACCGAGCTTGTTTCCGACGGTGTAGAAGAAGACGTCGCAGGAATGCACGATGGCGCCATGGACATCGATGTCGCCGTGGCCGCGCTTTTGCCAGCACTTGAACCAGCGGCCGTAGAAAGTGGCGCCGCCGCTGCAATGGATGCGGGTTTTGTCGTCGATGACGCCGGTTTCGAGTCCGGCGAGCGCCATGATCGGCTTAAACGTGGAACCAGGGGCGAGTTGAGCCTGAATCGCGCGGTTGAGCAGCGGCTTGTCGGGGTTCTGGATGAGAGCATTCCAGTCTTTGCTACGAATGCGGGCAGAGAATAGGTTGGGATCGAACTCGGGCTTGCTGACCATGGCGAGGACTTCGCCTGTGCGGGGGTCGAGGGCGACGACGGCGCCTTCGCGATTACCGAGGCTCAGGTCGGCGACGACCTGAAGATCAAGATCCAGCGTGGTGTGAAGGTCGTGTCCGGGGATGGCGGCCTTGTCGTCGAGCACCTGGCGTTCGCGGCCCATGTTGTCGACGACGACCCGGCGCTGGCCGTCCACGCCCATGAGAGTCGAGTTGTATTGGCGCTCGAGCCCGTCCTTGCCGATGATCTCGCCGGCGTCGAAGTTGGCAAAGTCCGGGGTATCGAGTTCGGCTTCGCTGACTTCACCGACGTAGCCGATGACATGGGCGGCGAGGCCGTTCTGCGGATAAAGCCGGCGCTGGGCGCGGATGAGGGTCAGTTCGGGGAAGGTGTGGGGATCGCGGTGGGCGTCGACGAATTCGAGTTCCTCGGGGGTGAGTTCTTCTTTGATAATGATCGGTTCGTAAGTGGGGCGGTTGCGGAAGCGGTTGAGGCGGGAGAGTAGCGCGTCGTAGTCGAGATTGAGGCCGGCGGCGATCTCCCGGAGATGGGCGGTTTTCAGGTTCTCGCGGTTGAGCAGCAGGGGGTAGGAGGAAGGATTGTCAACGATCACCCGGCCGTCGCGGTCGAGGATTTTGCCGCGCGGGGCGGGGACGGGAATGGCGCGGATGCGGTTCTGCTCGGCGCGCTCCTGATAAATGGCTGGGTTTTTGACCTGGAGATCCCAGAAGCGGGCGAGGAGAAACACAAAGACTGCTACCGCGGCGTACTGGAAAATGGCAATCTTGGCGCTGCCGCCGCCGGTGTCTTCGCGCGGGACGCGGTGTTCATGGACCGATTCGGATTCAGATACGCGTTCGCCGTCGGGTGTCACTTCGCCTGCAGCGGGCCGCCTTCGCTTTAGCCCACTTCTTTCAGTCTATCGAAGACATGGAACAGCGGGAGAGCGACCACGGCGTTGAGCAATCCGTAGAGCAGAGTCTGTTGCGGATCGAAGTGGATGTTTTCTCCGAGGAGTGCGCGTGCAAGGACCCAATAGAAGAACTGATGAAAGAAGTAGAAGAAGAACGAGAGCGTAAAGGTGACCACCGGGTGCTCGACCTCGAAGCGTTGGCTGACACTGGCGGCGAAGTAAGCGACGAGTGTTTTGACGATACCGTACATGCCGAGCGGGAAGTGGGAGAGCGAATCCTGGATAAGACCGACGGCGCAGCCGTAGAAGACCGCCGGGAGGGGGTCGCGCCGGCGGAGCGAGAAGTGGAGGGTGACCAGGAGCGGAAGTTCGAGATAGGCGAGGAACGGGAAGAAGCGCGGGACGTAGACCTGGAACAGGATGGCCGCCAGCGGAGCCAGGACGATAGTGAAAGGCTGAAGGCGCTCCCCTTTGCGCCGCCGCGGCTCGGTGAGAAGCCGCTCGCTGAAATCGCTCATTGCGGTTTGGGCGCCGGGGGCCCGGCCTTGGGGGTTTGTGCCGAGGCGTCTGGAGCGCTGGGGTCGGCGTCGGTCGGGTCGGGGATGAGGAGCGGCGCGGTGAATTTCTCCGGCGTCGGGTTGGTTTTCTTAGCCGCGGTTGCGGGCGGCTTGTTCGTGGGATTCGGTTTTACCGCCAGGGTCGAAGGCTTAGGGGCGCCGGCTGGCAGGGCGATTGGTGGCTTGAGGGCGGTAGGGCTGGCGGCCTGCTGCGCCGGTGGGTGGGCGGCTGTAGTGGAGTTCGGAGGGGTTGGTTGGACGGTGGCTGGCGCGAGAGAGGGCGAGGCAGGGGCCTTGGCGTTAAAGTTCGGGATGCTGCCGGCGGTTCCATACTGGTGGTTTTCGACCTGGCCGATGCGCTGGTAGACTTCACGCAACTGGTCGGCCGGTGTGGCAAGGGCGGGCGGACCGGCAGGTGCGGCGCCTGGCGCGGAGGGGGAACCGGTCTCCTCCGGCAGCGGCATCAAGTGCACCCCGGGGGACGGCGGAGGGTTTTCCGGGATTTTGCCGTGCACCCCCTGGAGAACGATCAGCACTTCGTCCGGCACGCCTTGCAGGCCCGAGAGGTTGAGAAAGACTTGCTTGCCGTTCGAGCTGTTGCGGGCGACTGTGACCTGACCGACTGGGAAGCCGCGGGGAAAGACGCGGTCGTAGCCGGAGGTGTAGAACCACTCACCGACGTCGACCTTCTGCTCGTTCTGAATATAGTCGATCATCGTCGTGCCGTGGCCCATGCCCTTGAGGGTTCCGGAAACGTGATTTTTCTGGGAGACGACACCCGCGGCGAAGGTGGGATCGGTGGCCAGCAGCACGAGCGAGGCGCTTGGATAGGCGGCCACGACTTTGCCGACGATGCCTTCCGGGGTGACGACTGCCATGCCGCTTTCGACGCCGCTTGCGGACCCGCGGTCGACGAAGACGGTGGCGGAGTTGGCTCCGGTTCCGTTGCCGATGACGCGGGCGGCGATGGTGCGCGACGGTGTTTCGGCCTGGAAGACCTGGAGGGCGCGGGCGCGGTCGGCATCGGCCAGTTCGGTGCGAAGGAACTGGTTATCCATCGTCAGCGCGCCGACCTGATCCCGGAGGCGTTGATTTTCGTCCTTAACGCCCAGCAGGACGAAGTAGTTGCCGAACACACCGAACGTGTGGCTGCGGACGGCTTCTGCTAACTCGGCGAGCGGGGTGACAGCGGAGACAGACCAGACGCGGAGCAGGCGAACGTTCTGGTTGGTCCGTACCTGGTAGCCCAGAAGAACAAGCTGAGCCACGATCAGAGCCAGCAGCACCGTGAGGTTCCGGTAGCGGCTGAAAAGCGTATCCATAAGCAGGGCCACGCAGCCCTCATTTTTAGTCTAAGCGTTTCCGGAAAGTTTCGGATTTCGGATCACGCCACGCGCCCGAAGGGAATGCGTGGGTATCCGCCCACGCATCCCCCCCAAGGGGACGAACGCCTGCACTAGACGTGCCAGTCCGCGAAAGCTCAGAACATGATGCCACGGTAGGTACGCCCGGAGTTCGTCGAGTGCAAATTCTGCATCAGTTCGGAGGAATGGCGATTGTTGGCGTACTCCTTCCGTTTAGAGAGTCCGAAGTCGGCACGGAAAGAGTTTTCGGTAAGCGTCCAGCCCGTGAACGGGCCAATGCCGCTCGTCATCGCTTCTTCTTCCCAACCACCGGAGACGATTCGGCGGCCGGCCATCATGCGCCACGCATGAATCAGTTCATGGGCGAGCACCACGGCGTCAAGGCGGATTGCCGTCTCCTGCCGGCTGCGAGTAAACTTACTTTCCTTCTGAATGTCAGTCGCGAAGTCATGATCGAAAGTCATTTGGTTCATCACTCGGATCTGTGCGTTCGTCCCGTTCCCGGCGATCAAATAGTCGTAGAGCAGAAAGCACAACGGGTAGTAGACGTCGTCCGGCATGTATGTCATGCCATTGGCCATGTCGTCGAACTCGGAGGACGAGATGTTGAGCCGCCTGGGCAGTTCGACCTGGGGCCGGACAAAGCGGTTGTGTGTAATTGGGGGATCGAGCGTCATGCCCAGGTGCGTGCGGTTCATGACCGATTGGAAAATGGGCGCAGTTTCCGACTTGCGGGTGGGCATGCCGAGCAGGGCCATTTGGGTTTTAATCTGGGACTTTTGCGTGGTCCGGTCGTCTCTCGTGTCAAGACCCCGCCACGCCCGCTCGGAGCCTTTGAGCGCAAGTTCTACATTGTGGTGAGCCGGGCGGAACGGTTTCACGGCGGCATTGACCCCGTTGTCGGTGGTGTTCGGGTCCATTTTGGCAGCATTGTCTTGATAGTCGTCTCCCACGTGGATGCGGACGTTCTTCCCGGTGGCGTGGATGGCGGCGAAGAGCCTGCGGCCCGAGTTCGTCTTGCGGATTTTCTCAAGACGCTCGACGATTCTGTCGCGGAATGGGACGAATTCGCCCATGGTAAGTACCTTGCCGTTGCTGAGCGCGGAACCCTGCCAGCCGACGATCTCAATCGCCGGGCAGGGTAGATATTGACTACTGATCATCAGTCCTCCTAAGAAGTGCCATTTGCCGCCGTGCCGGAAGCACCTGGCCGGGGCACTTGGAAATGGTAGCGCGGCGCGAGCATGGCCTTCACCGGGAATTCATCCGGAAACGCCTCGACATCGGCTCGCAATGGTGTTAGTCTGAGTGCCCATGACGAGAGTTCTTCTGTTAGTTGCGCTATTTTCTTCCTCTCCTGCTTTTGCGCAGTTCAATACACCATCGATTGACGGAGTTATCGAGACAGGCGAGTACGGCGGGAACAATCAACAAACCGCGGGGAGTGGGCAGACCTGGTACATGACCTGGGACGCCACGAACCTGTATGTTGCGGTCACGAACGCGGACCTGAGCGAAGGGGCGATTGTCTATGTCGGGGCGAATCTGCCGGCGCCCCCGAACGCTGGGACGAACCTCAACGGAAACGTGGTTGGCTTTAACTATGACGGGGAGGAGATCGGCACGCTGCCGTTCCGGGCGCAGTTTGTGACCTACTTCAAGGATGGATACCGCGAGCACCGGAATTCAAACGGTTCCGGGGGATGGACGAACGCCGTGACCAACGCCGGCGTCTATGCGTCGTCCACCACGAACAACGTGACGGTGCGGGAACTATCGATTCCCTGGTCGGCGATCACGGGGGGAGGGATGCCGGCGTCGTTTGCATTCTTGTGTTTGGCGACGTCGTCGGGCGGCTATGTGTACGGAGAGTTGCCGCCGGAGAATCCGTATGGGAATGTGGGAACTTCGGCCGTGTTTCCGAATTACTACCTGGTCACGAGCACGGCGAACGGATCGAGCACACCTCCGTTCTCGAACGACGAGGCGGTGAGTACGAGCATTGATCTGGCATCGCTTAAGCACGACACGTTCGACCCCTACTACCGCAATCCGGCGGGAGCGGCGCCCGCCGGGACGTCCGCGGTGCTGCGGTTCCGGACGGTGCATAACGGGGCGACCGGCGTGAATCTGCGAGTGTATCTGTACGATCCGCCCACCGGCACAACGAACGGGCCCATCGATTCGCCGATGAGGTTTCTGGAGAACCGGACCGAGAACAATGTGCTGTACGACGAGTGGACGATAACTTACTCGCTGCCTACGACACCGGCGATCGTGTATTACAAATTCGAAGTGTTCAACGGCTCCGACATGGCGTTCTACAGCGACGACTACATCGACGACTACGACAACGTGAACAAGGACGGCACGGGCAAGGGTTCGCTGAGCGAGCCGTTCGACTCTTTCCAGGTGACGACATACGATCCGGCCTTCACAACGCCGGCATGGATGGCGAACGCTAACCTCTACCAGATTTTCCCGGACCGGTTTCGCAACGGCGATCCGACGAACGATTACTGCGTGACCGGGAGTACGGCGGGATGCCCGCCGCTGTATGGCGCGGCGTTTGGGACGCAAGGCGGAATCATGACGCATGGGACGTGGAACGAGGCGATCTTCGATCCTTACTCGACGCAGTATGCGGGCGACTTCAGCAATCAGTTTTACGGCGGCGACCTGAAGGGTGTGCAGGATAAGCTCGATTATCTGCAATCGCTGGGCGTGGATACGGTCTATCTGAATCCGATTTTCCTGGCGAGCTCGAATCACCGGTACGACACGGACGACTACTTTCAGGTGGACCCGGCGCTCGGCGGGAACGCGGCGTTGACTTCGCTGGCGCAGGAGATGGACCGGCGCGGGATGCGGATGATTCTGGATGGCGTGTTCAATCACGCTTCCTCGGACAGTAAATATTTCAACCGCTACCAGCGTTGGACGGGCGGGGATCCGGGGGCGTGCGAATCACTCAACTCGATTTACCGGGCCTGGTTCCAGTTTCTGGATAACAACGTACCGTGCACGTCGTCCGACTACACGTCGTGGGCGGGCTTCGACAGTCTGCCGGTGTTTTTGCACACGCTTCCTGCCGTACGCGACTTCTTCTACCGGGCTTCGACGAACGTAGTGGAGAACTGGTACAGCCAGGGCGCGAGCGGATGGCGGTTCGATGTGGCGAACGAGTTAGGGCACGACTGGTGGCACGATTTCCGGCCGTATGCGAAGACTTACAAGAGCGACGGGCCGCTGATCGGCGAGATTTGGCCCAACGCAAGCCAATGGTTGGCTGGCGATCAGTTGGATTCGGTGATGAACTACCGGTTCCGGCGGAACGTGCTGGGATTCGCACGAGGTGCCTATAACTGGGTGGACGACAATGACAACGGGAATGACGCAATTCTGGCGCTGACACCGAGCCAGTTCGATCACGCGATGCGTGCGATCCGGGACGATTACCCGGCCCCGTCGACGGCGGCGATGATGAACCTGATTGATTCCCACGACACGAACCGGGCGTTGTACGTGCTGACGGAATTGGGCGACACCGGACTCGTGCAAGCCAAGCAAAGGATGGAACTGGCGGCGCTGTTTCAATTCACTTATCCGGGCGCGCCGCAGATCTACTACGGCGACGAGGCGGCGCTGAATTCCCCGTCGCTCCACAGCAGCGCGAACGGGCCGGTGGGCGATCCATATACGCGGGCGCCGTATCCCTGGACGGATGCGAGCGGGAATCCGGCTATCTATGGACCGCCGGATGCGAACGTGATTCAGTTCTACACGCGTCTGGCGCACATGAGGAAGCAGCATCCCTCGCTTCGTCTGGGGAGTTTCACGCCGCTGCTCATTGGGGATGCGCAGGCCGCATCGACCGCGGCGGACACGTACGCGTTTGCTCGGACGGGCGCGGGCGAAACGGCGATTGTCGCGTTGAACAACGGCGCTGCGGCGAACGCGGCGGCGCTTCCGGTAGCCGGACTGTTCTCGGACGGGACGCAGTTACAAGACGCGCTGAGCGGCACGAATTACTCGGTGAACGGCGGCGTCGTGAATGTAAATCTTGCTCCGACGAGCGGAGTGGTGCTGTTTGTCGCGCCGGCGGGGATCGATCTCGTCCCTCCGACGGGGACGATTTCGCTTTCGGTGACGTTGAATCAAGGATGGACAAACGTCTCGCCAGTCACTACGAACGTGAGCGGAAGCGACAGCGGAAGCGGCGTGAACCAGCTAAGGTATTGGGTGGATAACGGCCCGACGCTGGTGACGAATGGTCCGAGCGGGTCCACGACGGTGAGCGGCGAGGCGATGCATACCGTTTCGCTGCGTGTGCTCGATAACGCGGGCAATATCAGCGGACTGATTACGCAAGGAGTCGGCATCGACCTGACGCCGCCTGTCGTGACGGTGACGGGTGTTGCCAACGGTGCGATCTACGCGCTGGGGTACGTGCCGCGGGCGGGGTGTAACACCACGGATGCGCTTTCGGGTGTGGCGGCGAATGCGGCGCTGACGGTGACCGGGCCGTCGAATGGGTTGGGAACCTTCACGGCGACGTGCTCGGGAGCGGTGGATACCGCGGGAAATGTTGCGCCAAGTGTGAGCGTAACTTATCAGGTGAATCCGCCGGTGAACCTCAAGATCGTGGTAGCCCCGGTGCAGGGCGGGACGGTTAGTCCCGCTGGAGGAATTTATCCGCAGGGCGTGGCGGTGAAACTGACGGCGACACCGAACCCAGGGTACACCTTCATGGCATGGTCCGGGCTCGTAAGCGGGACGAATCCGGTATCGACGGTGATGCTGAATAACAAGCAGACCACCGTCGTGGCGGAGTTCGGGCAATAGCCGGCCGGTTAGCTGACGCGGCCCTTGAGCATCGTGTAAGAGTGAGCGGGGAAGGTGTACTGAAGCCGGTTCCCGCTCGCCGAGGCGGATTTGCGCTCGGCTTTGACGAGAGTCTTGCCGAAGTCGTTTTCGGCCTTAATGTCGGGTCCGTTGACCTCGGCGACTTCGAATTCGCTGCAGAACTGCTTGTCTTCGAGTTCAAAGTCTGCAGAGAGTGCATCCGTGCGGGAGCGGTTGACGACGTTGAGCACGAGTTGGCCGTTGTCGTAAGCGGCGGAGACATCGAGCATAGGGACCTTAGAGTACTCCGCGGTAGAGTAACTCGGTCCGTCGACGTATAACTCGAGCCCGTAGCCGCGGGAGTTCATGGCGAACAACTGGAGTGGATAGTAGATGGTCTGGAGAAACAGTCCTTGTTTGTTCGTGAAGATTGGAGCTATGACGTTGACTAACTGGGCGAGATTGGCGATTTTGACGATGTGGCAGTGGTTGACGAAGGTATTGAGCAACGTCGCGATGACGAGGGCGTCTTCCAGGTTGTAGTGCTCTTCGAGGATGCGCCGTCCGCTTTCCTTGCCCTGGCCGCGGGCGCGATACCAGACGTTCCATTCATCCCAGGCGATGTAGATTGTGCGCTTGGGTTCGCCGGTCATGACACCGCGGATCGTGCCTTCGGCGGTCTCTATCTTATCGGCGAGGTTCAGCGAACTGGCCAGGAACGATTCGAAGTTATCCTTCGGATTGCCGACATAGAGATGCATGGATAAGTAATCGGCGTGGTTTTTGAGATAAGTAAGGACGGTGCGGTTCCAGCCGACCCAGTCGGCGTTCGGGTTGTAGTTGGATGACCCGGCGGCGACGAGCTTGATGGTTGGGTCGGTCCACTTCATGAGCTTGGCGCCTTCGAGGGCGAACTTACCATAGTCGTCCGCGGAGCGGTGGCCCATCTGCCAGGGCCCGTCCATCTCGTTGCCAAGGCTCCAGTATTTGACGTTCCAAGGTTCGTCGCGGCCGTTCTTCTTGCGAAGCTGGGTCATGGCGGTGTCCTGGTCGAGATTGCAGTATTCGACCCATTGCTGGGCTTCGAGCCAGGTCCCGGTGCCGAAGTTGGCGCAGACGTAGGGTTCAATGGCTAGCATCTCGACGTAATCGAGAAACTCGTGAGTGCCGAAGCGGTTGTCTTCGATGGTGTGCCAGGCCATTTCGAGGCGCTTGGGGCGGTCGTTGCGGGGGCCGATGCCGTCCATCCAGTGGTAGTTCGAGCTGAAGTTGCCGCCGGGCCAGCGGAGCAGGCCGACGTGGAGGTTGCGGACGGCTTCGATCACGTCCTTGCGGTATCCCTGCGGGTCGGATCGCGGTGAGCCTTCCTCGAAGATGCCGCCCTCGATGCAGCGGCCGAGGTGCTCGGCGAAGTTGCCGTAGATTTTGGGGTCGATCTCGCCGATTTTGCGGTCCGTATCGATTTTTACGCGCGTGGTTTGCGACCCTGGAGCGCCGCGGAGGATGAGCGGGCTGGAAAGCAGAGCGGCGTTGAACGCGCGGCGGGAGATCGAGGTGGGCTTCATGACTTTTGCGATGATACAACGGCGGCGAAGGCGAGTGTTGATTGTGGTTGACGGTGTGATACGCTGAGCCGTGGGCGCGCTTCGACGCGCCCGATGCCGGAAGCTCGCACCGGCCGCGTCCAACGGAGGGATTCATGCGTGCACTCATCTTACTTGTTTGGGCTGCGCTGCCGTTGTGCGCGCAGATCGACATAAGCACATTAGCAGGCGGGGCGGTTCCTTCTGGCGTTCCGGCGAACAACGTGTATCTCGGGACGGTGACCGGCATTACCTACGACCCAGCCGGTAACGTTGTGTTCTGCGATACAAACCATAACCTGATCCGGCGGATCAACGCGGACGGGACGGTAGAGACGATTGCCGGGACCGGCGTGGCGGGATTCAGTGGGGACGGGGGCGCGGCTCTGGAGA
>JAJYCN010000385.1 GCA_021778335.1 Acidobacteriota bacterium | reverse complement strand
GACGTTCCAGCAGTGTTGGTATCCGATCCAGAAGATCGGGCCTGCGCAGAAGGCGAATACGGACGCGGCGGTCAGTCTGAAGGTGAAAGGCCGCGCAGCTCGCGTGGGCGTTTGCGTGACGCGGCCGTTCGATGGGGCGGTGGTCCGCTTGGGGTGCGGATCAAGCGTGATCGGCGAGTGGGTGCGGGATCTGAAGCCGGGCGCGGCGTTGGTGGAGGAGGTGCGGTTGCCGGCGGGCGTTGAGGAGGCGGGATTGACGTTGGCGGTGCATGCGCGCGTGGGCGAGGAAGTGATCCGGTACGAACGGGTGGAGCGGGCAGCGGGGAAACCGCCGGCGCCGGCGAGCGAGCCCTTGCCGGCGGAGCAGATCGCGAGCGTAGATGACCTTTATGTGACAGGGTTGCACCTGGAGCAGTACCGGCACGCGACGCGGCGGCCGGAAGATTACTGGCGCGAGGCGGTGCGCCGGGATGCAGGGGACGCACGGGCGAACAATGCGCTGGGGTTGTGGCATCTCCGGCGCGGCGAGTTCGCGTTGGCCGAGGGATGTTTCCGGAGAGCGATCGAGAGGCTGACGTGGCGCAATCCGAATCCGTATGACGGCGAGGCGTACTACAATCTGGCTCTGACGCTGCGGTATCGCGGGGAAGACGCGGACGCTTACGACGCGTTTTTCAAGGCGGCCTGGAACAGCGCGTGGCGGGCGCCGGCGTATTTCGCGATTGCGGAGATGGATGCCAAGCGTGGGCACTGGACGGCGGCGCTCGCGCACGTGGAGGAGGCGCTTGCGTGCGGGGTGATGCATCTGAAGGCGCGGAACCTCCGCGTTGTGGCGAAGCGTAAGTTGGGCGATGGGGCGGGAGCGGAGAAGGTACTCGAAGAGACTCTGGCCCAAGATCCGCTGGATGCATGGGCGCTCTATTTGAGAGAACCGTGGACTCGGATGACGAATGCAGTGCGGATTGACCTGGCCTGCGACTACGAGCACTTGGGGTTGTACGAAGAGGCGGCGGCGATACTTACGGCGTGCGACCGCGGAGCGAAAGACGGCACAGTGCCGATGGTTTTCTACGCGGCGGCATACTGCCAGGCGAAAGCGGGAAATCGGGAAGCGGCAGCGAAGTTCCGCCGGGAGGCAGAGGCGGCGCGGCCGGATTATTGTTTTCCGAGCCGGTTGGAAGAAATTCTGATGCTCGAGGCGGCGATGGAGGCGAATCCTCGGGATGGGCGCGCGGCGTATTACTTGGGCAATCTCTTCTATGACCGGCGGCGGCACGCGGAGGCGATTTCCTTGTGGGAGCGCGCGGCGGAAATCGATGCGGCGTTTCCGACGGTGTGGCGGAACTTGGGGATCGCGTATTTCAACGTGTCAGCCGATGCGGAGAAAGCGCGGCGTGCATTTGACAAGGCGTTTGCGGCCGGTCCCGGCGACGCGAGGGTTCTGTATGAGCGCGACCAGCTATGGAAGCGGATTGGGGAGAGGCCGGAGCGTCGGCTGGAAGAACTCGAGGGGTTTCCCGAGTTAGTGCGGCAGAGGGACGATTTATCGGTGGAGTTAGCTGCGCTGTATAACTTGACAGGCGCGCCGGAGAAAGCGCTCGCGGTGATGGAGGCGCGGCGGTTCCAGCCATGGGAGGGCGGAGAGGGTTTGGCGCTGGGACAATTTGTAGCGGCGCAGGTTGCGCTGGGCACGCGGGCAGTGGCGGACCGGGATTTCGAGGAGGCCATCCAAAGGTTGGAGCGGGCGCTTGATCCACCGGAGAGCCTGGGCGAGGCGTGGCATCCGCTGGCGAGCCGAAGTAACATCTTTTACTGGCTTGGCGCGGCGTATCAGGGTGCGGGAGACGAAGCGGCGGCACACCGGCACTGGCGCATGGCGGCACAAGAGCGCGGGGATTTCCAGCAGATGGCGGTGCAGGAGTTTTCCCAGATGAGTTACTACAGCGGGCTATCGCTGGCTTGTCTCGGGGAGACGGAGGAAGCCCGGCGGCTGTTCGAGCAGATGCTCGTGTACGCAGCGGACCTTCGGCGGAGGGAGCCCAAGATCGACTATTTCGCGACTTCTCTACCCTTGATGCTGCTATTCAACGACGACTTGCGAGAGCGGAACAAGGTGACGGCGGCGTTTCTGGAGGCGCAGGCGAAGTTGGGCCTGGGCGAGAAGGAGGAGGGAATGGGGCTACTGCGAAGCGTGCTTTCGGCCGACCGCAACCACGTGGGAGCGGCGGACCTGATGGCGGAACTCGAACTCGAAGCGGACCCGCGCTCCGCCACGAGGCGCTGAGGGCGTTTCATGCACGACGGGCGTGCATTGGCGGGTCAAGCGCCGAGCGGCATCGAGTACCGGACCGCGTATATCTGGATGATTGCGACGGTGGCCGCGCTGGGCGGTTTGCTGTTCGGCTACGACTGGGTCGTGATTGGAGGAGCGAAGCCGTTCTACGAAACTTACTTTCGACTGAATTCGGCGGAGCTGATCGGATGGGCGAACAGTTGCGCGCTGTTAGGTTGTCTGATCGGCTCGGTGATGTCGGGAGTGACGGCGGACCGGTTCGGACGGAAGCCGCTGCTGATTCTTGCGGCGTTCTTGTTCGCGGCTTCGTCCGTGTTGACGGGGTGGGCGCCGGAATTCACGTGGTTTGTCACGTGGCGGATCTGCGGGGGCGTGGCGATCGGAATGGCATCGAACGTTTCGCCGCTGTATATCGCAGAGATTAGTCCGGCGGCGTGGCGCGGGCGCCTCGTGGCGCTCAACCAATTGACGATCGTCGTGGGAATTCTCGCGGCTCAGGTGGTGAACTGGCTGATTGCGGATGCGGTGCCGGACAACGCGACGGCGGAGACGATCCGGCTTTCGTGGAACGGGCAGGCGGGATGGCGGTGGATGTTTACGGCGGTGGCGGCGCCGGCGCTGGTGTTTTTCGCAAGCGCGTGGATGGTGCCGGAGAGTCCGCGATGGCTGCTGCGTCGCGGGCGGACGGAGGCGGCGCGGAAGACGCTGGAACGGATCGGCGGCGAGGCACACGCGGCGCGATCGCTCGAAGAGATCGAGGAGACGCTTCACGCGGGGCCGGAAGAGGGCGGCGGATGGGCGCATCTCCGGACTCGGGCGATGGGGAAGATCCTTCTGATCGGAGTGGCGCTGGCGGTTCTGCAGCAGTGGTGCGGGATCAACGTGATATTTAATTACGCCGAGGAGATTTACCGCGGCGCGGGGTACGGGATCAGCGGGATGCTGTTCAACGTGGTGATAACCGGGGTGGTGAACCTGGTGTTCACGCTGGTGGCGCTGGGATTTGTGGACCGGGCCGGGAGACGGTCCCTGATGCTGGTGGGCTGCGGCGGGCTTGCGGTGGCGCACCTGCTGATCGGGTTTGCGTACATGGCGCAGTTGCGGGGCGCGACGGTGCTGGTGCTCACGCTGTGCACGATCGGATGTTATGCGATGACGCTCGCGCCGGTTACATGGGTGTTGATTTCCGAGATATTCCCGAACCGGGTGCGCGGGGCGGCGGTATCGGTTTCCGTGTCGGCATTGTGGATTGCTTCGTTCGTTCTGACTTATACCTTTCCGCTGCTCGAGCGGAGCGTGGGGCAGGCGGGGACTTTCTGGACTTACTCGGGGATCTGCGCGGTGGGGTTTGTGTTCGTGTACCGGTCGGTGAGCGAGACGACGGGGAAGACGCTCGAGGAAATCGAGCGCCAATTCAACTTGCCTGCCTAGTCAGGGGGCAAGGGCGTCTTCGCCCACTCCGTGGGGGCGGCGAGGGTCCGGCCGGGGCGGCTTCAGGGGGGCCCGCCGAGAAGAGGAAATGTAATGGCAGGATGGTGCGTCCTGAAAGACGCGTTGTTCTCGCGGGTGAAAGTCCCGTCCGGGTAAGCGCCAGAGCGCCCGGTAGCAGACTCCAGCCGGGAGGAGAGATCCGACCGAGCCG
>JAJYCN010000092.1 GCA_021778335.1 Acidobacteriota bacterium | reverse complement strand
CCGGCATCGTCGCGAGCGCCTTCTGAATCCCGGTCTGGTACCCGCTCCACACCGGCTTCAACACCAAATCCGGCGGCAGCCCGGAAAAATGCGTCATCAAATCCCGCAGCGTTATATTGCTGTGCCCGTTCTCGAACTCCGGCAAATACGCCGTCACCCGGTCGTCCGGCCGGATCTTGCCCTCCTCGAACAGCTTCATCAGACACGGCGTCGTGGCAGTCACCTTCGTCAGCGACGCCATGTCGAAGATCGTGTCTTCCGTCATCGCCTCGCGCCCGGGCACAAGCTCCCGCTCGCCGTAGGCTTTCTCGTACACAATCTTCCCGTCGTGCCCCACAAGCAAAACCGCGCCCGGAATATCGCCCTTCGCGACGGAAGCGTTGATCGCCTCGTCCGCCGAGCGCTCCATCGCCGCCACGTCCTGCGCGGCCGCCAGCCGGCACACTCCCAACGCCGCCAGCGCGACAACCCACCCCCGCGCCCTCATTGCACCATCTTCGCCGCAACCGCGTTCAGCAATTCCGCCAGGTCCACGTCCTTCGCCGTGATCCCGCCCGCATCGTGCGTCGTCAGATCCACCGTCACCCGGTCGTACACGTTCGTCCACTCCGGATGGTGCCCGCGCTTCTCAATCTCCATCGCCGCCGTCGCCATGAACCCGAACGCATGCACGAAATCCCCAAACCGGAATTCCCGGTGCAGCTTGCCGTTTTCGACGCTCCATCCCGGCAGCTTGGCCACCGCCTCTTCGATCTCCGCCTGCGTCAGCTTTTTCATCGCCTCTCATTCTATCTATCACCCATGCTCTGCTACCATCAATGCATGTTTCAGGGCCTCGAACACACCGCGCTCGCCTCGCCCGACCCCAAACGCCTCGCCCAGTGGTACGTCGGCCACCTCGGCTTCCGCATCAACTTTGAATACGACGGCAACTTCTTCGTCCGCGCCCCCAACGGCACAATGCTCGAAATCATCCCGAGCCTTGGTCCCGCGGCCAGCCCCGCCGAAATGCGCACCCCCGGCATCCGCCACCTCGCCATCGCCGTCGACAACTTCGACGAAAGCCTCGCCGAACTCCGCCGCCTCAACGTCCATTTCCTCGGCGAGCCCTACTCGAACCAAGGCAACCGCCTCGTCTTTTTCGCCGACGCCGACGGCAATTTCCTGCACTTGATCGAACGTCCCCAACCGCTGCCCTAAAGAAAGCTCCTCCCCCACCGCGTGTTCCAGCGCACCTTCAAGGCGTTTCACTACCGCGACTTCCGCATCATGTGGATCGGCGCCTGCACCTCCAGCATCGGCACCTGGATGCAGCAGCTCGCCCAGGCCTGGCTCGTCTTCGAGATCACCAAGTCCGCCTTCCTGCTCGGCCTCGACTCTTTCCTCGCCCAAATCCCCATCTTCCTGTTCTCCCTCGTAGGCGGCGTCTTCGCCGACCGCATCGAGCGCCGCAAGCTCCTCCTCGCCTCCCAGGTCATCCAAATGACCTGCGCCTTCACCCTCACCATCCTGTTCGCCACCGGCAAAGTTCACATCTGGCATATCCTCACTTTGTCCTTCATCGTCGGCACCGCGCAGTCCTTCGGCGGACCCGCCTACTCCGCCCTCATCCCCACCCTCGTGGAACCCGAGGACCTGCAAAACGCCATCGCGCTCAACTCCATCCAGTTCAACCTCGCCCGCATCGTCGGACCCGTCCTCGGCGGCATCGCTCTCAAAACCCTCGGCGCCTCCTGGTGCTTCGGCCTGAACGGCCTCTCCTTCGTCGCGGTCATGATTTCCCTCCTCGTCATCCGCACCCGCTTCCGCCCCAAGCCAACAACCGAATCCATGCTCGAAAGCATGAAGCAGGGCCTCTCCTTCGTCCGCTCCCATCCGGCCATGGTTCCTTTGATCGGCCTGGCCTTCTCCATGACCCTGTTGAGCGTCCCGCTGCTCGTCTTCCTTCCCGTCTTCGCCCGCGAGGTCTTCCACGGCGGCTCGAATACCTTCACCGTCCTTCTCTCGTTCTCCGGCGCCGGCTCGGTCTGCGGCGCGCTCATCGTCGCCTACTTCGGAAGGATGAAACGCCAGGGCGCCGTCGCCCTTGTCCTCCTCATCGTCCTCGGCGTCCTCATCTCGGCCTTCTCCCAATCCCGCCTCCTCCCACTGAGCTGCCTGCTCATCTTCCTCTGCGGCGCCGCCCTCATCGGCGTCTTCGCCATGATCAGCTCACTCGTCCAGATCCTCACTGAAGACCGCATGCGCGGCCGCGTCATGAGCGTCTACACCCTCGCCTTCCGCGGCGGCATGCCCATCGGCAGCCTCCTGGTCGGCATGGCCAGCGAACGCCTCACCGCCCCCGCCGTCCTCACCGCCAACGGCATCTTACTCGGCATCCTCGGCTTCTACTTCGCCGCCGCCCACCGCCGGGTGACTTCTCTCTAAGTCGCCTCCAAGAATCCGCGCCGTAATCGAAAAACGCGATTTACACCCACCCACGCGGGCCCTAAGGGGCCGTCACAAAATAAATAGTACATTTAGACTGGGCGTGGAAGGATAGTGTAGTTCCACTCCCCGTGAAACGCATCGCGTTCGATTCGGATCGAGACCACTTCTTCGTCCGAAACCTTCACTCCCTTTGGGTATTTGCCGGGATCGATTTCGGCCCGCACTCGTAGCCCGGTCTTGGTCGTTGTGGCCGCAATCAGATTGACGATCACTTGGTGACTGACCAAGGGTTTGCCTCTCCAGTTTTGACTGATAAAGGAGAACAGCCGGTGTTCGATCTTGTTCCACTTGCTGGTTCCCGGCGGCAAGTGGCAGATCGAAATCTCCAGCCCGGTTTGGTCAGCCAACTTCTGCAACTCCAGTTTCCAGAGGCGGACCCTGGCTCCATTACTGCCTCCGGAATCTGCCGTGATCAACAATCGCGCCGCTTCGGGATACGCCTCGGTCCCCATGGATTCCCGCCATCGCCGGATGCTCTGGGCGGCAAAGGCAGCCGTATCATGATCCACCCCCACGCTCACCCATCCAGCATTCCGCGTCACGTCGTAGACCCCGTAGGGAGCCGCGCGCCCGAGTTCCGGAATCACAAAGTCGTGCCCCCGCACGTTCTCCGGATCGCCCTTCGGCCGCAGTTCGCGCCCATGGTTTTTGAAGTCGCCCACGAGCTCTTTCTTTTTCGTATCCACGGAAATGACCGGCTGGCGGGCCGTTTGAAATTCCCGGATCTTGTCGTTGATATGGTGAAACTGCGCGTCCCGGTCCGGGTGAGAAGAACCCTCCAAGGTCTTCCGGTTGGCCTGCAGGCTGTAGTCCATCTCATGCAGAAGCTCAGCCACCATACGGTGACTGGTTTGGTGCCCCATGCGTTGGAGTTCTCTGGCCAACTGCCGCACGCTCTTGCACGTCCACCGCAGTGGGGCCTCGGGATGACCACGTGTCACTGGCTCCACCAAAGCTTCCAGGTCGCGCTTCAGGGCCGCATCCTGCTCCACAGTCCGTTTCCGGCCCGCACCCTTACGCCGAATTCGTTGGCCACGTGCCGGGCTCGGCGCCGTCTTGAGTTCGGCGATTCCGCGGATCACGGTTCCTCGTGACAAGCCGCTGGCCTGGGCCACGGCCGTTACTCCGCCGAAGCCCACTGCCCTCGCCTCGGCGGCAGCCACCAAACGTCGGGTGCGCTCGTCCAGAACGCGGGCGAGGGCATCGAACTTGCGCGACAAGGCTTCGGCGCCCGACACTGCGGCCAATATAGAACATTCTACCCCGTAAGTGTTCTATTTATTTTGTGACGGCTCCTAAGTGGCCCGCCATCCGGAATCTAACTTGTCGGTTTGTCGCCGGGAAGTCACGGGTCTGAATCAAGAAGCGGACGCCGGTTCGAGGCGACGAGTCCAAGCACGCGGTCGAACGGACCACCCGGAGCCCCCGTCCCGTGAGCGGCCCCGGCGGAGAACGCCCGATAGCCAGACTCGCCTTACGCCACACCGGCCCCAACGCTCCAGCAAGCCCGAGCTCTCCCCGTCGAGCGCCTACCGCAGCCTTCCTCGACCCGCCCACGCAACCCCACCGCGCCGGATTTAGTTCCTGGATTTCCGGCCGCGATTCATCGCGGGCGGCGTGGGCATCGGGCCGCGGGCCGCTTTGGCGCAACTACTGGAACAGCTTCGTTGCCAATGCCCCCGCTTTGGTCAGGAGCGCACTGAGAGAAGGACCGGCGCCCAGGGCCGCCAATCCCACCATAAGGGACGACGAAGCGGCCGATCCCGCCACCAGGGCCTGGTAAACAAAAATGGCCGTCACCGGTGCAAACAAAATGAAGAACTGATGTTGAACCAGGGTCTGTACGTGACCACGGAGCAGCTTGGGATCCACAGCCGATGCCGCCGCGCCATCGGCCG
Organism: Acidobacteriota bacterium; assembly: GCA_021778335.1. Lineage (GTDB taxonomy): Bacteria > Acidobacteriota > Terriglobia > Bryobacterales > Bryobacteraceae > JAJYKC01. Next base: position 14,627 of record JAJYCN010000092.1, on the reverse strand, counting down.
GCTCTCCGTTGGCCGCGGGGGCATTGGCTGGCTGCGCGTTGGGCGGCTGCAGAGCGGCGCCCGCCGCAATCGAATCCGGCATCTTAGTAATTTCGTCAACGATCAGGGAAACCGTCACAACACCGGCCCCGAGTACCGAAACCAATATCACCCACAGGGGAGCGCCGAACCCGTGATCGACGGCCACGAGATCCAGGGGTTGAGATGCCGGACTCGTAGCCTGCGGCGCAACCGCGCCCGGCGACGCAGCGGACGTGGCCGCAGCCTGGGGACCAGAGATCTGCCCGGCCGGGCTTTCCTCCGGAGCACGAGCCGGCGCCGCACTTGCCGGAAGCGATTGCGGCGGAACATCCGCGCCCCTCGACGGCGGCGACGTAAACGAGAAAAGCCATTCCGGCGGAACGTCCTTCACATATGTGCCTCGGTAAATCGAGGCAAATCCCAATTGCAGGATGTCCTTCGACCTTCCCAACGTGGTAACCGTGTTTAAGCCGGTCGAAACGAAGTAAATCATGATGAAGGTGGCGGCGAGCGCGAGGCAGACCCCAGCCTTGTACTTCCAAACCTTGGACCCGAAGAAAAATGGAAGCAGAAAGCTGGCGGCGAACACGCCAACCATGGGCCAGACAATAAGCGGCGACCAGGGAACAGTTTGCCCTGGCTGGAGCTTCGGCTCACCCTTCAGTTGAACGATATCCTGCCCGCGAAGCGTCTCTCCCGGAGTGAACCACCCCCTCGGAATTACCTTTCTCGCGTACACGGTGGCGACGGTAACCCCTCCCTCCACCGAGGTCAGCGGACCGATCGCGAACCCTCCGTTGCCATCGGTCTGAGCGGCCGCCGGCGCTGCGTGCTGCCCCTTGTCGTAATCGACCACAGCCCACACCAGCGCCTGGCCGACAGGCGCGCCATCCTGAAGCACGCGGCCGCTTATGTCGACGCGGCCGGCTGACTGCGCCACGAAAGCCACCACCGTCAGCGGTGGACGAATGGCGGTGGTGTTAAGGAACCCGAACTTGCCGACCGAAAGAGCGGCAACGAACAGAGCCACAACCCCAGGCAGCGCGGCTCGAGTCCGGCTGAGCCAACGCTCAACCTTGACGTCCCGGTCTTCCTCGTCCGCCGCCATCTCCGTTGCCTACTCCTCCGGGGGGCCCGGTACCCGCCGATCCACAACGGCCACCGAATACCATCGGGCCACCCCGCCGGCTCAATCCTCCACGGAAGTATGACGCTTTCGATCTGGTGCGTCAACAAATTCTTTCCGAAACTCAAACCCTCACGGTCCGCTCCGCCCGACTTCCGTGGCGGAGGAACCTTCCCACCCAACCCCACCGCGCTAAACTAAGTCTCAGATCCGATGGACGTCTACGAGGAGTTACTGCGTCTCCGCGGGCAGGGCCAGAAATGCGCCCTCGCGACCATTGTCGAAGTCAACGGCTCCATCCCCAGCTACGAGTCCGCCAAAATGCTCGTCCGCGAGGATGGCTCCATCGCCGGCACCATCGGCGGCGGCTGCGTCGAAGCCGAAGTCTGGAACGCCGCCCGCGAAGTCATGCAAACCGAACGCCCCCGCCAGTTGCGCTTCACCCTCGGCGAGGACGCCGCCTACGACAACGGCCTGATCTGCGGAGGACAGTTGAGCGTCTTCGTCGAACCCGTCATCCCCTCGCCCAAAGCCTACATCTTCGGCGCCGGCCACATCTCGCGCAGCCTCTCGAAAGCCGCCAACCTCGCCGGCTTCTCCACCACCATCGTCGACAATCGCGAAGCCTTCGCCAATCGCGACCGCTTCCCCGAAGCCGAAACCATCTTCGCCGAAGAGTACGAAGACGTCTTCCCGAAAATCGAACTCCGGGACACCAGCTACGTCGTCATCGTCACCCGAGGCCACCGCGACGACATGCGCGTCCTCCGCTGGGCCGTCCAAACCCCCGCCCGCTACATCGCCATGATCGGCAGCCGCCGCAAGGTCATCGGCGTCGTCAAGCACTTGCAAGCCGAGGGTATTCCCACTACCGCCTTCGACCGCATCTACTCCCCCATGGGCTTCGACATCGGCGCCATCACGCCCGAGGAGATCGCCATCGCCGTTGTGGCCGAGATGATCGCCGTGCGCCGCGCCCCCGAAGGCTCATGGCGCGGTCTCGCCAAAACCATCTTCGGCGACGATCGCAAATCGATCCTGCAGGAAAAGTGACCCCGGCTGGCATTATCCTCGCCGCGGGCGCCTCCGTTCGCATGGGTCGCCCCAAGGCGCTGCTCACTCTCGGTGGCGTCACCTTCCTCGAACGCGCCATCCGCCTGCTCGCCCCATTCTGCGACCCCCTCATCCTCGTCCTCGGCTACCATCGCGACCAAATCGAATTCACCCTCACCAACCGCCCCGGTATCCGCATCGCCGTCAACCCCAACCCCGCCCGCGGCATGCTCACCTCCCTCCAGTGCGGCCTCGCCGCCGCCCCCATCACCGATTCGGGTGCCATCTTCACCGTCGTCGACTGCCCTGCCGTCCGCCCCGAAACCGCCCGCGCTGTCCTCGACGCCTTCCTCCTGCGCCGCGTCGCCGTCGCCGTCCCCGTGTACCAAGGCAAACGAGGCCACCCCGTCTGCATCTCCGCCGAAGTCGCCCGCGACCTCCTCGCCGCGCCCGAAAACGAATCCGCCCGCGACATCATCGCCCGGCATCGCACCCCCGAATCGCTCGTCGAAGTCGATGACCCCGGCGCCGTCACCGACGCCGACACGCCGCAAGACCTCTCAACCCTCGAGGCGCTCGCCCCATGACCTGGAAACGCCTCCTCACCCGCATCGTCCTCCCCGCTGCCGCCGCAGTCGCCGCCATCGGACTCCTCGCCCCCATGGTCAACGCCGGCCCCTATCGCGAACGCATCCGCGCCGCCCTCGAGAGCAGCCTCCACCGCCCCGTAAAAGTCGGCGAGGCCCACTACAGCCTCTTCGGCGGCCCGGGGTTCGAAATCAAAGACGTCCTCATCGGCGACACCCCCGCCGCCGGCCACGAACTCTTCGCCTACGTCGGCTCCCTCGAAGCCGTCGTCCGCCTCACCTCGCTCTGGACCGGCCGCCTCTCCTTCTCCACTCTCCGCCTCAACGACGCCACCGTAAACCTCGTGAAAACCCCCGCCGGCCCCTGGAACGTTGAACAGTACCTCACCGGAGCACCCGCCTCCGCGAACGTCCCCGCCATCGAAATCCGCTCCACCCGCCTCAACTTCAAATTCGGCGACACGATGTCCATCTTCTACTTGAGCGACGCCGACGTCGATATCTACCCCGCCCCCAACGGCGCCATCGGCGTCCGTTTCTCCGGTTCGCCCGCGCGCACGGACCGTCCCGCCGAAGGCTTCGCCGCCGTCAGCGCCCGCGGCCTCTTCCTGCCCGGCCCCGACGGCCGCAACCGCCTCAGCATGGGTCTGCAACTCGAGCAAAGCCACATCTCGGACCTGATGACCCTCCTCCTCGGCCACGACCCCGGCGTGCACGGCCTCGTCGACGCTTCCCTCCATTTGGACGGCTCCCTCTCCGGACTCGCCCTCACCGGCCACCTCAACCTCGCCGACGTCCACCGCTGGGACCTCATGCCCGCCCAGGGCGAAGGCTGGCCACTCCGCGTCCGCGGCACCGCCAACCTCTCCGGCCAGACGCTCGATCTCGAAACGGAATCCGCCGAAGCCAAGTCCGAACCCTTGAGCCTCCATCTCGCCGTGGACGGCTTCCTCCGCACGCCCAAGTGGAGCCTCGAAGCCACCATGAAAGACGCTCCCGCAAATCCCATGGCCGCGGCCGCGCGCCACTTCGGCGCTCCCATACCCGATGGCGTCCCCATCGCAGGCGTCTGGAACGGAACCCTCGGCTACGACAACGCAAAAGGCTGGAGCGGCAGCGCCATCCTCACCTCCGCTTCCGTCGCCGGCATTTCCATCCCGCGCGGCGAGTTGAACCTCGACGGCGGCGAGGCTTCGTTCGGCCCCGCCGAAATCACCCTTCCGGGCGGCCACACCGCGGAGGCAAGCCTGCGATACAACATGACCGCGCCAACCCTGGCCATTCACGTTTCCACAACCCATCTCGCGGTCACCGAAGCCCGCCAGCTAAGCGACGCGCTCGGCGCGGCCCCCATCCCCTTGCTCGACTCCTGCCGCGCCGGAACTTGGAGCGGCGAAGCGAACTTCACCATCGCGCCGGGCGAGGACATCGCCTGGAGCGGACGCTACGAATTGCAGGGCGCCGAAATCGCCCTCCCGGACCTCGCCTCCCCGGTTCGTCTCTCCGCCGTCGTGTCCTTCGAAGACACGCGCCTGCAAATTACCCGCATGCGCGGCCGCGCCGGCAAAATTCATTTCGAAGGCGATTACCATTCCAGCCCCAACACCGCCCGCCTCCGCCTCGTCGTCCCCGAACTCGACCTCGCCGAGCTTGCCCACGCCATGCGCCCGCTCATCAACGGCGAGGAGGGCCTGCTGGCGCGTCTTCGTCTCCGCCGCCATCGGGAACCCGCATGGCTCGCCGGACGCGATCTCACCGGAACCCTCGATGTCCCCTCCTTGCTCGCTTCCGGCGTCTCGCTCGGCTCGGCCCAAGCCCAGTTGAGCTGGCAGGGCGCCTCCCTCGCCCTCGACAACATCACCTGGCGGCGCGGGGACGCCGAGGGTTCCGGAAAACTCGCCGTCAACTTCGCCGCGGTTCCCCGCTTCCACCTCACCGGCCATGTCGATGGTCTAAGCTGGCGCGAGGGCACTCTGCGGTTTGAAGGATCACTCTCCGCCGCCGGCGCCGGAGTCTCGCTCGTCGATTCCGCCCTCGCCCAGGGCACGTTCGCCGCCGAAGGAATTCAGCTCTCCCCCGACACGATCTTCGATCAAATGACCGGAAACTTCCATCTCACCTTCGCCGGCGGCCGCCCCCGCGTGCGCCTGGAAAACCTTCAGGCTACCCAGGGCGCCGAGGTCTTTGCCGGCCAGGCCGACACACAGGACGACGGCAAAATCCTCTTCGAACTCGCCTCATCCCGCCGCCAAATCCATCCGCTCGCCGCCGGCTTGCACTTCGCTCCCACCACGGAGGCGCAATGAGCGCCCAGTTTCTCGAAATCTTGCACCGCGTCCTCCGCCGCGAAAACCTCGACCCCGAATCCGCGCGAGAAGCCATGCTCGCCATCCTCGACGGCGAACTCAACCCCACCCTCACCGTCGCCTTCACCGTCGCCCTCAAAATGAAAGGCGAAACCGAAGAAGAACTCAGCGGATTCGCCCGAGCCATGCGCGAACGCGTCACCCCCGTCGAAGTCGATCACGCCCCCAGCCCCTTGCTCGACACCTGCGGCACCGGCGGCGAAGGCCCCCGCACCTTCAACATCTCCACCATCGCCGCCCTCGTCGCGGCCGGCGCCGGTGTCCGCGTCGCCAAGCACGGCAACCGGTCTCTCTCCAGCCTCTGCGGAAGCGCCGACCTGATGGAGGCTCTCGGCGTCCGCATCCCCACCGATCCCGCCGAAATGTCCCACTCGATCCGCCAGACCGGCATCGGCTTCCTCTTCGCCCCCGCCCTCCATCCCGCCATGTGGCACGTCCAGCCCATCCGCCGCGAACTGAAAACCCGCACCGTTTTTAACCTCCTCGGCCCGCTCACCAATCCCGCCGGCGCGAAGCGCCAGTTGATCGGCGCCCCGAGCGAACACACCGCCCGCCTCATGGCCCACGCCCTCGCGTCGCTCAACGCCGAGTTCGCCTACGTCGTCCACGGCTCCGACGGCATCGACGAAGTCACCACCACCGGCTCAACCGCCGTCTTCGAAGTCACCCCCAGCCAAGTCGTCGAACGCGTCTGGTTCCCCTCCGACTTCGGCGTCCCCCGCGCCTCGCTCGAAGACATCGCCGGCGCACACCCCGAACACAACCGCGCCATCGCCGAAGCCGTGCTCTCCGGAGCCAAAGGCCCCGCCCGCGACATCGTCCTCATCAACGCCGCCGCCGCCCTCATCGCCGCCGGCGTCGCCGATACCCCCGCCCAAGCCATCCGCCTCGCCGCCGAATCCATCGACTCCGGCGCCGCCCGCAACAAACTCGAGCAACTCCGCGCCCTCCAACCCGCCAAATAGCCTACTGCCGCTTCCCCTCGATCCTCTGCCCGCCCTGGTGCAGCACCAGGCCCGTCACCGCGCCCGCCGCGTTGCGCTCAAACGTAAGCTGTGCATCCACCACGCGATAGAAAAACTTGTCCGGCGCCTCCGCATAAATCGGAAAACTCGGCTGCCCCGTAAGCTGCGCCGCAAGCTGACCATTGCCCAGCGTCACCTCGATCGTCATCCCTTGCCCCATCGAGTAACTCCCCGGATACTGCGCCAGCGCTTCTGGTGACAACTCAACCGCCGTATGCTCCGGTGTCGCCCCACCCTTACGCGGCGCCGGCATGTCGCGCCCGTTCTGATGCAGGATCAGCGAAGTCACCTTGCCCGCCGGGCTCTTCACAAAGTCGATCTGCGCATCCACCACCTTCAGAAAGAACCGCGTCTCCGACTCAGCAAACAGCGGAAAGCTCGGCTGCCCGCTCAACTGCGTCGTAAGTCCGTCCCCCGCGCGCCGGATGTAAACCTCCACATTCGGAGCCAGCTCATAAGTCCCCACGTAAGTATCAAGCGCCGCCCCCGGAACCGTCACATCCCGCCGCTCCGACGCAAGCACCACTTTCTCCCCATGCGCCACCGCCGCGAGCTTCACCCCAATATCCTGCGGCGCCGTCCCGTTCACGTTCGACAACACCACCACCGCAAGCCGGCTCGCCGGATAGTACGCCAGGTAAGTGTTGAAACCCTCGATCCCGCCCCCGTGCGAATATACCTTCCGCCCGTCCTTCTCCTCCACGAAAATCCCGAACCCGTAGTGATCGAGAAACGGCGTCGTCATCTTCTTGAGCGATTCCGGCTGGAGTAACTTCCTTCCATACAAAGCCTCTTCCCACCGAAGCAGATCGTGCGTCGTCGAATACATCGCCCCCGCCGAATACGGGATCGTCATGTTGATGTAGCCGGCATGGTCCATCTGCCCGCCCTTGTTGACATACCCTTCCGCCCGCCGCGCCAGAATCATCGCATTCGAATCGAGGCCGGTGTCCTTCATCCCCAGCGGAGTAAGTATGTTCTTCTGCAAAAACTCCCCATACGGCTCACCCGCCGCCTTCTCGATCAGATACCCCAGCAGTATGTATCCCGAATTCGAGTAACTCATCTTCGTCCCCGGCGCAAAATCCAGCGGCTTGTCGCGGAACGTCGCCACAATCTGCTCCGGCGTCATCGGAAACGGCTCGAGTTTCCGGTACTCCGGAAAGCTCGTGAAATTCGGAATCCCCGACGTGTGCGTCAGCAGGTTATAAATCGTAACCTCCCGCCACGCCGCCGGCGCATCCGGCATCAGCTTCGACACCGGATCCGAAGTCTTCAGCTTGCCCTGCTCTTCGAGTAGCAGCACGCAGGCCGCCGTGAACTGCTTCGTCAGCGACCCCAGCCGGAACTTCGTCTGCGGCGAGTCCGGTATGTTCCACTCGAGATCCGCCGACCCATAGCTCCTGTCGAACAGCACCTCCCCGCCCCGCGCCACCAGAACCGAGCCCATGAACTTCCCGCCCGGGACATACGAGCGCACCACTTGGTCCATCCGCGCCGTTTCCTGCCCCAAGCAGGCCGGCACTAACGACGCAAAAATGAAAAAATGTTTGGCAACGCGCACAGGCGCCCCCTTCAGCGCCAAGCGTACCACCGAAGCCGGTCGCCCCGGGGAGAAACAGCATGAAAAAAGACGCCGGAATCATCCACAACTGGAAGCTCACCATCGAATACGACGGCGGCCGTTACAGCGGCTGGCAGGAACAAACCAACGCCCGCACCATCCAGGGCGAACTGAAGCGCGCCGCCTCCGAGTTTCTTCACACCGAAGTCGATCTCCAAGGCGCCGGACGCACTGATGCCGGCGTCCACGCTCTCGCCCAGGTCGCCAGCCTCCGCGCCAAGCTGAAATTCTCACCCTCACCCGCCGAACTCGCCGATGCCCTGAACTCGCTCCTCCCCGCCGATATCGCCATCGTCCGCGCTGAGCGCGCCGATCCCCGTTTCCACGCCCGCCACGACGCCGAAACCCGCACCTACCGCTATCAAATCTCCACCCGCAAAACCGCCTTCGCCAAACGTTACGTCTGGTGGATCAAGGAACCTCTCGACGTCGCCGCCATGGCCCGCGCCGCCCGCTCCCTCGAAGGCCGCCACGACTTCGTCAACTTCCGCGCCCCGGATCCCGCCCGCCCCGCCGAATCCACCCTCGTCGTCGTCGACTCCGCCCGCATCGAAACCGAAGCCTCGCTCATCCTCTTCCGCATCGAGGCTTCGCATTTCCTCTGGCGCATGGTCCGCCGCCTCACCGGCGTCCTCGTCAGACTCGGCAAAGGCGAAATCACCGAAGCGGACTTCGCCGAACTCCTCGCCGCCAAAAAAAGAACAGACCTCGACGTCGCCGCCTGGACCGCCCCCTCCTCCGGTCTGCTGCTCGAAAGCGTGCGCTACAAATAACCCCGCGCCCCGAACCTACGACGCCAATATCGCCGAGGCAAACTCCCGCAGGTCGTCGAGCAACAGGTCCGGTGGGTCCGCCGTCAGCGTCTCTGGTTGGAACCCGTACGTCACCCCCGCCGCCGCAATCCCCGCATTCCGCGCCGTCTTGATATCCACGGCGCTGTCGCCCACCATCCACGCCCCATCCTTCGTCTCGCCGCTCTCCTTCAGCAGCGCCTCAATCCCCACCGGATGCGGCTTCTTGTGCTCGAAGCTGTTTCCCCCGTACACGCGGAAGAAATACCGGTCCAACGCGAGCCCGCGCACGATCTCCTCGCTGAACCGCACCGGCTTATTGGTCAGCACCGCCATCCGCGCCCCGGACTCCCGCAGCGACTCGAGCGCCTCCCGCACCCCCGGATACGCCACTGTGTAGTCCAGCATGTGCTCCCGATAGTACGCGTAGAAAAACTGAAGCGCCTCCGCCGCTTCCTGCTCGCTCGGCTCCCCTCCCAGCGCCCGCCGCACCAGCACCGGCGCTCCGTTGCCCACGTAGCTGTACACAGTCTCAACCGCCAGCGGTGGCCGCCCGAAATGCTCGAGCATCGCATTCACCGAGTTCGCCAGGTCCCGCTTCGAGTCGATCAGTGTCCCGTCCAGATCAAAAACAACCAGAGGCATTACTGTTTTTCGTCCCCGTCCGCCAATTTGTGCGGTTTCGCCGTATCCCACATATCGTGAACCTTCGATTGCGTCGCGGTGATCGCGTCCTTCAACTCTCGCGGCGTCACCTCCGCCAGCAGCGTGGCCGATCGCATCACATACGGCAAACTCCGTGAGTCGATCAGCATCCGCGGCGGCGGATTCGGCGCGAAAGCCAGCACCACCGTCATCAGCGCCACCGCAATAATCGCCCCCCGCACAAAACCCGCCAGCCCGCCCAAAAACCGGTCCAGCCACGTAAGCCCCGTCCACTTGAACAGCGCCGCCAACGCCTTCCCCAGCAACGCTCCCACCGCAAGGCAAACCCCCAGGACCACCAGAAACCCAATCGCGTTGGCAATCTCCGGCCGGTGCACATAGGGCAACAGCGCATCCCCCACCAGCCCATAGAACCAGAACCCAAGAAAAATACCCACGATCGTCGCCGCCAACCCGATAATCAGCCGCGAAAACCCGCTCATAAAACCGGCCACTACCGACAAGCCGATCAGCAGTACGAGAATGATGTCAATCGCGTTCAAAGCGTTCTCCCTGTGAGCGCCAGATACGCCTGCGCGTATTTTTCCGCCGTTCGAGCCGCAATCCCGGCCGGAAGCACCGGCGCCGGCGGCTGCTTGTTCCAGCCGCTCGCCTCCAGCCAGTCCCTCACAAACTGTTTATCGAACGATGGCTGCGGCCCGCCCGGCTTGTACGTCTCCCTCGGCCAGAACCGCGACGAGTCCGGCGTCAGCACTTCGTCCCCCAGATGCAGCACGCCGTCCAGAAACCCAAACTCGAATTTCGTATCCGCAATCAGAATGCCCCGCGCCAGCGCATAATCCGCCGCCCTCTTGTACAACTCGAGCGTCAGCGCCCGCAGCCTCCCCGTCAGCTCCGCCCCGATCGACTTTTCCACTTCCGTCGCCGGAACATTCTCGTCGTGCCCGCTCTGCGCCTTCGTCGCAGGCGTGAAAATCGGCTCGCTCAGCCGGTCGCTCTCCACCAGCCCGCCCGCCAGCGCAATCCCGCAGGTCGCCCCCGTCCTCTTGTAATCCTTCCACCCCGATCCAGCCAGATACCCCCGCGCCACACACTCCACCTCGATCATCTTCAGCCGCCGCACCAGCATCGACCGCCCTTCCAACTGCTCGGCGAACGGCTGAAACTCGGCCGGGTAGTCCGCCACCCGCGCCGACACAAGATGATTCGGCACAATGTCCTTCAACAACTCCAGCCAGAACAGTGTCGTCGCCGTAAGCACCCGCCCTTTGCCGGGAATCGGCGTCGGCAGAATGCAGTCGAATGCCGATAGCCGGTCCGTCGCCACAATAACCAGGTATTCCCCGGCTTCGTAGATATCTCGCACCTTGCCCCGGCCCCGCAGCCGCAGACCGGGCATATTGGTTTCAAACAATGGGGTGTCAGACACTCTTCCTAAACAGGTACCACGGACAGGCCAAGCGCGGCTAGGCAACTGCTAAAGTAAATTAGATTGGCGGAGACGCATTCGCCGCGGTTATGGACCTCGACCAGCTACACACCTTTCTCGAAATCGTGCGGCTGAAGAGCTTCTCGAAGGCCGCTCAAACCTGCTACCGCACGCAGCCGGCCATCAGCGCCCAGGTGCGCCAACTCGAACAGGAACTCAACACCTCGCTCTTCGAGCGCCTCGGCACCCGCATCGCCCTCACCCCAGCCGGCAAAATCTTCGCCTCCTACGCCGAACAGATTCTCTCTCTCCGCCGCAACGCCCAGGACGCCATCAACGAACTCGAACGCGTGCCCCGCGGCGAACTCCTCATCGCCGCCAACGAAGCCACCTGCGTCTACATCCTCCCCGGCGTCTTCTCCGAGTACAAGAAACAGTTTCCCAACGTCCAGATCCACGTCGACCGCTCCTACGGCGCCCGCGTCGTCGAAGCCGTCACCGACAACCTCGCCGACTTCGGCATCGCCCAACTGCCCATCCGCGAAAAACGCCTCGAAGTCGCCCTCTTCCACACCGATGAAATTAAATTGTTGGTCCCGGGTGGAGATCCTATCGCCTCGCGCCGCTCCGTAACCTGCCGCGATCTGGCAGGCAAGCCGCTCCTCCTGCCCAAAACCGGCATCACACGCACGCGGCTCAACGCCTGGTTCGAACCCATGGAAAGCCAACTCCAAATCTCCATGGAACTCGACTCCACCGAAATGATGAAGCGCTTCGCCATGGCCGGCCTCGGATACGCCTTTTCCGCCGCCTCCCACTGCAAGGAAGAAATCCGAAGCGGGAAACTGGCCGCCGTCTCGCTCGCCCCCGAACCGATGATCCGCCGCCTCGGTTTGATCTACCGTAAGGATAAGGCGCTTTCGAAAGCCGCACTGGGCTTCATTCAGGTAATAATGGAACTGGCGGGCATGCCGGAAGGAGCTCCGGCGTCCCCGCGCAACGGACAGGCGGTGGCTAACAGTTGAGCCGGTCCGCGGTGCTCCAGGCTCGGAGGATGGTTCGCAAATGTCTCGCGTAACTTTGAAAACGTCGACGATCTTCATCGCGGTCGATGGCAAAACCCGCGTCTACCGCTCCGTCGAAGAAATCCCCGCCCTCCTGCGCAAACGCCTCGAACAAAGCACCAACGGCGCCAACTCCGCCACCATCCTCATCGCCGACCGCCGCGGCCGCCAGGAAATCGCACGCGCCATCCGCGGCTTGCCCGCCGCCGTCCGCTCCCCCCTCGCCAAGGGCCACCCCGCCGGCGAACCCCTCCCCCACGAATCCGCTCTCGTGCGCACAACCCAATTCCTCCGCGAGTCCTGGCTCGAACTTCTCCTTCCCCCCGTCCTCGGCGCAATCGTCTGGGCGGCGTTCAAGTATCTCTAATCTCTCCACCCATCCCGGCCGATAAGTCCTTCGTGGAACGTCGCCGCGAACCTCGCTTTCAGCTCAACCAACCCGCGCGCATCACCGTCCTCCGCGACGCCAGGCCCGTCCTCGAAGGCCGCCTCCTGAACGTCTCCGGCCGCGGAATGCGAATCGCGCTCCCCTCCCCGGTGCCCGTCGGCGCACCCCTTAAAATCGAAATCGGCGACGCCTTGATCCTCGCCGAGGTCGCCTACATCTCCCACGACGACGGCTCGGTCCAGGCCGGCTTGAAAGTCGATCAGGTCCTCTCCGGCCTCTCCGAATTAATGCGCCTCCACCAAAGCCTCCTCCGCGAACAAAGGGCCGAATCGCCGCGCCAAGCCACTCCGAACGGCGATGTTATTCTGCCCTTAGATGCCTCAACGTGAGAAGAAAGCCGTCGTCTTCGGCTGCCGGGGCCAACTCGGCGTAGAGCTTGTCCGCGAACTCGCCGCCCGCGGATATTCCGTCCAGGGTTTCGACCGCTCCGCCGTCGATATCACCGCCGCCCCCGGCGTCGAACGCACCCTCGCCCGCGAAGATCCCGCCGCCGTCTTCAACGCCGCCGCCTACAACCAGGTCGACGTCGCCGAAACAGAACCCCTCGCCGCCTTCCAGGCCAACGCCGTCGCCGTCCGCAACCTCGCCATGGCCTGCCGCCAGATCGACGCCGCGCTCATCCACTTCTCCACCGACTACGTCTTCGACGGCGCCTCTACCCGCCCCTATGTAGAAACCGACACTCCCCACCCCCTCGGCGCCTACGCCGTCTCCAAACTCGCCGGCGAACTCTTCGCCCAGGCCTACCTCGAGGACCCCCTCATCATCCGCACCTCCGGCGTCTTCGGACCCGGCGGCCTCAAAACCGCCCGCGGCAACTTCGTCGAACTCATGCTCCGCCTCGCCCGCAACGGCCAAACCGTCCGCGTCGTCGAGGACCACGTCGCCTCCCCCACGTATGCCCCCGCCCTCGCCGCCCGCGCCATCGACCTCTACGAACGCGACGAGCGCGGCCTCTTCCACATCGGCGGAGGCGCCGCCATCTCCTGGTTCGACTACGCCCGCATCATCTTCCGCGTCGCCGGCCTCAACCCCGAACTCAAACCCACCAACGAGCGCGAATACCGCACCGCCGCCCGCCGCCCCAAATACTCCGCCCTCTCCAACGCCAAAATGGAATCCGCCGGCATCGAACCCATGCCCCCCCTCGAAGAAGCCGTCCGCCAATACCTCGCCGCCCGCGGCGCCGGGGCCTGAGCCGGTATCCGCACGGGCCACTCGATGTTATGATCCCGCGTAGGTAATAAGGAGCGGGCAAATGGAAAGATCGCTTCCCCTACAGAGGCCGATGACCGGGTTTTTCACTTCCCAGCGTTTCCTCCTCGGCAGAGACTTGAGGGATTTGGAAAAACTGCTAGGCTATGGGGCCGGCCGTCTCACCACCGCCGGCGCGGCTGTCTACGGCTTTACCCGCGTACCTAACAACTGGGAATTTGAACTCGAAGGGTACACAAACTCCTCGGGAGGGCTCCAGCCGGACCCGGACTGGGTGCGAGCCGAACGCGCCTCCGCCAGGTATTACGCCGTCACGGGACTCCCCGACTCAACGACGGTTCGTAAGAATGGGGCAAGGGCCGACATGAGTGCCAAATGCGACGGCCGGCTGGTCAAGATCGTGCCCCTGATCGACGGCGATTCCTACCCTCCCGGGAGAGGAATCCCGCAGTGGAGAGTGTCCAACTTAGCCGCCCAACAAGGCACGCTGAAGGGAGAGTTGCTCTTCGTGATTCACCCCGGCGAGCGCTACCCTCGAGCAAACGAATTTCGCGTGAGATGACACGCTTCCGGCCAAGCCTGAAATTCCGCATGCCCGTCCCGGGCGCACCGTGTCGTCCGCAATGTTGACCTTAGCCCCAATACTGTTCACTTAACAACGTTTCTATGCTATTCTGTTTTGGGCGGAGGCCCCCAGAATGGTTCGCAGCGCTGCGTCGCTGCCTGCCGGGAGCCGGATTACTGGCTACATCAGTCCCGGCGTGATTGCGAAGTTCTTTCCTGCGGAGAAGGTCCGGGAAATCCTGAAGGAAACCCAGCGCGCCAGCATCCGGGAACGGGATCTGCCGGCGCACGTAGTCGTGTACTACGTCATCGCCTTGGCGCTGTACATGCGCTCGTCTTATCGCGAAGTCCTGCGCTGTTTGCTGGAAGGCGCGCAGTGGCTGCTGGACCCATCCATTACCGTGAAGGTGGCCGGCAAGCCGGGTATTTCGCAAGCCCGCGGCCGCTTGGGCGCCGAACCGTTGAAGAGACTCTATGCGGCCACCGTAACTCCGATCGCCGGACGGCGGACGAAGGGGGCCTGGTATCGGCATTGGCGGTCGATCGGCTTGGATGGCGGCACCTTGAACACCGCCGGTACGGTGGACAACGAAAAGGCCTTCGGCCGCCCCGGCGCCAGCCGCGGCTCCAGCGCTTTCCCCCAAATTC
>JAJYCN010000091.1 GCA_021778335.1 Acidobacteriota bacterium | reverse complement strand
CCCTTGTTCTCATGCAAACCCGTTTTTCCGAACTCCATCGCGCCTACCGCCATCTGCCCGCCGCGGGGGGCAAGCCGGCCAAGGGAGGCTCATGCGACTAGCCGGCAAGACCGTTTTCGTCACCGGCGCGGCCAACGGCATTGGCCGGTCTTGCGCGCTCGCCTACGCCCGGGAAGGCGCTTCCGTTGCGTTGGCCGATGTGGACTTAGCCGGAGCGCGCGATGCCGCATCCGAGATCGGCGCGGCGGCTCTGGCGATGGAATGCGACGTCTCCCGCGCGGCCTCGGTCGAGCGGGCGGCCGCAGAGGCGCTTGCCCGGTTTGGCGAGATCCACGCGCTGCACAACAACGCCGGCATCGCCGGTCCTTCCAAGCCGCTCGATGAAACCAGCGAAGAGGAATGGGACGTATTGATGGCGATCAATCTGAAGAGCGTCTTTCTCGCGGTCCGCGCTTTTCTGCCCGCGCTCCGGCGCACGCGCGGAACGATTCTCAATACCGCGAGCATGGTTGGCCTCATTGGCCAGTCCCGCCATGCCGCTTATACAGCCACCAAGGGAGGCATGATCACGCTCACCAAATCCATGGCGCTCGACTACGCCGCCGACGGCATCCGCGCCAACGCCATCTGCCCGGCCGCCGTCATGACGCCGATGCTTGAAAGCTGGTGCGATTCGCAACCCGATCCGGCCGCCACGCGGGAACTGCTGGGCCGCATTCATGCGCTTGGCTACTGCCCGAAGGGAGACGAGATTGCTTCGGCAGCCGTCTTCCTCCTCTCCGATGACGCGCGTTTCGTCACCGGGTGCATTCTTCCGGTCAGCGGCGGAGCGGAGTTGGGTTACCGCGTATGAGCTCCACAGTTATCCACCGCGCCGAAGCTCAGGACCGGCGCTTCCCTCTGCCGCAAGGCGCCGGCACGGACGCCGTCCACCGCATCAGCGAATACGCGTTCGCGGTGACGCGGCTCCGCACGGATCGCGGTCTTGAGGGAACGGGCATTGCGCTTACGCTTGGCCGAGGGAATCCGATTGTCTGCGAGTGCATCCGGCTGCTGGCTGGACGGCTGGAAGGGCGCGAGATCGAAGACCTTATGTCCGGCTTCGGCTCCTTCACGCGCGCACTCGCCGATGACGCTGAAATGCGCTGGCTGGGCCCGCACAAAGGCGCGGTTCATTTGGCGCTGGCTTCGATTTCGAACGCCTGCTTCGACCTTTGGGCTAAGTCCCGCGGTGTGCCGTTGTGGCAGCTTCTGCTCTCGCTGAGTCCGCATGAGTTGGTTGCTCTACTCGACCTGAGTTATCTGGAAGACACGCTTACGCACGAAGAGGCCGAAAGTCTCGTGGCCGGCCAACTGGCGACTCGCGGGAACCGCGAAGGCATTCTCACGCGTGGGTATCCCGGCTACGACACCAGCGTCGGGTGGTTCGACTACGCGGATGAGAAGATCGCCGCGGCGGCGGCCGGTGCGCGCGATCGGGGATTTCGCGCTGTCAAGTTGAAAGTCGGTTCGCGCGACGCGCGGCGGGACCTACGCCGCGCCGCTTTGCTTCGCGAGATCATCGGCGCCGACGCGTTGCTCATGCTCGACGCCAACCAGCAGTGGACCTTGCCCGAAGCCGAGCGGATATGCGATTCGCTTCGCAGCGTGAATCCGTATTGGATCGAAGAGCCGACGCATCCCGACGACATCGAAGCCCACGTCGCCCTGGCGGCGCATATTGCGCCGCTTCGCATCGCGCTGGGCGAACACGTGCCCAACCGCGTGATGTTCAAGAATTTCCTTTACCGCAAGGCGACGCATTTCGTCCAGCCCGACTGCACGCGTCTGGCGGGGGTCGGCGAGTTTCTCACCGTCAGTCTTCTGGCCCGGAAGGCCGGTCTTCCCGTGGTTCCGCACGTCGGAGACATGGGGCAGATGCATCAGCACCTCGTTTTGTTCAATCACATCGCTCTCGGCCACGAGGCGTTGTTTCTTGAGTACATTCCTCATCTGCGGGAATATTTTGAGCACCCGGCGCAGGTCTCCGATGGCGTCTACCATACGCCGCGGGAGCCGGGTTGCTCCACGGATCTGTTGAAGGAGCACTCATGAACCCTCTTCATTGCACCCGACGCGACCTGATGAAGTCCGTCTGCGCCGCCATCGCCCTCGGCGCCGTACGCGCCCAATCCCTGGAAGACCGGACCGCCTGGTACCGCGAAGCCAAGTTCGGCATGTTCATTCACTGGGGACCGTATTCGCAAGCCAGCGTGGAAGCCTCCTGGCCGATCATGCGTCCCAAGCCCGGCGGCATCACCGAGGCCGAGTATGTCGCGCTCGCCAAGACATTCAACCCGGCCAAGTTCGATCCGTATGCCTTTGTGCGCCTGGCGCGTTCGGCGGGTCAGCGATACATGGTGTTCACCACCAAGCATCACGATGGCTTCTGTATGTTCGACTCGCGGTATACGACTTACAAGATCACGAACACTCCTTACGGCAAGGATATCGTCGCGCAATTGGCCGATGCCTGCCATAAGGAAGGGATGCGGCTTGGCTTCTATTACTCGCCGCCCGATATGCATCACCCGGCGTACCGTGACACGTCCAAGCCCGTGAGCGAAAACTGGATGGGCCAGCCCGAGCGGCCTGAATGGCCGCTGTACCTCGACTACATGGAGCTGCAACTTACCGAGTTACTCACACGGTACGGTCCCGTTGCGCTGATCTGGTTTGATGGCCTCAATCATCAGGAAAAGTACGACGGCCGCCGGTTCCTGAAGCTGATTCACGAACTGCAGCCCGCCACGCTTGTGAATAATCGCATCGGCGTCCCGGCCGATTTCGAAACGCCGGAGCAGTTCATTCCGAAGGCGATTCCCACGAAGGGCGTGCGCATCTCGGGGATTGATCCGAAGGAGGCATCCGGTCTCGCCGGAGGTGTGCCAAGCGCGGCGGACTTCCGCCTCTGGGAGACCTGCATGACGATCAACGGCACCTGGGCTTACAACAAGAACGACCCGCGCTTCAAGTCCTCTACGGCGCTGATTCGTGACTTAGTGGAGATCGCCAGCCGCGGCGGGAACTTCCTACTCAACGTCGGTCCCGAACCGGATGGCACGATCCAACCCGAGTTTCAGGACAGGCTCCACGCGATCGGGCACTGGATGGATCGAAATTCCGAGTCGATTTACGGCTCCGAATACGGCCCCATCCAGAACCTGAGTTTCGCGCGCACGACTACTAAGAACGGCGACGTCTACGTGCATATCTTCGAATGGCCGGGGACGCAGGCCGTTCTGCCCGCCGCCGCGCTGCCGGAGATACGCTCGGCTGAATTTCTGGCGACCGGCGAGCCGGTCCCGTTCGAGCGCGATACCGACGAACTGACGCTCAAACTGCCCGCCGCGGCGCCGGATGCCGCCGTCACCGTGATCGCGCTGCGCGCGGCCTGACCGGTTTTGCGAACGAAAGGGAACTGACATGAACCGACGACAATTTCACAAGGCGCTCGCGGCGGCGCCGTTCGCCGTGCCGATGCTGAACGCGCAGGAATACCGCCATGCTCCAAATCACTACCGTGCCGACTGGTCCTCGATCGACCGGCATCAGGTGCCCGACTGGTACAGCGGCGCCAAACTTGGCATCTTCATCCACTGGGGTCTTTACTCGGTGCCGGCCTGGGCGCCGACCACCGGCGAGTTCGGGACCATCCCGCGCGACGAGTGGTTCACGCGCAACCCCTACGCCGAGTGGTATCTCAACTCGCTCCGCATCACCGGCTCGCCGACCTACGAGCACCACATCAAGACATACGGCAAGAACTTCGACTATTATCAGTTCGCCACCGCCTTCAACGAAGGCTCCGCGAAATGGAACCCCGACGATTGGGCCAAGCTCTTCCACCGCACCGGCGCGCGTTACGCCGTGCTGACCACAAAGCATCACGACGGTTTCCGGCTTTTTCCGAGCAAAGTGGCCAACCCGAAGCGCCCGACAGCGGCCATTACGGCCAATCGCGACATCGCGGGCGACCTCACGTCGGCTGTCCGCTCGACCGGCATGAAAATGGGTCTCTATTATTCCGGCGGGCTCGACTGGACGTTCACCACCGAGCCGATCCGCACCGGGCCGGACCTAATGGCTCGTGTCCCGCAATCGGAGGAGTACGCCCGCTACGCCGATGCCCACTGGAACGAGTTGATCGATCGCTATCAACCGGCCGTGCTCTGGAACGACATCAGCTATCCGAAGCTCGGCCGCGTCCCCGAAATCTTCTCCCACTATTACAACACCGTGCCCGACGGCGTGATCGACAATCGATTTGGTGTCGAGTTCGCGGACTTCACCACGCCCGAGTACGCCAAGTACGACAAGATCACCGAAAAGAAGTGGGAAGCCTGCCGCGGGCTGGGTTTCAGCTTCGGCTACAACCGCATCGAAGGTCCCGAGCAGGTTATCGCTCCGGACAAACTAATCGAGTTGTTAGTCGACATCGTAAGCAAGAACGGCAACTTACTGCTCAACATCGGCCCCAAGCACGACGGGACCATCTCCGAGATTCAGCTCGACCGGTTGAACAAACTTTCGGACTGGATGGCGGTAAACGGGGAAGGCATACACGACACCAGGCCATGGGTTCGCTCCACGGCTTCCGACACCGGAGCGCCGGAGGTCCGCTTCACGCGCAAGGCCGGCGCGGTTTATGCGTTCCTGTTCAACCGGCCGTCGTCGAACACGTTCACGATTCCCGACGTGATCGCCGGACCGGAGACGACGGTGCGGGTGCTGGGAGCGTCGACGGATTGCGAATGGAAGCAGAACGGACGCAACCTCGAAGTAAGTTCGCGCGAGCCGCTGAGCGGGAGTTATGCTCTCGGCGTGCGCCTGTCGCCCGAGCCCTGGCAGGTTGTTCGGGATTAGTGCGGCGGGTGTGGGTTGCCCTGCTGGCCGCGGCGGCGCTAGCGCCCCTGAGAGCGGCGCCGCCCGAGGCCGCCTATGCCGGCTCGCGGATCTGCGCGGCCTGCCATATGGACATTTACCGGACCTATTCCCGCACCGGGATGGGGCGCTCGGTCACCGATACGCACCCCACCGCGTTTCCCACGCCCGCCACCGTCTCGAGTGACGCCTTTCATCGCCAGTACCGCGTCTTCGTGCGCGATGGCGCAGTGTACCAATCGGAAACCGGATTCGACTCAGCCGGCGGCCGGCTGTTTGAAACGGAAAGCCCGCTTGCCTACACCGTCGGCTCCGGCGAGAACGGCGTGACCTTTCTGATCCGCCGCATGGATTTTCTTTTCGAGGCCCCTCTCTCCTGGTACGCGAAGACCGGGTCGTGGGATCTTTCGCCCGGCTACGAACAAGCGGACGAGGGCTTCAGCCGCCCGGCTTATGCAAGCTGCATGGTCTGTCACACGGGCCGTTCTCGTCCGGCGCCGGGTGGTGCGGCCGGCCAGTATCTCGAACCTCCTTTTGCGGAGGCCGCTGTCGGCTGTGAAAACTGTCACGGTCCGGGTTCGCTGCATGTGGCTGCGCGCCAACGCGGCCGCGCCGCTCTTCCAGACCGCACCATCATTAACCCTTCCCGCCTCGCGCCTCGCCTGGCTGACAATATCTGCATGCTGTGCCATCAGGGCGGCGGCGTGCGCGTGCTCTTGCCGGGCCGCGGCTACTCCGATATCCGTCCGGGCACTCCGCTGATTCGCACGGTTGCGTTCGCTCGTCTCGTCTCGGACCGCGGCGGCGTGTTGCTCGAACACTACGCCGCCATGGAGTCCAGCCGTTGCTTCCAGGCTACGTCCGGCAGGCTCCGGTGCATCACCTGCCATGATCCGCACGTCCAGCCCATCGCTTCCGACGCGGACGCATATTATCGTACGCGGTGTCTGAGTTGCCACAAGGAAACCAGTTGTAAACTTACTCTCGCGGCCCGCCGGCATTCCGAGAACGGGGACAACTGCATCGCCTGCCACATGCCGCAGCGCCCGACTGGACGCATCTCCCACTCCGCCTTGACGGACCACACCATCCGCGCGCGTGCGGACGAACCGGTAAGCGCTCCTTCGCTTGGCCCGGCGCCAAAGGGGCTCCCCGATGTTGAGTTACTCAATGCCTTCCCGGGCGAGCCGGAGATTCCGCTCATCACCCGCCTGGAGTTATGCGGCGAACTGATGCCTTCCTCGCCCGAGTTACAAAACGTCTATCTGGACTTACTCGACCAGGCTGCGCGCGAGCTTCCGAACGATCCTCTCGTCCTGGCCGCGCTTGGGCGCAAGGCGCTCGCCACCGGCCAAGGCGACCCCATTCCGCTGCTCGAACGCGCGCTGCGCCCGCCTGCTGTGCCGCGGGAGGCCACTTATATCGACTTAGCCGACGCATACCTGCGTGCCGGCCGGAATAGCGATGAGGTAAGTACGCTTGAACGCGCGGCTTCCGCTTTCCGTTATTCCAAGCTCGTCCGGAAGCGCCTGATCCTGTCTTACATCCAGGCCAAAGACTACACCAAAGCCCGCACCGCCCTCGTTGCCTACGTCGACGATTTTCCCGAGGACGACTTCATGCGCGGCCTGCTT
Organism: Acidobacteriota bacterium; assembly: GCA_021778335.1. Lineage (GTDB taxonomy): Bacteria > Acidobacteriota > Terriglobia > Bryobacterales > Bryobacteraceae > JAJYKC01. The sequence goes on along the minus strand of JAJYCN010000091.1, from coordinate 12,471 downwards.
AAGAAGGCGAATGGAGGCTAAGGGCGCCAATGCGTTTCCGCCCGATTGCTGTCTCGCTCTTCTGCCTTGGTCTGGCCACTGCTCAACAGATCGACAGCGGCGGCTTCGAGCGCAACCTCGCCGGGCCGCTCTCGAGCCGTGCCGATAGCGACGCCGAGCGGCAAGCCTTCGACCAACTTTCCACCGAACGCGATCCCCATCGCCGCCGGCAGCTTGCGGGCGAATTTATCAATCGTTACTCCCGCTCCTGGCTTCTGGCGACCGTCTATCAGTTTGCCGCCGCCGCCAGCCTTGACTTAGGCGACTATGGCGACGCGCTCACCGAAGGCCGCCGCTCGCTGCGGATTCTTCCGGAGAATCCCGCGCTCTTGGTTGCCATGGCCAACGTCGAGGCCGGCCTTCATCAAACGAAGCAAGCCCGACAGGATGCTTCCGACACGCTGCTCTGGCTCCGTGTATTCGCGGGCCCGAGCACAGAAAAAGCGGCCGATTGGGAAGCGACGCGCGCCACGATCGAGGCGGCCGCGCGCCTGATCCTGACACGGACCGGCGGCGTGCCCGCTGACGAGCAACCGCCTTCCGGTCCGCCGCTGACGTTTGCCGGCTCGGAATCCTGCAAGCCGTGCCATGCGGTGATTTACGAAGCATGGCGCAATACCGGGATGTCCCGCATGTTGAGCCCGATTCACGACTCGCGCCTGCTCACCGACTTCACGCAAGGCGAATTCCGGGACTCATCGGGCCGGGTTGTCGCGCGCTTCGGCGGCGGCATGCAACCTTATTTCGAGTTTGACCGCGGCAACGGCGAGTGGAAGCGCTATCCCGTTCGCTTCACGATCGGATCGAAGTGGCAGCAGGCCTACGCCACCGAGTTGTCCGACGGCCGGCTGTTCGTCTTTCCGATTCAGTACAGCGCCGTGCACAAACGCTGGGTCAACTATTGGTCGCTGATTGACCTGCCCGGCACGGAGCGCGACAACGTCGCACACTTCCCGCAACTTTCCCCGGCGTTCAGCTATCAGCGAAACTGCGCGGTATGCCACACCAGCCAACTGCGTCTCGCCCGCCTTGACGACAAAAGCTTCGAGCAAGATGCGTACCGCGAACCTGGCGTCAACTGCGAAATGTGCCACGGGCCGTCCGCTGAACATGTCGCCGCCATGCGCGCCGGCCACGCGGCGGAAGCGGGCGCGCAAGTCCCGCCGTTCCGGTTCTCGAAGATGGACAACGTCGAAGGCACGCTCATTTGCGGGCAGTGCCATCGCCAGTCGGCCTTGCGGTTGCTGGCCCGCGGCGGCGAAATGAATTACACGCACAAGGCCCCGTACTTCGATCTGCTTCTCAGCCAGCCCTACATCGAACTCGGCAACCGCCCGTTCTACCGGGACGGACGCTTCCGCGAAACCACGTACATCGGTGAAGCGTTCCTGCGCTCGGCCTGTTTCCGCCGCGGCGGCGCGCAGTGCGCAAGCTGCCACGATCCGCATGGGCAGGACGCGGCGGAGAATCCCGTTTCGCTCAAGTTCCGCAAGGATCCGGACCGGATGTGCTTACAGTGCCACGGCGAGATCGCGGCGCGGCTCACGGCTCACACGCACCATGCCGCCTCGTCGCGCGGCAGCCGCTGCGTGGCCTGCCACATGCCGCCCACCATGAATGGCCTGATGGTTGCCGCCGCCTCGCACCAGATCGACGACGTTCCCGACGCGCAGATGACCGCCCGTTTTGGCGAGAAGGACAGCCCCAACGCCTGTCTCATCTGCCACGCCGATAAGGACACCGGGTGGCTCCTGGGCCAGTTGATGCAATGGCAGCACTGAGTCCGCCTGCCGCTACAATCAAGCTATGGCGAAATTAGCGCTTGTTTACGGCTTACGCTTGCTCCCGGCGGGCGAGATCGAGAGCGTGGGGAGTGCTCCCATCGAACTGGCCAACGGCAACCGGGCGCACGTCGCCATGCATCTGCTCGAAGGCGACAACGAACAGGAGATCCGCGCCCAACTCGAGCAGTCCCTCGACGCGTTCTTCGAGTTTTTCCCGGAAGTCTGATGCATCTGTCCCGCCGAAAGTGGTTGACGCTCGCCTCCGCGGCGGCGCTCGATCTGCGCGCCCAGGGAGTCGCCTCGCGCGGTGTCAAGCCCATGCCTCGCGGCAAGCCGTCAGGCATTCCATTCCTGGCCCGCCTCACCGATGTCGCAGATCACGCGGGACTCACCATCCCCAATGTTTACGGCGCGGTCGACCATAAGGACTACATCGTCGAAACCATCGGCTGCGGCTGCGCTTTCATCGACTACGACAATGACGGCTGGCTCGACATTTTCCTCCTTTGCGGCACACGCACCGCGAACGTGCCTGCCTACGCCACGAACCGCCTTTATAAGAACAACCGGGACGGAACGTTTACCGATGTGACGGAAAGGGCCGGCCTGCACCACGCCGGCTGGGCATCGTCGGTCTGCGTCGGCGACTATAACAACGACGGCTACGACGACTTATTCGTCACTTACTTCGGCCAGAACGTCCTCTACCGCAATAACGGCGACGGTACGTTCACCGACGTCACCCGCGAAGCCGGGCTGATCGAACACGACACCCATCCGCGCTGGGGCGCCGGCTGTTCGTTCGTCGACTACGACCGCGACGGCCACCTCGATCTCTTCGTCTCCAACTACGTTCAGTTCAATTTCGCCGAAGCCCCCAAGCCCGGCGAGAACCTGAACTGCACCTGGAAAGGCGTCCCGGTCAACTGCGGTCCGCGGGGGCTTCCCATGGGCTACCACTCGCTGTACCACAACAACGGCGACGGCACTTACACCGACGTCAGCGAGAAAGCCGGCATTTCGCGCAAGTTGAAGTCCTACGGCATGACCGTCGTCGCCGCCGACTTCGACAACGACGGCTGGCCCGACATATACGTCGCCTGCGACTCCACGCCCAGCCTGCTCTTCATGAACAACCACAACGGCACCTTCCGCGAGGAAGGACTGCTGCGCGGCGTCGCGCTGAACGAAGACGGGATGGAGCAGGCCGGGATGGGCTTAGGTATCGGCGACTTCAATCTCGACGGCAACCTCGACGTCTTCAAGACCCACTTTGCCGACGACACCAACATCGTTTACGCCAACGACGGGAAGGGCAATTTCGAAGATCTCACCAACAGTTCCGGCCTCGGCGTTGAAACCCGCTATATCGGTTGGGGCTCCGGTATTGAAGACCTCGACAACGACGGCAAGCCCGATCTCTTCTTCGTCACCGGCAATGTGTACCCGGAGGTCGAAAAACAGCTCGCCTCCTATCCTTTCAAGACGCCGCGGATCGTCTTTCACAACCTCGGAAAGGACAAGTTCGAGGAGTTAATCGAGGAGGCCGGCCCGGGCGTTGCGGCGCACCATGCCAGCCGCGGCGCTGCCTTCGGCGATTTCGATAACGACGGCGATGTCGACGTGCTCATCATCAACCTCAACGAGCCGCCTTCGCTGCTTCGGAACGATGTCACCGGCAAGGGCCATTGGGTGAAGGTGAAACTTCACGGAACTGTCAGTAACCGCGGCGCTATCGGAGCGCGCGTCACCGCGCATTATGGCGGCAAAATGCAGGCCCGGGAAGTGTTGAGCCAATCCAGCTTCTACTCGTCGAGCGACTCGCGGCTTCACTTCGGCCTTGGCTCTTTCACCGCCGTGGATCTTGAAGTTCGCTGGCCCACCGGCAAGAAAGAAATCTTCCGCGCCGTCCCGATCGACCGGCTTCTCACCATCGTCGAAGGGAAGGGAATCGTCAAACAGACCTGGTGAGTCGCCCTATGGCGACAGCCTTTCGCGCAGCCACACGCCGCCCGAGGCGCGGTACCGGATGCGGTCGTGCAGCCGGTCCGTGCGTCCCTGCCAGAACTCGATCGTCTCCGCCTCGAGCCGGTATCCGCCCCAGTTCTCCGGCAGCGTAACATCGCCTTCGGCAAACCGCGTCCGTGCTTGTTCCAACGCGGCTTCGAGCGTCTCCCGGCCTTGCACAACCTCGCTCTGTTTTGAGGCCCAGGCTCCAAGCTGGTGCCCTTCCGGGCGGCTGCGAAAATAGGCTTCGGATGCCTCCCGGCTCACGCGGCTGACCGCGCCCGAAACGCGCACCTGCCGCTCCAGTTCCGGCCAGTAGAAGACCAGCGCCGCGCGCGGGTTCTCAGCCAGTTCCCTCCCTTTCTGGCTCTCGTAGTTGGTGTAGAAGACGAAGCCGCGGTCATCGAGGCCCTTCAACAGCACGACCCTCGCGCTCGGTTCGCCGGCGGTTGTCGCGGTGGCGAGAGTCATCGCGTTCGGCTCCGGTATTCCCGCTACCCGCGCCTGCTCGAACCACTCTTCGAACTGCGCAATTGCGTCGGCCGCCATCGCCGTTTCATCCAGACCCGTGAGCAGGTAACTCTCGCGCAAGTCTGCCAGCGGAACCGCCGCGGTCCTCCGGTGCGGCACGACAATATAACCACGCGCGGAGTCTCCGAGCACGTCGTTCCGCGATGGCCCCCAGTACCACCAATACGCCGCCACATACGCGCACAACAGCGCATCCAGCTTGTCTTCCACCTGCTTGAGCGCGCGGCCGCCCTCTGGAATTGCCAGCAACTCCGGCGGGGCCAGCCTCGGCGTCGCCAGCGGGAGACGGTTCAGCAGCAGGCCCCGCAACTCGCCGAGCGCTTCGGCGCGTCCGGCGACGGTTCCGCGTTTGTATTTCACGATGCGGCGCAGGGCGAAAAGCTGCACTGCGGCGGCATGCGGATACACTTCGATTTGCCAGCGGCCCTTGGCCCGCGCCGCCATCCGGTCGCCATGCGCGAAGCCGGCGCGTTCGAGCGCCTTGGAAACCCCCGTGGTTCGTCTCCAGTATGTTCGCGCCCGGCTTGCCGGATAACTTCCCGCGTCATACTTGCCGTAGCGCTCGTGCGTGAGCCGGTCCGCCTCGCGCATCCCGGTCTTGTTCGGAATTACCGCCGGCGCGTCAATCGCCACCACAGCGTTCTCGCCCGCGTGCTGATCGACCCAGCGAAGGATCTCCGCCGGTTCCTCCCGCAGGTCCAGTTCGCGAAGCTTGAGCGACGTTCCATCCCAGTCGAGCAACGCGAGCCCACTCGCTCCCCGTTCCCAACCGAAATCGATCCCCACGAAGTGCATTCAGCCCTCCGTGTTTTAGGATGCCCGAACGTCGCCCTACGCTGCCCGGCCGTCTGGTCTCACTTCGCCTTCCGGATGTAGATATTTCCGTTGAACGTCGTCAGTTGTAACTCGGCCCCGCCGCCGTTGATCGTCCCGACTGTCGCCCGCTCGAGTCCGTCCGGCCCGTGCCCGTGCCGCGTCATGATCTTCATCCCTGAATCCGGCTGCAGCTTCACATCGAAGTCCGTATACACGCCGCCGTTATCCGTTTTCGCCCTCAAGTTCACTCGCGCAGTTGCCGGCAGCGTGACGTCCACATCGCCGTTGAGCGAGCTAAGCGAGACGGCCTTCGTCTCCGGGACCCGCGCGAAGACCGTGTTGATCTTCCCACTCATCGAATGCACGAGCGCCGCCCCCGAAATTCCCGTCAACTTTACCGTCCCGTGGAAGGCTTCGACTTCGGCGTCGCCCGAAATCTGGTCCACCGTAATGTCTCCGTTCAGCGTTTTCAGTTTCAGCATGCTCGAATACGGCACCTTCAGCGCCAGCCGGGTAATGTTGCCAAACGGGCCTGGCTTGATCGCCACGACGTTCGCCGCCTGATCCACGCTCAGGGTCGAACTATTCGCGTCGATCCGCCGGAGTCCGTCGGCATGCTCGGGCGGATGCGTGTTCCGGATTGAGCCCCCGCCGTCCGCCTCCACGGCGATCTCTTTCCCGCTATAGCCCTGTACTTCGATGTTCCCGTTGAACAGTTCCACCTGTACCGTAGCCGGCCGCGAAGGGTCGCTGAGGGGAAGCGTCGTCCGCTCGGGCCCGCTTTGCGCCTGTGCGCTCACCGCGGCGAATGCCGCCGCAAAAAAGAAAAGAATCGAATTTCGTGTTCTCATTGCAATCTCCTTACTGCCCATTCCGCTCGCTGCCTGACTTCAGGATTCAGTTTCGGCTCACTGAGTAAGTGATCCACGCTTGATATCGCTGACCGCTCCCGCAACTCGACCAGTTCGTCCAGAATCGCGATCTGCACCAGCGGTGACTCTTCCCGCGCCAGCGCCCTGGCCAAGCCTTGCCGCACCTCCGGCGAGCCCGCGAACCGGTGCAGTGCGTCCACAGCCGCCATCCGCACGTTCACGTTCGGGTCCGAATCAAGGGTCCGTAGCAGCGCGTCGCGCACATCGCTGTCCGGCTCTTGCACTGTGCTGGCATAGGAAACGCCCCGCAGGCGCTCGCTCGCCGACTGTTGTTCCAGAAGCGACAGGGCCATCAACTGCCGCATGTCGGCCACCTCGTGCTGCAGGTTTGCCACCTTGCTGTCGTCGCGCGTCGCGGTCATCCGGCCCACGCCGATTCCAACCGCGACCAGTACAACCGCCGCAGCCGCCGACACCCACGGATTTCCGATCCATCCCCGCATCCGCTCGCGCCGCCGCCGCTGCCGCTCCGCCTCATGCAACTCGCCGTAGAACCGCGTGCGCAGCCTTGCCGAAGGCTCCTCCGCCCGCAGTTCGCCGAGGGCTTCCCACGTTCGCCGCCCCTCGTCGCACTCGCTCCGGCAGGCCTCGCACTCCGCCAGGTGACGCTCCAGTTCCGCTCGCGCCGGCGCATCCAATGCCTCGCGCCACAGGTCCACGAAATACGCTTGTGCTTGTTCGCAATTCATCGCAAAATCCTCACGCCCCGTATGCCCGCCGCTGCGCCAGCCGCTCGTATTCCTGGCCCAGCGCCCGCACCGCCCGAAACACCCGTACCTTCACCGTGTTCACCTCGCAACCAAGCAGCGCCGCGATCTGCTCGTACTTCAGGTTCTGAAAGCGGCTCAGCACCAAAATTTCGCGTTTGTCTTCCGGCAGCGCGTCCATGGCGCGCCGCAGCAGGGCCGTCTCCTGCCGCTTTCCGATCCGCTCCTCGGCCGGGGACTCTCCGCTCGGTGCGTCCTCAATCACCGGATTTGCTCCTCCCGGAATCACTTCGAACCTCCTCTTGCGCATCGCGTCGGTATGCGTGTTCCGGGCGATCTGGTACATCCACGGCGCAAAATCGGCCCCGGAAAGAAACGTCGCGCGGTACTTCAGAATGCGGACAAACACCTCTTGCACCAGGTCCTCGCTGGTCTCCCTGCCGCCGCCCAGATGCACGAAATAGCGGAAAAGCGGGCGATGGTGCCTCTCAAACAACTCGGCGAGCGCCCCCAGTTCGCCTTCGCGGACCCGGTCCATCACCCGGTTATCGGATGGATCGTTCACACAATTCATTACCAGTCTGCCGGAGAAAGGTTACCGTCCGACGGCCGGACATGCGCCGGTTCTCCCAACGAAGATAGAATGCTCCTTTAACCATGGAATCCGTCAAATACCTCCTCGACGAAAACCGCATCCCGAAGGCCTGGTACAACATCGCGTCCGACCTGCCTAAGCCGGCCTCCCCGCCGCTCCATCCCGGCACGCTCCAGCCCATCGGTCCCGACGATCTGGCGCCGATCTTCCCTATGAGCCTGATTCTGCAGGAAGTGAGCCAGGAGCGCGAAATTGAGATTCCCACCCCAATCCGCGATGTCTACCGGCAGTGGCGCCCCACGCCTCTTTTTCGCGCCCGGCGGTGGGAAAAACTGCTTGACACACCGGCCCGCATCTATTACAAGTACGAAGGCGTCAGTCCGGCGGGGTCGCATAAGCCCAACACCGCTGTCCCGCAGGCCTTTTACAACAAAGAAGCCGGCACGAAGCGCCTGGCGACTGAAACCGGCGCCGGGCAGTGGGGATCTTCCCTCGCGATGGCTTGCGCCTTTTTCGGCATCGAGTGCAAGGTCTTCATGGTCCGCGTCAGTTACGACCAGAAGCCCTACCGCCGCGCGCTGATGGAAACCTTTGGCGCCTCGGTCACGGCCAGCCCCAGCAACGAAACCGAAGCCGGCCGGTCCATTCTCGCCGAACATCCCGATTCCCGTGGCTCGCTCGGCATCGCCATCTCCGAAGCCGTCGAGGTCGCGGCCCGCGACGCCGGCACCAAGTACTCTCTCGGCTCCGTTCTCAACCACGTCCTGCTTCATCAAACGGTGATCGGCCTCGAAACCCTCGAGCAGATGGAAATGGCCGGCGACTATCCGGAGATCCTTGTCGGCTGTACCGGCGGCGGTTCCAATTTCGCCGGCATCGCGTTTCCCTTTATCGGGCGCAACTTCCGCGGACAGGCGTCCACGCGCGTCGTCGCCGTGGAGCCCGCCGCCTGCCCGAGTCTCACGCGCGGCCGCTTCGCCTACGACTTCGGCGATACCGCGCGCCTCACCCCGCTGGTCAAGATGCACACCCTCGGCAGTTCCTTCATTCCGCCGGGCATTCATGCCGGCGGCCTCCGCTATCACGGGATGGCGCCGCTGGTCAGCCACTTGCTCGACATCGGAGCCATTGAGGCCACCAACGTCCAGCAACTCGAGGCCTTCGCCGCCGGGGTCAACTTCGCCCGCGCCGAAGGAATCGTTCCCGCGCCGGAGGCCAACCACGCCGTCGCCGGTGCGCTCGCCGAAGCCCTCAAGTGCAAGGAGGAAGGCGTCTCGCGCTCGATCCTGTTCAACCTTTGCGGCCACGGGCATTTCGACATGCAGGCTTACATCGACTACAACGCCGGCAAGCTCCAGAACTACGAGTATCCGGACGAAGAAATCGCCATGGCTCTCGCCGGCCTGCCGCCCGTCGGCGCCGCCTGACCGGCGGACGTTACTTACTTTTTCTTCCGCGCCGCGGCGGCGTGCTTTGGCGTTTTCTTCGGCTTCAGGGGATCCGCGGGCGTGTAGTTCAACCCGCGGGAAAGCGCCTCGACCAATTTACTCAACACCTTCACTCGCGACCAATACTTATCGTTGCCTTCCACAAGCGACCAAGGCGCCGTCCGCGTGCTGGTTTTCAGCAGCATGTCTTCCACCGCCGCCTCGTACGCCGGCCACTTCTCCCGATTCCTCCAGTCCTCATCGGTCAGCTTCCACGCCTTATAGCCGATCCGCTTCCGCTCTTCGAAGCGCCGCAACTGCTCCTCGCGTGAAATCTGGACCCAGAATTTCACGACGATCGTTCCGAAATCCACGAGCTGGCGTTCGAAGGAATTGATCTCCTTATAAGCCCGCCGCCACTCGCTTTCCTCCGCGAAACCCTCCACGCGCTCAACTAATACGCGTCCGTACCACGACCGGTCGAAGATGGCGATCTGCCCTTGTTCGGGCAGCCGGCGCCAGAACCGGTACAGATAGTGCCGGGTCTTATCCTCCCCGTTCGGCGCGCTGATCGGATACACCACGTAACCGCGCGGATCGATTTTCTCTGTGATTCGCTTAATCGAGCCGCCCTTGCCCGCCGCGTCCCATCCTTCAAAAGCGATTACGACCGGACGCTTCTGCAGATACACGCGCCACGCCAGTTCTCGTAGCTGAATCTGCCGCCGCGTGATCTCGGTGATGTATTTGTCACGGGGCAGCGCCAGCTTGAGGTCCAGAGTTTCCAGCATCAGGCCTCTCCTTCCGCTTCAGCAGGCTCGAGCGACGCCATCGCATTTCGCAGGTCGGCATCCTTACGGGCTTCGTCGTCCGAAACGCGCCGGGGCGAGGCCTTCTCTCCGAGCTTCTTTTCCAGCGCCTCGATAATCGTTTCGAAAATCCTCTTCGTTGCCCACCGCCGCGACGTTGCTTCGACGATCGTCCAGGGCGCATACTCCGATTCGGTCCGCTCCAGCATCTCCTCGGCCGCGGCAAGATACAGATCGTACTTTTTGTGCCGGGCCCAGTCTTCCTTGGTGATCCGCCAAGCCTCCAGCGGATCGGCTTCCATCGCCTCGAACCGCCGCTTCTGTTCCTTCCGCGAGATGTGTAGAAACAACTTCACCATCACCGTTCCGTCGTCGGCAAGCATTCGCTCGAAATCGAGGATGTCGCTGTAGCCCGCGCGCCAGGCGCTCTCCGGAGCCCTTCCCTCTACGCGCTCGCGCATCACGCGCAGATACCAACTCTGATCGAAAATCACCATCTCGCCCCGGTTTGGCGCACGGAGCCAGAAGCGCCACAGCCACGGGCGGCTCTGCTCAAAGGTCCGCGGCAGGTTGATCGAGTGCAGCTTGAACCCGCGCGGATCGAGCCTCTGTGTCAGTGCCGAGACCGCGCTGCCTTTGCCTGCTGCATCCCATCCCTCGAAGAGAATCACGCTGGGCACCTTGTGGTCCCAGCAGTCCTTTTCGAGATCGTACAGACGGCTCTGCAGTCTCGGCAGCGCTTCCCCGTACTCTTCGCGCGAAAGCTTACGCTTCAAATTGACGTTTTCGAGCATGGCGTCACGAACCCACAAGCCAGCCTAGCGGATTTCGCCACGCTCTGCCGTGGAGTGCTAGTGTCAGTTCAAGGAGGCATCCCATGCCCCAACCCACCAAGAGCGGCTTATTGCTGGCTCTCTGCGCGATTCTTGACGCAGCTATCGCCCTGCTCTATTTATTGATGTCCGGCGTCAACGGCCCGCTGATCTTCCACAATTGGGGCCGAGCCGTCGTGCTCCTGGGTGGATTGACTCTGCTTGCGGGCGCCTGCTCGATCGTTGCGGCGAAAGCCTGGCCGCTAAAACTGCATGGAGTGTCGCTGAGCGGGCTTGGCATCGTCTATTGCTTCTTCGCCAATCATTTTCCAGTCGGCATCCTCACTGTCGCGCTTCTCGCCGTGTTCGCGTCCCTGAGCGCCGCGCTGCTCGACCTGGATGTCGCGCGAACGATGCGCCGCCGCGCGCCTGCACTGCTTTTCGGCTCGGCAGGCATCGTGTCCTTCGCGTTTGCCGCCTCGTTCCTCGCTCTCGGCCTACGCTGGCTCGAGCTGGGGCCCGGCTCACATCTTGACCTGCGGCTGCTCGGGTTTTACTTTGCCGTGACCGCGGCGGCCATGCTCGGCTTATCCGCGTTCCCGCACGGCACGGAAGACATCCGTGCCGGCCGAAGCCGGCACTCCTGACGCGCCGGGAGAATCGCTTCACTCCGCCCGGAGCGCGTCCATTGGAGCAATCGAGGCAGCCACAGTCGCCGGAATCAAAGCGGCCGCCAGCGAACAAACTGCCAGCGCACCCGCGGCCACCAGCATCGCCAGCGGGTCCCAGAACGAGACACCGTATAGCTGCGATGAGATTAGCCGTCCCGCCGCCACAGCCAGCGGGAGGCCGAGACCGAGTCCCAGCGCCACCCGGACTGACGCGCCAGCAAGAACCAGACGAATCACCTTCGCCCGGTCCGCCCCGAGCGCCATGCGCACCCCGATCTCGTTCGTCCTCCGCGCCACCGTATATGCCGTCACGCCATACAGCCCAACCGCGGCCAGAAGCAACGCCACTACTCCGAACAATGTCGCCAGGCTCGCCACCGCCCGCTCCTGATCGAATGTCAGCGCCACTTGCTCGTCCATCCTCCGCACGCTGTTGATCGTCAGGTTCGGGTCCGATTGTGCGAGCACGCGTTTCATCTCGGGCTCCAAAATGCCCGGCGGGACACGAGTCGCCAGCATGATGCCGCCGATGAAGTGGGACTGCGTCTCGATCCGCTTCATCATCGGATTCGGGTAATCCACGTTCTGGGCCAGAGGCACATAAAACATCGGCCGCGCTGGGCGGGTCAGATTGAAACCCGCGAACTTGGCGTCCGGCACGATGCCGATGATCTGAAACGTGCCTTCATTCTCCGGCAGATCGAGACCAAAGTGCTGCCCGATCGGATCTTCCCCGCTCTTGAAGAACCGCCGGACGAACGCCTGGTTCACGACCGCCACCGGCGCCGAGGTTTCGTTGTCGGCCTCCGTGAAATTCCGCCCGCGCAGCACGCCGAGGCCGAAGTTCTGGAGGTAATTCGCGCTCACGCGATCCCAGGATGCCCCGGCCTGCTCGTTCATCTTCGGCTGCGGATGCCCGGAAACAAGAATTAATTCGCCCCAGTTGTTGGTGAGTGGATTGTACAATGCGAGACCCGAACCCTTCACGCCCGGCAGCGCATTCATCCCGGACTCGATCCTTCGATAAATTGCCTGTAACTTAGGCAGCGTGTAAGTTGCCGGCGGCTGATTCAGCGAAATCACGACCCGCCCCTCCGTCCGGTACCCAAAGTTCTGATGCTCCAGTTTGTTCAGACTGCGCCCGAGCATTGTTGCGCCGGCAACTAACACGACGGACAGCGCCGTTTGCACCACGAGCAGCGCCTTGCGAGCGAACCCCGAGTGATCCGTCGTGCTCCGCCCGGACCCGCGCAGCGCGTCCACCGGATCGGTCCGCGTGGCAAACCACGCCGGCGCCGCGCCGAAAATCACCCCGGTCAGCAGGGCCAGCGCGAACGCGCA
>JAJYCN010000384.1 GCA_021778335.1 Acidobacteriota bacterium | reverse complement strand
TGGTCAGATCCAGCCGTGGAGTTTGTACCAGGCGAGTTTCGTGGTTTCCAGTGACAGGTCGCAGAAGACGCGCCAGCGGTCCGGCCAGAAATTGACGCGCTTGAGGGCGTCGGGGAAGTAGCAGGGTAGGACGTCGAGGCCGGCCTTGCGGAAGGCGCGCGCGGCGCGGAGGCTGTGGTAGTCGCTGGTGAGGAGGACTTTGACGCCGGGGGTACGCGCGAGGAGGCGCGCGGCTTCAAGCGCGTTGGTGCGGGTGGAAGTGGAAGTGGTTTCGAGGCGGACCGCGGTGGCGGGGATGCCCTGGCTGACGAGGAAGCCGCGCATCGGGGCGGAGACGGGTGTTTTGGGGGGACCGCCGCAGACCAGCAACTGGTGAAATGAGCCGGCGCGCCAGGCGATGACGGCGTAGGTGCAGCGCCAATAGGAGGTGACGCCGATGACGCCGGTGTCGAGGCTGTCGCCGCCGAGGACGATGAGGATGTCTCCCTTGGGGTCGCGGTAGGGGACGCTGAGGAGACGGGTCCAGGCGCGGAGCAGCGGCGGGCAGAACGTGACGACCGTAAGCAGCAAGCCGAGCGCGGCGAGGAGGCGGAGGATGGCGCGGCCCAACATGGACAGGAACCATTAGACAGAAGCCGGCGGCGGAAACGCAACGCGGAGGCTGGTGCAAAAAAGCGCCGTAGATTTACGCGGTGTTCATCCGGAATTAAAACTTCGGGAATAAGGTAAGGCGAAGCTTCAATAACTCAGGCCGCGCAGGGATGAACCGCGGGCCGGAGTTATCCGGAGATTTAAGACCAATCCTAGCGAGGAGACTATTGTGTTCATACACTGGCGCACAATCCAGCGTTGTCTGGCGTACCCGGCGATGTTGCTGACGCTGAATGCGGCGGCGGCGCCGCTGCCGGCCCATGACGAGAATTCACACGACCGTAAAACGGCCACGCCGATCCACCATGTAATAGTTATCATCGGCGAGAACCGTAGTTTTGACAACTTATTCGCAACCTATATGCCGAAGAAAGGGCAGACGGTCCTGAATCTGTATTCCGAGGGAATCGTGAACGCGGACGGGACGCCGGGGCCGAATTTTTCGACGGCGGCGCAGATGCAGGCCGTGGATCCGGCCACCTTTCAACTGAGCCCGGGCGGCAAGACGGCGTACACGACGCTGCCGGCGCCGAACACGGGCGGCGCGCCGGAGTACGCCAGCGATACGAATCCGGCGCCGTTTGCAACGCTTGGCGCCGCAACCGCGGCCGAACCCGCGCTGCTTCCGAACGACCTGGGAATGCTGCTGACGGGGGCGACGGGCTTGCCGAAGGGAACGCTCGACACGCGGGTGGCCAACTACGCCACGCTCGCCAACGGGCCGTTCCAGTTGACGCCTTCGGTGGGTTACGACGCATACGCCAACAGCCCGGTGCACCGGTTTTATCAGATGTGGCAGCAGTCGGACTGCAGCGTGGCCCAGGCGACGCCGCAGAACCCGTCCGGTTGTCTCAACGATCTGTATCCCTGGGTCGAGGTGACGGTGGGCGCGGGGACGAACGGCAAGACACAGCCGGCAGGATTCACGGACGAGTCCACGCATGAAGGCGCGACGTCGATGGGTTTTTACAACATGAGCCAGGGCGACGCGGCATTCACCCGGGAATTGGCGGACACCTACACCATTTCCGATAACTATCATCAGGCGATCATGGGCGGCACGGGCGCCAATCATGTGGCGATCGGGACGGCGGACGCGATCTGGTACAGCGACGGCAACGGCAATGTGGCGACGCCTCCGTCGAATGAGATCGAGAATCCGAACCCCCAGGCGGGAACGAATAACTGGTACACGCAGGACGGCTACTCGGGCGGAAGCTACAGCAACTGCTCCGATCCTACGCAGCCGGGCGTGCAGCCGATTCTTTCCTATCTCAACTCGCTGCCTTCCAAGCCGGCTTCGCGCTGCGCTCCGGGAGCTTACTATCTGCTGAATAACTACAATCCGGGTTACTTCGGAAACGGCACGGCCGACACGGTGGATAGTTATACGATTCCGCCGTCGACGCTGCGGACCATCGGCGACGAGTTACTCGAAAACAACATTTCGTGGAAGTATTACGGCGAGGGATGGAACCTGTATGTCAACGACCCGGAGTTTACTAACACCCTCAACCGGTACTGCAACATTTGCAATCCGTTCGCCTATGCGACGTCGATCATGACGAACGCGCAGGTGCGGACGGCTCACCTGGCGGACGTGACCGGAGAGAACGGGCTGTTTGAAGACCTGGAAGACGGGACGCTGCCGGCGGTATCGTTCGCCAAGCCCGACGGGTTTCTGGACGGGCACCCGGCGTCGTCGAAGTGGGATCTGTTCGAGGGCTTCGTCGGCGACGTGCTTACCCGGCTGAAGGCGAACCCGAAACTGGCCGCGGACACGGCGGTGATCGTCACGACGGACGAGGCGGGCGGTTATTACGACTCGGGCTACATTCAGCCGCTGGACTTTTTCGGCGACGGGCCGCGGATTCCGCTGATCGTGGTTTCGCCGTACTCGCGCGGCGGGCGCGTGGTGCACACTTACACGGATCACGCCTCGATCGCCAAGTTCATCGAGCGGAACTGGAACCTCGCGCCGATCACGAACCGGAGCCGGGACAACTTCCCGAATCCGGCGCCAAGCGCGGCGAGCGCGTATGTTCCTTCCAACTCGCCGGCGATCGGCGATCTGATGGACATGTTCGACTTCGGCCAGGCGGAAGACGGCAACTAGCTTTCGCAGTGCGGACTGGGGCGCGGGGCTCGAGAGCTCCGCGCCCCCTTTTTCGCATATGGGGGGCCCAGTTGGGCGAAAATGCAAGGCATGGCCCACAAGTTCACCGTGTCGTATGTCGAGGATGCGCGGACGGTGCTGCGCAACCACAAGCGGATGGCCGAGAAGGCGCTCCTGCAGGTGAGGGACGAGGAACTGGGCGTGGCGCTGGACGAGGAGTCGAACTCGATCGCGGTGCTCATGCGGCACCTGGCGGGGAACCTGAAGTCGCGGTGGACGGACTTTCTGACCACCGACGGAGAGAAACCGGACCGAAGGCGGGACTCGGAGTTCGAGTCGGGTCCGGTTAACCGTAGTGAGCTGATGGCTCAGTGGGAAGAGGGGTGGTCGCGGCTGTTTGAAACGCTCGATGGGCTGAGCGACAAGCAACTTTCGGCGGCGGTGACGATTCGCGGGGAGGCGCATTCGGCGATGCAGGCGATCAACCGGACGGTGGCGCACACGGCTCTGCATGTGGGGCAGATGGTGATGCTGGCCAAGCATTTTCGATCGTCGGAGTGGAAGACCCTGAGCGTTGCGCGGGGGAAATCGGAGGAGTACAACGCGCGGATGATGCGCGGCGCCAAGTAAGCGGGGTAAGCGCGAGACCCTATCGCCGCGGCGGGGAAACGCCGATGGATGGGTGAGAGGGCCATGCAGCGATTACTGACGAAGTATCTGGGTTGGATTGAGTACGACGAGGCCGGCGTCGTCGATTTTCCGGCGGGAGTGCCGGGGTTTGAACATGAGCGGCGATTTCTGTTCATCCGGAACGAGGCGCACGCGCCGGTGGTGTTTCTGCAGAGCGTCCAAAGCCCAGGTTTGTGTTTTCTGGCGCTGCCGGCGCGGGAGGTGGAGACGGGATATCGGCTCGACATGGCGGAGGAGGACGCGGCGGTGCTGGGTTTGGAGGGCGGCGCCGGGGGAGAAGACCTGGAGGTGCTGGCGCTGATATCGCATCGGGCGGGGGAGGCGGCGACGGCGAATCTGGTGGCGCCGGTGGTGGTGCATGGACCGGGACGGCGCGCGGTGCAGGCGGTGCGGCGGGACCGGCGGTATGGGGCGCGTCATGTTTTAGCCGGGTGCGTGGAAAGACACGGGGTATGCTGATCATCCGCCGGAGGGTAGGCGAGAGCATTCTGGTGGGCGAAGAGGTCGAAGTCGAGATTCTGGAGT
>JAJYCN010000090.1 GCA_021778335.1 Acidobacteriota bacterium | reverse complement strand
TTGACTGGCGGCCGATAGCTCAACCCGCCGAACCGCCCGGTACGGACCCGTACGCCGGGTGGTGTAACAGGGAAAGCGGGCGACCGCCTACCTATGTTTCTTTCTCCGGCAAGCTAAGCTGACAAAAGGTATGCTCCGTGTCGCTGCCGCCCTGGCGGCCCTCTCGCTCGCCGTCTGCGCCCTGCTTGCGCTCCCTCCCTCCGCCCCGGCGATTCAGTTCACCCTCGCCCGCATCCCCTTCACGCTTGAAAACGACGAAACGGTTTCCCGCCACGTCCCGGCCACGATGGCCGGCGGAGTCGCTGTCTTCGACTACAACCAGGACGGCCGCCCCGATATCTTCTTCACTAACGGCGCGAATCTCCAGACGCTGGTGAAGGACGATCCCAAGTACCGCAACCGCCTCTTCCGCAACGACGGCCACGGCGTCTTCACGGATGTGACAGATCAGGCCGGCCTGGCCGGCGTGGGCTACGCGAGCGGCGCCGCCGCCGGCGACTACGACAACGACGGCTACCCCGACTTATTCATCGCTGGCGTCCACCGCGTCACCCTCTACCACAACAACGGCGACGGCACTTTCACCGATGTCACCGCCATGGCCGGATTGAACCAGCCCGATCCGCGGTACGGCCGGTTCTGGTCGGTCGCCGCCACCTGGGTCGACGTGAACAACGACGGCCTGCTCGACTTATTTATCGTCAACTACGGCTTATGGGACTACGCGACGGAACCCCGCTGCTTTCACGATGAAGTAAGTGAGTATTGCAGCCCGGCGTTCTTCAAGGGCGTTCCGGATCAACTCTTCTTGAATAAGGGCAATGGTAAGTTCGAAGACGTTTCGGCCGAGTGGGGCGTGCGCGAGCACGTCGGCAAGGGCATGGGCGCGGCCGTGGCCGACTACGACTTGGACGGCAAGCCCGATATCTTCGTCACCAACGACACTTACTATAACTTCCTCTTCCATAACACCGGCTCGAAGTTCGAAGACAAGGCGTTTGAAACCAACACCGCCCTCGTCGAAGACGGGAACTTCGTCGCCGGCATGGGCGTCGATTTCCAGGATGTCGACAACGACGGCTACCCCGACGTCTTCTACGCTACCCTTGTCAAACAGACCTTCCCATTGCTCAAAAACATCTCCGGAAAGGAATTTCGCGACATCGGCATCTCGAGCGGCATGAGGGCTCTCACCTTGCCCATGGCCGGCTTCGGCGCCGCCATCGCCGACTTCGACAACGACGGCTGGAAGGACTTATTCGTAACTCGCGGCGACGTACTTAGTCTCGACATATCCGGAATAACCGTCGACCAACCGAACACTGTCTTTCACAATCCCGGCGCGAGCGGTAAGTGGACCGCGCTCACCGAGGAGGCCGGTTTTACCGCGTCGCCCCCGGCGCGCCACCGCGGATGCGCCGTCGCCGACCTCGATGGCGATGGAAGGCTCGATATCGTCGCGACGGCCCTCGCCAAGCCCGCCGAGATCTGGCTAAATAGTACAAAACAAACAGGGAACTGGCTCGAAATCCATCTTCGCGGGACCAAAAGCGCCGCGGATGCGTTTGGTGCGGTTGTTAGCGTTACCGGTAACGTTATCAGTCAACATCTTACGCACGCCAATTCCGCCTGCTATGCCTCCTCGGTCGACCTGCCCGTCCACTTCGGCCTCGGCCCGGCCACCTCCGTCGGAGACGTCGAAATCCGCTGGCCCTCCGGAATCGTCCAGCACCTCGGCCGCGTAAAAGCCAACCAGCTCCTCAATGTGACCGAGCCGGCACGCTAGTCCCCATATTCGTCACGTTCAATTTGTCCACGATCGCGCGCTCCCGGGCGCCGTCCTCGGGCCGGTGCAAACGATAGTACAGCGCCGCGAGGTCGATGTGCGGCTGAAGCCAGTTAGGGTCTTGTTTTTCAACAGCTTCGAAGTCCTTAGCCGCCGCTTCCAGCTTGCCCTCGCTGCGCTCGATGCGGGCCCGCTCGAACACGGCCAAAGACGCGTCGGGCTTCAGCCGCAAGGCCGCGTCGATGTGTGTCTGTGCGGCGGCTAAGTCCCTATCTGTGTTGTAGATAGCAGCCAGCGTGACGTGCGCGTCGTAGTCGTTCGGGTCCTCGGCGAGCGCTTGCGTCAGATCCGCCTTGGCCTCCGGATATTCGTTTAAGAATTGAAGTGCTTTGCCGCGTAAAGTATACGCCCCGGCCGCTTTTCGATCGATTTTGAGCGCGGCGGAGGCGTAGTCCCGCGCCTTCTCGAATTGATTCAATTCGAGGCACGCCTCGCCCGCGAGCACGTCCGCCTCCGCGCTGTTGTCCCGCGTCGCGGCGCGCTCCACCAGGGGAAGTCCTTGCTTGGCGTGACCCGCGCGGATGAGCGCGGAGCCGAGCACCCAGGCGACTCCCAGGTCGTCTGGGTGAGCCTGGGCGGCGGGTTCGAGATCGCGGATCGCCTCGTCAAAATGCCCCTGCCGCGCGGCCGAGTCGCCGGCGAGCGTGGCCAGTTTCGCGTCGTCCGGAGCGAGTTTGAGCAGCGGAGCGAACTCGTTTCCGGCCGAAACATAATCGCCTTTTTTGTAGTAGGCGAGGCCGAGGTTCATGTGAAGCTGCGGCACGTCCTTGAGCGCCAGCGCCTTTTTGTACTCGGCGATGGCTTCGTCGTAGCGGCCCGCCTGCGAGAGCGCGGCCCCCAGATTGGCGCGCACTTCGACGACGTTGGGCTGCTGGGCGAGCAGCTCGCGGTAGGCGCGGATGGCGGTGTCGAGGTCGCCGCGCTTCTGCGCCTCCACCGCCTGGCGGAACAACTGCTCCGGCGGCGTGGAGGCTGGCGAGGCGGCGGCGCACGCCGCGAGCGCGGCGATGAGGGCGAAGCGCATTCTCTTTTAGCATAGCCGCGCTAGGCTAGAGAGAAGAGTTCTCTCGCCGGATGAAACCATTTGTACTCATGCTGTGCGCGCTGTGCGCGTACGCGGCGCCGCAGTCGCAGGATTTCGGCAGCCTGGCGCGGGCCGCGCAGGCGGCGATCGACACGAACCCCGCGCAGGCGGCCGAGCTTTACCGCAAGGCGCTGGCGCTCAAGCCGGATTGGCCGGAAGGATGGTTCTACCTGGGCGGCGCCGAATACGGCCAGGGGCATTTTCAGCAGGCCCGGGACGCGTTCGAGAAGGGCCTGCCGCTGCAGCAGAATAGCGGCACGGCGTGGGGTTTTCTCGGGCTCTGCGACTACGAACTGGGCCACTTCGACAAGGCCATAGCGGAGATCGCCAAGGGCGAGGAGATCGGCCTGGGAAGCAACGCCGGTTTTGAGACCGCGGTGCGGCAGAGGGCGGCGCTGATTCTGATTCGCGGTTCGTTTTTCGACAAAGCGATCGCGCAACTACAGCCGCTGACCAAGCACCAGGTGAACGACCCGGCGGTGGTGGAGGCCGTAGGGCTGTGCGCGTTGGCGCGGCCGGACGATCCGGACAAGCTGACAGCGGCGCAGAGGGGCGTGGTGGACATGGCGGGGCAGGCGCTTTGGGCGGCGACGAGCCAGCGCCCGGAGGACGCCAAGGCGGGGTACGAGAAGCTGATGGCGACGTATCCGATCGAGCCGGGCGTGCACTACGCGCACGGGTTGTACTTGATGGACTTCGACCAGGCGGCGGCGCTGGCGGAGTTCCGCAAGGAAATCGCGATGGACCCGGCGCACTGGCCGTCGCTGCTGGTGGCGGCGTTTTTAGAGACGCGGGAAGGGAATACGGACGTCTCGCTCAAGTACGCCGAAGACGCGCTGAAGCTCGCGCCCGCGACATTTCATTGGCTGTGCTACGCGGAGATCGGGCGGTCCCTGCTGGCGGCGGGGAACCCGGAGAAGGCGGCGCCGGCGTTTGAAGAATCGGTGAAGCTGGAGCCGGACAACGCGCAGACACATTTTTATCTCGAGCAGGCATACCGGCTTTCGGGGCGGCGGGCGGAGGCGCAGAAGGAGAAGGCGGAGTTTATCCGGCTGAAGGCGGCGGAGGATCCGCTGAGCCTGCCGGGGTTGATCCGGGCGACGCAGCAGCGGTGAGGATCGCGCGGAGTTACTCGTGCCGCAAGGCGACCATGGGATCCACGCTCGAGGCCCGGTGCGACGGCAGCCAGGCGGCGATCATGGCGGAGGCGCCGAGGAGAAGGAGGCTCGCCGTCAGCGAGACCGGATCGTAGGGCGCGATGCCGAACAGGAACCCTCTGAGCATGCCGGCGACGGCGAGCGAACCGGCGAATCCGATCATTGCGCCGAGGGCCGTCCACAAACCAGCCTGGCGCTGGACCTGGAGTGCGATATCTCGAGGAGTCGCGCCCAGCGCCATGCGCACGCCGATCTCCTGGGTCTGCCGGGCCACATGAAACGAAAGGACGCCGTACAACCCGACCGCGGCCAGCAGAAGCCCGAATGCGGCGAACGACGCCACCAGCCACGCCAGAAAGCGCGGCTGTTGGCGGAAGGCCGCTACGCGCGTCTCCATGGTCTCGATCTTGACTGGAAGTCTGGGATCCAAGGTTGCTATTTCGGCGCGGATCGAGCTCGCCAGTACCGCGGGATCGAGCGATGTGCGGAACAGCGCCACGGCCGTGCGTGGCAAGTTCGAGTTGTCCATCCGTAGCCGGTAATACTCCGGATCTGTTTCCGTCAGCCCGTTATTGCGCGTATCGGCCGCCACGCCGACGACCGGGCACCACTGGCCGTCGCCGTCGAGGGCGAGCTGCCGGCCTATGGGATTTTCGAGGCCGAACATGCGGCGGGCCAGTGTTTCGCTCAGGATGAGAGGCGAGGGTCCCGATCCGCGGTCGCTGGCTTCGAACGGCCGTCCCGCAACGATCGGGATTTCCATTACCCGAAAGTATCCCGGCGTTACCCAGCGAAATTCCACCATGCCGCCGCCTGCCGCCACGGGCGGATGGCCGGCGATGCGGATATTCGAGTATGGGCGGCCCATGGAGCCGCGGGGTGGGATCGAGTCGCTGAGAGCGGCCAATCCGCCGCCCGGAATTGTTTTCAAGCGATCCTCGATCTGGCGAAAGAGCGCGGCTTGCGCACCGGTGGCCCGAGGCTGCCGGCGGTGGAGGGTAAAGGATGCCGTGATCAGGTGTGCGGGCCGATAGCCGAGCGGTTGGCTTTCGAGCTTCCAGAAACTGCGCGCAAACAACGATGCGCTGGTGAGCAGCACGAGTGAGATGGCGACTTGGGCGG
The DNA here is from genome assembly GCA_021778335.1 of Acidobacteriota bacterium. GTDB lineage: Bacteria > Acidobacteriota > Terriglobia > Bryobacterales > Bryobacteraceae > JAJYKC01. The sequence goes on along the minus strand of JAJYCN010000090.1, from coordinate 13,927 downwards.
ATAGCAGGATGCGCCGGAGTAGCGTACCGGCGGCATTCACTACGCGGGGACCCGCCAGCGATTCGGCGCGGGGATGAACGAGGGCGGGCGCGATGCCAAACAGCAACGCCGTTCCGGCCGATGCCACGAGGGCGAAGATGAGCATGCGCGCATCGAAACCTGTACGGTTCAGCCGTACAAGTCCTTCGGGGGCCAGCGCAGTAAAAATGTGAAGCAGCGCCCACGCGAGGCCGCACGCCGCCGTGCCGCCGGCTGCGGCGAGCACAAGACTTTCGGTGAAAGTTTGGCGCACGAGCCTTCCGCGGCCCGCCCCGATCGCGACCCGCACGGCGAGCTCGCGGCGCCGCGCGGTGGCGCGCGCCAGCAGCAAGTTGGCCACGTTGGCGCAGACCAGCAGGAGCAGCGCCACGACTGCGCCAAGCAGCATCCAGGAAGCCGTCTTCACATCATGAATCTGGCGTTCGCGCAGAGAGCGCACGACCAGACGTACCTCCTTTCGCAACTCCGGTGGGACGTCCAGCTTGGCCGTCCGATCGAATAACGGCTGCATTTGGGCGCGTGCTTGCCCGATGGTGGCGCCGTCGCGCAGGCGGGCGAATGTGCGCAGGAAGGAACTGGCATTGGCCGCGCGAGGGAGCGCGGGATTCAGCTGCTCGGGCATCAGCACGTCGGCCGGCCCGAGCTGGGGCATCTCGAAACTTTTCGGCAATACGCCTACGATGCGTACCGTCCTGTCGTCGATGATCACGGCCTTCCCGAGGACACTGGCATCGCCACCGAAGCGGCGCTGCCAGAACCCGTAAGAAATCAGCGCGACGGGAGACGCGCGCGGCTGATCGTCTTCCGGCGTGAAGTCGCGTCCGAGGGCGGGTTTCAGGCCGAAGGTTCTGAGCCAGTTGGCTTCGACAGCCTGGCAATAGATTCGATCCGGCGTGTCGTCAGCCAGCATGTCGCACTGCGATCCCGCGCGCATCGAGGTCATGGATTGAAACGCCGTCTGCCGGGCCCTCCAATCCAGGTAGCTGGCCACGACGTTGAACTCGTTGCTGTCGACAGGTCCGAAATAGCCTATCGATACAAGTTGCCGATCGTTGGGGTACGGGAGGCTGCGAAACAGCAAGGGGTCGACCACGCCGAAAATCGAGGTGGCTGCGCCGACACCCACCGCGATGGTTAGGATGGCGATACTCGACAGGGCCGGCGATTTGCGGAAGCTCCGGGCGGCGATGCGCACGTCCAGTAAGAAGTCATCGAGCCAACGCCGGACGTGCACGGCTCGAATGTCTTCGTAGGTGTGCAGCAGGTTCCCGAATTGGCGCCGGGCGAGACTGCGAGCGGCGCCGGGCGGCATTCCGGCCTGCTGGTTCCATCGCTCTCGCATTGCCAAATGAGCGTCGATCTCTTCCTGCCAGTCGCGTTCGCGATGGCGATTCCACGGCAGTTTCATGCGAACCTCAGCAATCTCCGGACGCCTTCGGCGAGCGAGGTCCATCTGTCCTCGGCTTCGGCCAGACGTTTGCGGCCCGCCGCGGTCAGAGAATACCAGCGCGCCCGGCGTCCGTTTTCGGTTTTTCGCCACTCGCCGCGGAGGAGTTTTTGTTTCTCCATGCGATGCAGCGCCGGATACAACGAACCTTCCTCGACGCGCAGCAGCCCGTCGGAGACGGTTTGCACGTGGAGGGTAATCCCGAAGCCATGGTTCGGACGATGGGCGAGAGACTTGAGGATCAGCAGCTCCAAGGCGCCTTGCAGCGTATCGGCCGGACGCATATTTGCCATAGGTCTCTAGGCTAGACAACTAGGGGAACGATGTCAAGCCGTCCGGCGCGCGTGTGTTTTGTTTTCGTGGGCTTCGGCTGCCCGATCCGGGACGCTCACCGGGCCGGAGGTGACGGGAGGGGTTCTCAAGCCCACGCTCGAGCGGGCAATCGGCTCGAAGGGTTGATCCGCCGTTGCACTCGAAGACGATGCACGAGGAGGGCAGCGCCGCCGGCATTGCACCCGGGCAATGTGCGTTCCGGCGTCTGCAACTTCGGGGCCGGGGAGCCGTCGCTTGCACGGATGCGGGCGAAGGTCCGGCCGGTGGATGCGGCGCGATGAGCGTTCGAAGTGGTTACAGCAGCGGTGATCAGCGGGTTGGTTCGGTGATGTCGAGGATGCGGTTGGAGGGGACGTTGTGGAGGGTTTGGTGGATGCCGGAGGGCCAGTCGATCGAGATTTCGCGGGCGGAGGCGGCGGGGCCGAGGCCGAAGTGGACGCGGGGGTCGCTCGAGGAGGCGTAGCCGGTGGCGGTGGAGAGGTGGATCTTCGCGCCGATGCCCACGCGGTTGCTGTGTGCCTTTGAGGCGGAGGAGGAGCCAGTGGTTGGAGTTATCCGAGGTGTTGTGGAAGATGAGCGAGGGGCCATTCGGTACGGCGCCGCGCGGCTTTGCTGCGTGCTGAATCGGCCGTTGGATGGCGCGGCTGGCTTTACCGGGCGTCTTGCCAACTGATCCGTGTTGCGGTGGCGGTGAGGTTCCCGTGGATTGCGACCCGGCTGGGTGGCGCTCGCTGGCAACGGAGACCGAGCCGGGCGCGAGGCGGGAGCGATGGGACGTGGCAAGCGCGTTTAGGGTTCGTAATCTCTCACCGCCGGACTTCGCGGACCTGGAACCCTAATGGGAGTTTTGGAGTGGCACCACTTTATTTCGGCCTCCGCCCATGCAGAGATGTGGTCAGGAGGGGACCACCACGGAACTATGTAGGTCTCGAAAAACTGCGCAAGCGTGCCGCTCCACGAGTCGGGAACTAACGGAGGTTCCAACGGTCCAGGTGATTGCGACGATTCAGGCATCACCCCTATTCACAGCTTCTTGGGAACGACGCGCAGTAGGGGAAGGGATTCCGTCGGGAAGCCCATGCGGGCAGTAACACTTTGCATAAACTCCCGAAGATAGGGCCATGCTGCCAGAACTGCATGGCTTTTGCGAAAGGCTTCCACTTCGGCCTTGGGCGCGGCCATCACCTGGCCGATAAAGCGATAGCGCACTATGAATGTCGCCACAACGTGGAAGGTCAAAGCTTCCTCGCATGCTATCCGAAGCGTGACCTCGAAATCCACCCCGGCTCTGTGTCTGCGGCCCTCCGAGTCAACTTCTGCGCTGAGACGAACTGGTTCGACAGCGTTGGCCGGTGGCCTCGCCCCAGCCGCTTCGCATTTCAAAAGCGAAACATCTCTTAATTCCAGACTCGCTTGCAAGGCCGCGGCCTTTTGTACGTCGCGTTCACTCAGTGAGATTGTGAAGTCCATCGGATCACGCCACCGCCAGTGGGACAGCAGGACTTGGTGGCATACTTTGCCACGGGTTAATCGGCCGACGCGCGGCGGACCAAGTGCCGGAGAGGAGGGGACGGCGCCCGCTGGACCATTTCCTGCGCTTAACTGCCAACTGGGCTCCTAGAGCCTTCAGAACCGCGGCCAAGGTCTGCATGCTTGGGTTACCCTTCTCCGAAAGCGCCCTGTACAGGCTCTCCCGGTTTAGCCCCGAGCGTTCCGCGACTTTGGCGATACCGCCCTGTGCCCGCGTGATGTTGCGCAACGCTATCAGAAAAATTCTCTGGTCTCGCTCCTCAAGCGCTGCGTTGAGATAAGCTAGCGCTCTTTCCTCGTCCCTCAGCATGTCACTCAAGAGATCGTCATATGAAGCAGTACTATGCATCCGGCCTCCTTCGATAATCGGCGAGGTACTCCTGGGCGCGGCGAATATCTTTCTTTTGAGTACTCTTGTCCCCGCCGCAAATAAGGACCACGGTCGATTTGCCTTCTACTACGAAATAGACCCTGTATCCCGGACCAGTATCTATGCGCAATTCAGAGAGCCCCTTACCTAATGATCGAGCGTCGCCGAAGTTGCCCAATCGCAGGCGTTCCAACCGAATCATCACTCGTCCCGCGGCTTGTTTCGGCAAGAGCCTCAGCCACTCTCCAAGCGGATCTCTGTTATTTACCGTCCTGTAATACCGTAGCGAGTACTCATCCGCCGGCATCCTCTTTCCAGTGTAGCTTATCGGCTACAGACGATCAAGTCTCATGGCGCGGGTGTGTCATGGCGCGGGTGCACCCCCACTATCGGCTACCCCCCGGATACACCGCCCACGGGGCTTACTTAGGACCGCTCACGAGCCAACCGGCAGTCTGGGCGTCAAGTTGCCGGCAAACGCCCTCGTCGCGGAATTGCCTTATCGGCGATTCCGGGCGCACTGTCGGCAACACGGACATTGGCCCGAAACGAGGTTTGTGGAGGTTTGCTGGGAACGGGAACGGCAAGTCGGCGGAGACGTGGCGAGCGACAAGGGAAGGCCGCTTCCTTGTTGTGGGCTCGGCTCGGAGGCGGTTCGACGGGTGGCGTTAGTGGGCGGGTTCGGTGATGTCGAGGATGCGGTTGGCGGGGACGTTGTGGAGGGTTTGGTGGATGCCGGAGGGCCAGTCGATCGTGATCTCTTTGGCGGAGGGGGCGGGGCCGAGGCCGAAGTGGACGCGGGGGTCGCTCGAGGAGGCGTAGCCGGTGGCGGTGGAGAGGTGGTTGTAGAGTTGGTCGCCGGTGGAGGTGGTTACGTGGATTTTGGCGCCGATTCCCATGCGGTTGCTGCGCGTGCCTTTGAGGCGGAGGAGGAGCCAGTGGTTCGAGTTATCGGAGGTGTTGTGGAAGATGCGGGCGGGGCCGTTGAGGACGGAGACGGCGAGGTCCATGCGGCCGTCGTTGTCGAGGTCGCCCAAGGCTGCGCCGCGGTAGACCTCGGGTTGGTTGAAGGCGGCGCCGGCGGTTTCGCTGACGTTCTGGAACTTGCCGTTGCCTAAGTTGCGGAAGACGGCGCCGGGTTCTTCATAAGTGCGGTTAGAGAAGAGGGCGACGTTGTCGATGACGTTCGAGCGGGCGACGTAGAGGTCCTTCCAGCCGTCGTTGTCGAAGTCGGCGATCGCGTTGGACCAGCCGGACATTTCGGCGGTGGAGAGGCCGAGGCCGGCGGAGGAAGTAACTTCCATGAACTGGCCGTGGCCGAGGTTCTTGAACAGGGGGAAGGTTTGCTTCTCCATGGCGGTGATCCAGATGTCGGGGAGGCCGCGGTTGAACAGGTCGCGGAAGTCGACGCCCATGCCGGAGATGACGTTGCCGCCTTCGGCGAGGGCGACGCCGGTGTCCTGGGCGACTTCTTCGAATCGTTTGCCGCCGAGGTTGTGGAAGAGTTGGTTGGGGGCGTCGTCGTTGGCGACGACGATGTCCATGAAACCGTCGTTATCGTAGTCGGCGATGGCGACGCCCATGCCGCGGCCGAGGTGAGAGGCGATGCCGGTTTCGGCCGAAACGTCGGTGAAGGTGCCGTCGCCGTTGTTGCGGTAGAGGGTGTTGGGGAGGGGTTTATAGAGGCGCGGGTTGCAGGAGGCGCGGTGGCCGTTGATCAAGCAGGGGGGCTCGTTGTCCGGGTCCCAGTGGCAGTAGTTGACGACGAATAAGTCGAGTTTGCCGTCGTTGTTGTAGTCGATCCAGGCGGCGCCGGTGGACCACATTTTGCGGCCGTAGTAGACGCCACCGGAGACGCCGGCTTTTTGGGTGACATCGGTGAAGGTGCCGTCGCCGTTGTTGTGGAAGAGCTGATTCGCGTTGACGTTGGCGACGAAGAGATCGGGCCGGCCGTCGTTATCGTAGTCGCCGATGGCGACAGCCATGCCGTAGCCGGAGCCCGCGACGCCGGCTTTATCGGTGACGTCGGTGAAGGTGAGGTTGTGGTTGTTGTGGTAGAGGCGGTTGGAGAATTTCGGGCCGGTTTTGATGAGGGAGGGCATGTCGGCGCCGTTGACGAAGTAGAGGTCGGGGAAGCCGTCGTTATCGTAGTCGAAGACCGCGACGCCGGCGACCATGGGTTCGGGCTGGTGCTTGAGGGGCGTGGGCGAGCTATCGGAGACGAAGGTGATGCCGGCGCGTTGGGCGATTTCGTCGAAGGTGATGGGGCCGGGCGCGGCCGCGGCGGCAGCGAGGAGGAGACCGGCGCCCGCCGCGATGGCGGCGGGAAGAATCGAGGTGGCACGCAAGCTTCAGGTTATCGTAACGATGGCGTGATAGTAGAAGACCCAAGGATGGCAGCGGGAGGCGATTCGGAGTGTCTGCCGGTTCCGCCCGCCATGGCGCCGCCGACGGCGGTTCGCACGGGTCTACAGCGGGTACCCTCGAGGAAAGGCTCGCCCGCTACTCGATTCATAGCCGGCGACGCGAGGCGGCTCCCGGGCCTACCGTTTGCTAAGGACACTCTGGACCGACACGGCCGATCCAGATCGAAGCCTTTCCTTAGTGAACCGCGAGATGTTGACGATCTTGTGTCACTGTAAAAGCCATCTGGTCCGATATCGTCGTTCGCACGAAGGGACCCGATCGAGTAGTCGCGACCAATGTTACGGCGCCACATGAGTCTCGGTTGTATCCGACTGTGACGATTAGCCCGGCGGCGCCTCCAGGGGCATCCTGTTTGAGAAGCGCAACATTGATATAATCCCACCCGACAGGGAGGACATGATGCCGATTGTCGATTCTTACGGTAAGCGAATCTCTATCGATGCAGTAATCAACAGGTTCAAAACCGGCACGTATAAAGCGAGTTGGGAGGCATATCTTCATGTTCTGGCGCACGAAGCGAATCGCGCCGACGACCAACTCCGGGGCTTTTTTGCGCCCTATTATCAGGCCGGCGCCCCTAACGTTTCCCTGGGAACTGCAATGGGCGATGCACAAGTCCACATTAAGCGGCTGACTGAGATGGTTAACCCGCGAAGGCAATTCAGGCCCGAGTTGAAGTCCCGCGATGGCAATATAGATGTCCAGGTGCTAAGCGTAACGTTTGAGGCCAAGATCGGCATGGAGGTGGCGCTCAACAAGGAATACCCCGCGCCGGGGCCGACGGCAATCAGAAAGGATCACAAAGCGGAGCCGAACTGGATGGAAATCACCGCGAAAGTGGCGATCCAGGGAAATGCAGCCGGTTGGGAGTTGGGCCTGATTCAGACTGTCTCGGTATTGCGGACGGCGCGGGTTGAAGAGAAGGGGAACCGCGGCAAGTACAAGTGGGAGGTCGGATCGCACCGGGATGGCCCCAAAGACTACGACAGGGTTTGGTACGATCCGAAATCCTTCGTGGCCGCCCGCAACGAGCCTTTTCAGCTTTGCGAAGTGGGACTGAGGGATCGCCCGAGCATCGGCTTCAGTACGCAAACGACGGTGACCGTGGAGGAGATTGACGGAACGGATCAATTCTATACGTGGCTTGTCCTGGTTCGGGAAAGACCGGAACATCACGATGAGCCATCCCAAGCGCTATTCTTGCGCGAATGGCAATGGCAAAATACTTATAGCTCTGCAAATCCAGCGAATGCCGGTATCCGACTACTAGCCGCAAGCGATAAGTGTCCGAATAAATTTCATTGCGTGTTTAAAGGACCTAACATGCTGGACGTGATAGACCTACCGGCCCACTTTACTAAATCCCGGATTTAGGCATGCCGCCGCGGAACCATCGCGTTCCGGTTTTGTTTGCTCACGCGACACCCGATATGGCGTTCTAAACCGCGGCCGCAGGCGGCGCCGTGATCGAGGCTACCCTCCCATGCGTGTTCCGCGAGGGAACCTGTTAGCCGAAAGAAAGCCGACGCTAACTCTTGCTTCTAACTCACGTCCGGAGGGGCACATCCCTTACGGCTCAATCCACTCACATGGTTTACAGTTTTGGCCGGCCGGACTGAGTGGCCGCGGCTGATCTGAAGGTGGGGGGTGTGAGGGTAAGTCGCGCCCGACGACCGACCCTGGCTCTGGGCCGGCGCTCTTATGGCGGCTCCGAAGGAAGGATATTGCCAGAAGGGTTGTCCGCAGCCGCCGCGGCTACGAATGGCGTTGCCCGACGCTCGAAGTCTGAGGACGGCGCTCCGAGCGGCGGGGTCCGCCTTGTTTCCAAAGCGAGTACTCAGGTGTCGTCTGGAAGTGGGGTGGAAGGACTGCACTATAACGCGTTCGTGGAGGCAGAGTTGCCTGGCCCATCTCTATATCGCGGGGAGGAATGGTGGCGATAGCATTTGCGGCACTGGCCGCTATCGACTGGGCTGACCGGAACCGTGCGGGGGCGCCGCGGGCACGAAGATTGAAAGTGACACCGGGCGCGGAGGCGGCGGCAGCGAGGAGGAGACCGGCGCCCGCCGCGATGGAGGCGGGAAGAATCGAGGTGGAACGCAACCTTCAGGTTATCGTAACGATGGCGTGATAGTATAAGCGCGAGAGTCACCAGGGGAACTCGCAAGACTGTGCCATGCGCTTGTGGGGTATCCTCCAGTTGACGGTTCTTGTTTTCCCCCTCCCGGCGGCGTGTGCCGCGACATTTGAAGAGTTAGCGGCCCAAGCTGCGCGTGCGCGCGAGGCCGGAAACGCGGCGCAGGCGATTTCGCTTTACCGCGAAGCACTCCAGGAAAATCCGAAGTGGGACGAAGGCTGGTGGTTTGTGGGGACGCTGGCCTACGACGCCAATGAATACGCGCTGGGCGAGGAGGCCTTCCGGCATTTTGTTGGGCTAGACCCGCAGGCGGCTCCGGCGTGGGCGCTGCTGGGGCTTTGCGAGTTTGAGAATGGGCACATCGAGGCGTCGCTCGAACATCTGCGGCGGGCGGAGGCGATTGGAGGGTTGCCGAAGGATACTGCGGGCGTGGTGCGGTTTCACGAGGCGATGGCGCTTACGGGGATGGGTCTGTTCGATCAGGCGATTGATGAGTTGGCGGAGTTTGTACGCGGAGGTGTGACGAACGCGGAGTTGACGCTGGCGGTGGGGGCGGCGGCGCTGCGCCGGCGGGTGGCGCCGCGAAGGATTGCGGCGAAGGACCGGGGAGTTGTTCGCGGCGGCGGGGGAAGCGGAGTCGCTGTGGATGTTGGGGCGGACGAAGGACGCGGAGGCGAGCCTGGCGGAGTTAGTGAAGCGTTTTCCGGATGCGCCGGGCGTGCATTGTTTGAACGGGTTGTACCTGCAGCAGACAAGGCCGGAGGAGGCGATGGCGGAGTTCCGGCGGGAGTTACAGATAGATCCGGAGAACGCGGATGCGCGCGCGGTGGTGGCGTTGTCGCTGCTGCGGGCGGGGAAGAGCGGGCGAGCGCTGCAGATGGCGCGGCAGGCGGCGGCGGAGGGTCCGGCGACGGCGCTGGCGCAGTTTGCTTACGGGAAGGTGCTGGCGAAGTTAGATGAGGCGGACGCGGTGGCGCGGTTGCAGGCGGCGGTCAAGTTGGATCCGATGAACCTGGAGTATCACATGGCGCTGGCGGAGGCGGCCTCGAAGTTTGGGGACGTGGAGGAGGCGCGGCGGGAGCGGGTGCGATCGATTCAGTTGGCGCGGGCGAGTGGGAAGAGTGAGTAGGGCGGGAGGGACGCTGTGTCGAGAGTCTTCGCCGGGCGGGCGGAAGGACGCTCCCTCGTGGTCGCGTCCCGGTAACAGATGGCCGCCCACCGCGAGAATAAACGGCTTTCGTTCCCTTCGGCGCGCCAGCGGCCCATACACGCTTCCTCGCGGCCGCGTCCCCGCGACAAGGTTTGCCGGGGGGTGGAGGATGGCGTGCACGGTGGTGAGTTTGATGGCGGTGGGAGTTGTGTTGGGGGCGCCGGCGGGGAAGTTTACTTGTGCGTCGTGCCATGCGGCGGAGGCGCGGACACAGCCGAAGACGGCGATGGGGATCGGGATTGAGTTGCCGGAGGAGCAGGAGATACTGAAGTCGCATCCGAAGCTGAGTTACACGGCGAATGGATATTCGTATCTAATTGAGCGGCGTGGGGGAGTGAGCACTTACACGGTAAGCGGGCCGGGAGGGGCGGTGTCCGTGCCGGTCCAGTATGCGTTCGGGGTGAAGATGCAGACGTATGTGCTCGAGAAAGATGGGAAGTTTTACGAGAGCATGGTGAGTTACTATCCTCCGATCGGCGGATTGGCGATTACGATGGGGAGCGAGCGGATTCAGCCGAGCACTCCGGTGGAGGCGCTGGGGCGGCCGGTTGGGTTGGATGAGGCGCGGGAGTGCTTCGGGCGCCACAGCACGGACGCGGTGGTGGGCGGGAAGCTGGATTTGAGCGCGATGCGGCCGGGGCCCGAGTGCGGGCATTGCCATGAAGGGGCGGCGGCGCATGAGGCGGCGATGAACGGCGGTCCGGCGGCGCCGATGCCTCCGAAGCTGGGCCGGTTGAAGGCGGAGGACATGTCGAGCTTCTGCGGGCAGTGCCACCGGACGTGGGAGACCGTGCCGCGGATGAAGGTGTTTGGGCCGTTGAACGTGCGGTTTCAGCCGTACCGGTTGGCGAATAGTAAGTGCTTTCTGGGGGATGATACGAGGATTGCCTGTACGGCGTGCCATAATCCGCACGAGGATCCGGTAAAGGAGACGGCGGCTTATGACAGTAAGTGCGTGGCGTGCCATGGGACGGGTGGGACGCGGTTTAACAAGTGTCCGGTGGGGACGCGGGACTGCGCGAGCTGCCATATGCCGAAGGTGGAGTTGCCGGGTGGGCACGCGAAGTTTACGGATCATATGATCCGGGTGGTTCGCGCGGGCGAAGCGTATCCGGATTGAGTCAGGATTGATGGACGACGTAGTATGGCTGGTTGGATAAGTTGGCGTTGAAGCCGGGAAGAAGGGCGGGGGATTCGTTTCCGTTGCCTAGTTCGAAGTAATACTGGAGGGCGTAGGGGGATTTCGAGTAAGTGGCGGGGATGGCGGCGGAGTAAGTGGCGTTGGCGGATTTCATGTCCTGGGTTTGCCACCGTTCGGCCTGGTTGACCTGGCGGTAGTGTAGGCGGGCGTAGCGGACGAAGGGCGCGCCGGCGGGGGCGACGGTGAGTGAGAGGGGGACGGGGGATCCGGGTTGGAAGGTGGCGGGGGGCGTGTGGGTGGCCTGGAAATCGGAGCGATGGGGTTGATCCAGGAACTTCGCTATGGGCGTGGCGAGCGGGGGCATGTGGCCGGGTAGGGGGCCGGCGGCGGCGATTGCGGACTCCATGGCGCGGAGGTCCGTGTCGATGGCGGCGAGGCGGGCGGACCAATCGAGGCGGCGTTCGGGGGTGCGGCCGTAGGTGATGTCGGAGCGGTAGATGTTTTGAGCGGCGGCGGCGAGAGTGGCCCAGGACTGGCGGGCGGCGCGGTATTGGGCGAGGGCGCGGGCGGCGGCGCCGCGGTCAGAGGACTGGCGATAGAGTTCGAACCAGGCGGCGCCGCGCATTTTTGCGGCGAAGAAGCGGGCGAGGCCGATTTGGATGGCGATGTCGGCGGCGGCGCGGCGGAATTCGGCGTTGGGGGCGTGGGGCAGGGCGGCGCGGGCGGAGGCGAGATCGGCGGCGGCGCGGGAGGCTCCGGTGTCGAGCCAATTTGCGACTTCGAGGGGAGAGTATTTGGGGCTCCAGCGGCCGTCGATCAAGCTATTGACGTGTTCGAGGACGGAAGAGAACATTTCGGGGTCGAGCGGGCTCACGGTGGCGAAGCAAACTGGTTTGGGGGTGTCGGAGTAAGGCGCGGGTTCGCTGCCGGCGACGATGGGCATGTTGGTGTCGATTTCGGGCCAGAAGGAGTGGTTGGAGGCGGAAGGGAGGTGTGTGGCGGTGACGATGGGGAGGGTGCGGCTTGCGTGGCTGAGGGCGGTTTCGAGCGGGGCGGCGGAGGGGCCGAAGGTAGCGCGGAGGTAGCGGCGCCAGGAGTCGGGATCGGCGTCGGGGTTATAGAGCAGGCGTCCCCAGAGGCGGTAGGAGTAAGTGAACTTTTCGAAATCGTAGCGGGGGTTAAGAGAGGTGTCCGAGTAAGCGCAGCGGCCACCGGGCAGGCCGGAGCCTTCGCGTCCTTTGAAGTAGAGGGGCTCGCAGATGTCCATGCCGTTTGCGCCGCAGAAGTGGGAGGAGCGGCCGAAGGCGGCGGCGGTTGCGGGGTCGCCCCAGAGGAGGACGCGCTGGGTGCCGGGCCATTGGCGGAAGAGGACGCCGTACTTGCGATCGCGAGTTAGTAAGTCGCCGTAGCCGTAGCGGAGGAAACGGCGGGAGCCGTTGCTGAGGGCGAAGATGGAGTCTTTGGGCGAGTTCTCGCGGGGCATTTCGAGCTCGCGGATGGCGGCCTGGTGGTAGCCAAGGCCCATGTGTTCGGCCCAGTATTTGGGGGAGAGATTCACGGGCATGCCGGTGGCGAGGGCGATGTCGATCATTTTCCGGTCGACGCCCTTGGCGTGCATGTCGATTTCGACGGGGCGGCCGGCATTGTGGACGCCTTCGAAGACGGTTTGCCAGAAGGAGTAACTGCCTTCGGGGACTCCGCTTTCGCCGTGGACGCGGAGAGTAAGTCCTTGTATCTCCGGGCAGGATTTGAGTAAGAGGGCAAGGGCGTCGCGGCAGTAAGTGGCGTGGGTTTCCGGTGTAAGTCCTTCGATGCGGTGGTGGGCGCTGGGGCTATCGGTCCATTGGTAGGCGTGGGTCCAGATGCCGAGTTGGAAATGGAGGCCGCGGGCGGCGCTTTCGCGGGCGATGAACTGGAGGGTTTTCAGGTTGCGGTCACGCTCGGCGGGGGCAAGGGGGACGGCGCGGACGTTGTAGCCGGGGACGTCGAGTAAGTAGGGGTAGGGGAAGTGTAAGTAGTCGCCGGTGACGCCTTTGGGGAAGTCGTAGCCGAGGCCGAGGGTGAAATTGAAGCGGTTGAAGCGGTGGGTGGCGAGGAGGGTGAGATAGGCGCGCCAGAAGTTTTCGTCGTAGAACCAGGGTTTATCTTCGATTTCGCCGCAGAAAGCGCGATTGATGCTTCGGATTTCGTTGGCGGGGTGTTCTTCGATGGGGGAGGCGAGGGTGAGGGCTTGGAGGGCGTTGGGGGAGAATTCGACGCGGTCGGCGAGTTCGAGGAGGGCGTAGACGGCTCCGCGGGGGCCGGCGGCGGAGGCGGTGATGGCGGGGGTTCCGTTGAGGTGGGCCGGAGTGAGGGCGAAGGATTCGGGGGTGGGGAGTTTGGGGTTGTGTTTGGGTTGGATGAGGTGGGTGGCGCCGGCGGCTTCGGAGGCGGCGTGGACGATGCGGGTGGGGAGGTGTTTCGCGTGGAGGGTTTCGGCGAGGTGCGTGCACGCCCAGCGGACGGGGGCGGCGGAGGCGATGGGGTCGTTGGGGGCGAGGAGGATCGTGACGGAGGGGGTGGAGGGCGCGGCGAGGGCGGGGAGGGTGGTAAGGGCGAGGAATTCGCGGCGAGTGGGAAAGGAGCCAGGAGCCAGGAGCCGGGAGCCAGGAGCGGAGGAGCCAGGAGTGGTTGTGGGTATTTGGGGCATGGGTGGTACGAAGGGGATGTTACAACAGATCGGGGTGGGGTGGGGGTTAGGACGGGCGGTGACGTCCAGTGGAGATCCCCGCAGACGAGGATGAAATTGCCTTGTAGGGCCTACATTGTCAGCGCCTGCGGGAGGGGCCGTGCCGGCGCGCGGACGTTTTGTTGGCGCGCCGCGCGCGGCGAGGGAACGTTTTGTTACTTGTGCGCGAGTTTATAGACTTCTTCGGGCTGCCGTATCGCCGCTTCGACGTGGCTGCCGCCGCGGAGGAGCAGTACGCGTGCCGGGACGAGGGGATGTGAGATGATTAGCGATCCATTGAGGAGATGGACGTAGTTCTCCATGCCTAATTCGCGGGCTCTAACAAGTGCCGTTGTCATATTCAGAAACCTCACTTATCTTGGCCCCGATACTATCGGGCGTGGCAAAGGGCCGTGGGCCGATGTGAGACATATTTCACCTTACCAGAGTGCATTTGTGACCACTCGCGTCCAAATTAGCTGTTTGAGCAATTTCCCGCGCTGAAAACATTGGGCGCAACCCACCTGTGACGTTGGACGCACCTCTGCACTCGGGCCAAGGTCGAAGTAAGTGTCTGATGGCGTTT
>JAJYCN010000383.1 GCA_021778335.1 Acidobacteriota bacterium | reverse complement strand
CCCGGCTCGCCACCAACTCCGCCGCATACGCCCCCGCCTTCGGCACGCTCAGCGTCGCTTCATACACCCCCTGCTGGCTCGCGTCCGGATGCATCTCCACCACCGGCGACTGCACGCCCTCGCCGCTCACATGCGCTTCCACCTTCGCGTCCGTCGCCGGCAAATATGTCTCGTCCTTCACCTCCGTCCGCAGTTCCACCTCGCGCCGGTCGTTCACCACCGCCGGAGCAGTCGCCGTCACCCGCCCCGGCGTCCCCGCCGCCAGCCACCGCAAAAACTGCCGCCAGAAAATCTCGTGGCTCATGTCCGAAACCGGCTGCAGCATCTGCCATCGCCAGCTCCCCGCCGTCGCGAACACCGCCGTGCGGCCCCGACCGTAACGCTCGGTCACCAGCAGCGGCAGCGTCATGTTGTCCGCCTTCATCGAAGCCAGCACCACCGCCCCCGGCTTCGCCGTCCCCGCGTCCTGAAAATTCGCCAGATACGGCAGCGTCTTCCACCTCTCCACGTTCTTCTGCGGATCGTCCTCAATCCGGCAGATCAGACTGTCCCTCCCCGCCGGCGTTAAATACGCATTCGCCGGATCCCGCCGGAACGTCCCTGTGTGATGCGGCAGATTCACCGGCAGCAGCTCCGGAAACGGCGGAGCCTCGTACCCCCCATCAGCCAACGCAAATCGCCCGCCAGCAAACAACAACCCACCCCCGCGCCGGTCCACAAACTGCCTTATCAACTCCCGCTGCTCGCTCGTGAAATACCCCGCCTCCACGCTGCCCAGAATCAAACCCTGGTATCCGAACAAATCGTCCACCTTGCTCGGAAATCCATCCGCCAGCTCCTGCGGATTCTCAATCCCCTGCCGGTAAATCTTGTTCTGCGTCGTCCGCAGCATCGACGCGATCTGGATCATGGGATCGTCTTCCACCGCCCGCCGCATGAACTTGAACTCCCACCGCGGCTCGCCCTCCACATACAGAATCCGCCGCGGCGTCCCGTCCACCGGCATCACCCGCCTCACCGTGTTGTTCGCCCCGTTCGCCTCGCCCTCCAGCGGCGTCACCTCCGCCTCGATCGCCGCCAGCCCCGCATCGCCCGCGTTAAACAAAATCCGCTCGGTCTGCGTCTGCCCGTCGGACCCCAGCGTGATCTCCCGGCTCGCCGCCACCGCGTTGCCCCGCTTAAGCACCAGCTTCACCGCCCGCCCCGCAAACCCCTGCTGCCGGATCGACACCAGCGCCTCGATCCTCGATCCCTTCAACGCCCGCGCCGGCGCCTCCAGGCTCGACAACTCCACATCGTGCGTGATCT
This sequence comes from Acidobacteriota bacterium, assembly GCA_021778335.1. Taxonomy (GTDB): domain Bacteria; phylum Acidobacteriota; class Terriglobia; order Bryobacterales; family Bryobacteraceae; genus JAJYKC01. Next base: position 2,675 of record JAJYCN010000383.1, on the reverse strand, counting down.
GCGTATTCCCGAACCCGATGGTGTGCACCGGCACCCGGTGCGACCGGATCGCGTTCATCTCCCCGAGCGTCGGTCCGCCCGCGTTGTCCGCCCCGTCGCTCACCAGCAGCACCGCGCCCAGCGGAAGCGTCGAAAACCCGTCCAGCAGATGCTCCAGCGCCGGCCCCAGCCTCGTCGCCGCCGCCCCATCCGGCAACTTACTCAGAGACTCGATCCGCTCCGTCGTCCCGTCGATCCGGAACAGCCTCACCTGAAACCGCCGCTCCAGGTCCCGCAGCAGCCCGCCGTCGAGCATCTCCAGCATCCGCGCCCGCCGCGTCTTGCCGTCCTCGCTCACGTCCATGCTGCGGCTATCGTCGAGCACCACCGCCACCACGTTCTGCCGCGGCGCCAGCATCGACACGCTCAAAGCCGGCCGCCACACCATCACCAGAAGCAGCGCAATCAGAGCTGTCTGCAATCCCCACACCGCCGCCGCCTTCAGCGCCCGTTCCGGCGTCCGCGCCCCCTTGCGCCAGATCGCAAACCCGATTCCGCCCGCCGCCACCACCACCAGCAACGCCAGCAGCCACACCGGCCACCCCGACACGAGCACCACCGTGCCCTTGCGATATGCCAGCAGCGGATATTTGAAAAGGAATTCGAACATCGTTTCCCAGGGTTCCGGACTTATCTCCCGCTTCAGTGCGTCATCGCGTACACCACGTAGTTCGCCGCAATGCGGAACCCGAGCGCCGAATACTTCTCCGGATACTCCGGATTATCGGCGTGCTCCCAGGAATCGCCCAGGTCCATGTTGTGGCACATCGCCACGATGATCCGTCCCTTGTCATCGCGGATGCACCGCCACCGCGGCTGGTACCCGTCGTGCTCATACGTCCGCCCCGTCTCGAGAAACTGCGCCCCCGGAACCTGGTATCGATGGTCCAGGTCGTAGATCACGTGAAATATCGGATCGCCGTCGGGAATATCCGTAATCGGCCGGTCCGGAAAAACACGCTTCATGCTCGCCGTGAAAATCGCCCACTCCCGCGTCCCATGAAAGTCGTCGCACATGAAAAATCCGCCCCGCAGCAGAAAATCCCGCATCTTCCGGCATTCATCGTCGGTGAGGTTCCAATACCCCACCTCCACGCCGTACAGCCACGGCCAGTTGTAAACGTCGTCCCCATCGTCCAGACTCACCGGCTGTTCCACGCTCCGCACCTGGATCCGCGTCAGCCTTCGCAGCGCCTGCGCCAGGTGCCGGTCCGACCGCGGATAATCCATCGTCCACCGCGGATAGGAAACCACCGCCGGATAAATCAACCGCGCAAACACCCACTCGGCTTTCGCCTGATAATCCGGCGGCAAAGGAAAATTCGTGTACTCCACGCCCGGATACACGCGAAACGGCTTCTGGTAGGCGTACAACGTGGCAAGCAACAGCGGCACAACGGCGGAGGCAAACACTACACGGCGGAATCGCATCGTAAGGAGGTCCGGCCTGTGCGATCAGAATACCAGACCGCGGCAAACCGCCGGCAAAGCATTAGACGCACTCGCCGCCTCAGCGTTCCGCCCTACGCCATCGCCACCTTGCCGTCGTTCCTCAACACAAACCCCACCGGCTTGCCGCTCTCGTCCGTCACCGTCATCTTCGTCTCGGGTTGGTCCTTCCCCGGATCGTCATGTCCGGGCCAGTCCACAAACATAGGAAACAGGGCATTCTTGTGCTCCCGGTACGCCAGCACGATCTCGTTGTAGCTCCCCTCCTTCGTGCTCATTCCCGTCAGGACGCTGCTGTAGTGCATCCGCATGCTGATCCGCTCTCGGATCTCCTCCGCGCTGCTATACACTTTCTTTTTGACCTTCGTCTTCTCATCCTCAACGTCCTGCACCCCGTAGTAGCCGTACCGGTAGTGCAGCCGGCCATCCGTCCGGTCCGCAATCTTCGCCATGCCGCTGTGCATGTCGTCGCTCTGCCCCAGCTTCAGCCGCGTCAAACGGTTCCGGATTCCGCGCATCCTCAGCGCCGCCTCCTCTTTGCCCTCGCCCTTGGCCCAGTCGTTCAGCGTGTAGAACAGCGCATGGTCCTCCTGCGGCGGCAGCGGCACAAACACTCCAAAGGCCCCTTTGCCGTTGACCGGGAACCCCTGCTTGAGAAGCAATCTGTCTCTTGATAGCAGAGTCCCCGGCAGTTCCAGCAGCCCCAGCTTGTACTTGTCTCCCGGCTTCGCAAAGTTCCCTGGCGTAAAGCGCGCCTTGATGTCGGCCCGGTTCAGCATCTGTATCCCGCTATCGACCGTCACCATCCCGGCTTCTCGATCCCGTGCGTAAGGCCCACCCTCCGCCGGTTTCTTCAACTGGTGCACGATCGGCGGCTTCGTGTTTCCCGCTTGCGCCGTCACCTTCGTGACCCGCATCGTCATCCGGTTTTCGCGGAACGAGTCGAAGAACGTGTCCTCTTCCTCCCACTTCTTCAGCGCCTCGAACCACGCGTTCACCAGCGGCAACAACGTACCCCAATCCTTGTTGCGCCTGAACTCGGAATCCAGGTGCTCCCGCTTCCCTTTCAGTTCCTCGAAATATGGATTCGCCATCGCCCCTCCTCGACGGACGCGCCTTTGCGGCCCTTACATACTCGCCAGCCCGCGCAAATTCCACCCGCAGATCCGGCTTCCCTCCAGCTTATC
>JAJYCN010000089.1 GCA_021778335.1 Acidobacteriota bacterium | reverse complement strand
GCAAACAACGAAGGCAGGAAGAAGATAGCGGCCTCTACCCACGCGCTAACTGTTCTATGTATCGATCCTGCCATCGCGCCTCCATCGCCGCCGGATGGGATCTCAATAAATGCCCGGCAGCAGCCGCCAGGTTCGCGCGCGGTAGGTCTCGTACGCGGCGCCGAAGTGCTCAGCCAGCAGCCGCTCTTCCGATCGGATGCGAGCCTGCAGGGGGATGAGCAGAAGCGCGGCGATGAGAACGCCAACCGCCGCACGAAACACGAGGGCCCATCCGAGGGAACTCACGAGCAGGCCAAGATAGCTGGGGTTGCGAATGTAACGATAGATACCGGTCGTGACCAGTTCATGATTCGGTTGAATGGCGACGAGCCCGCTGAAGCGCGGTCCGAGTACGAATACCGGCCGCAGTCGCACGATGCTACCTGCGATTAGGAGCGCGACTCCGGTCCAGCGAGTGGCCTCGCCGTCGATCGTCCAAATGCCGTAACGGTCCGTGTACGCCGGGAAATATGCGAGCAGGAGCCCAAGCAAGCCGAACGCGCCGAGAACCCAGCGGTTGCGCCGGTCTTCCCGCTCTCCCGAACTAAGATTGCCGCGGCTGAACAGAGCGACAACCGACGCCACCAGCGTGAGGGCCGTCAACGCGACAAATGGAGGGTGCGAGAAGAAGGCGGCGATCCCACCCCAGCCCAGCATGGCGAGTCCGAATTGCACGAGGATGCTGACAACCGTGGTGAGAAAGAGCTTCATCGCGAATCTCCGTCCAGTCAGACGCCTGCTCCCAGGATGATACCGCTGTTTTTTGAACAGGCCGAAGCTATTCGAACCCGGCGTTAGAATAGGGCCACTTATGGATGGATTCGCGCTGTTGCGGGAAGTGTCCGGCGCGTACCGGAAGCTCAAATTCCTGGCCCTCGAGGCGGCCATCGTTAACGAGTCGGGCGACGAAAACACCAACCAGCGGAGCGAGCATCGCGTTCGATTCTTCTACTCGGCGGCGGACCGCATGCGTTATGAACGGTGCGGGAAGAATGGAATCGTCCAGGTCGAGCCGCCCGCTCATCCGGGCATCGTTCTCAGTGAGTCCGGCGTCCGGATCTGGGTCCACGCGGGAAACCGCATGGTCGTCCGGCAGCAGGGCGAGGTGGGTCGCCGCCTACCCGCCGAAGACGAGGTCATCTGGAATCGGCACGACGTCCTGGTCCGGGAAATGCGCGTTGACGGGCCGCTACCCGAGGAGACCTTCCCCTTCGCGCCGCCGGCGGGCGCGGCCTCCGATGAGCATCCCCGGCGCGGCATTACATTCGGCGGTGGGGGCGGCGGTTTTATCCAACACGGGCCGGACGGCAAGCGCGGGCTTGAACATTCCAGCTTTCATGAGTGGGACGGCGACACCGCGGTCGAGCACTCGAAGTGGAAGATCCGCGGCACGGCCCTGACTTTCGAACGCCGCCTAACGTTTTCCGAAGACGAGAAGGATCTGCACGCCGTGGAGCGGATCTCCGGTCCGAAAGGCGAGGTCGAGACCAGTTGCAGTCTGCGGGTGGGGTGAGGACCAATCCGGCGGAGTGAAAAGGACCCGATTACTTGCAGGTTGGGAATGATCGGACCGGACACTCAAAAGCTCCACGTCTTGGCCCAGCGCGGTAAAGGCCACGCGCTTCGCGCATGGGCGCGCGATCGAAACCGCGTGGCGAATTCCTCGCCCAGGACGAAGTAACGGGTCTCCTTATGTCGCAGAATCCCGTTGCCACCGGAGAATCCCGGTCGGCCCTCCGGCTCAGGCCGCGCGCAAAGCGCGGATGACCGCCTCCGGGTCGCGTTGGATTACTGCCAGGTAAGCACGAATGGGGATCTCCGGCCGCCTGCGGCCCTGTTCCCAGTCCTGCAGCGACCGCACATTGAACCCAAACAGCGCGGCGAAGTCCGATTGAGACAGGCCGAGCTCCTCCCGCAGCGCCCGCACGTCCGTCTCGGGCGGCACGTGGTAAACCGTCTCGCTCAATTGAATCTCACCCCGCAGGTGGCCCCGCAGTTCTTTCATCGAATCGAGCAGGCGCTCCCCGAGCGGGGCGCCGCTCCGGCGCCGGGGCTCAGCCGCCGAACTCCCGCTGGATTTCCGAAGCGATTTTCTGGAGCTCGTTTTTTTCCGCATGGGTCAGATTCTCCTTCTCATTCTTGGCATACAGGTCGGCGAGGAAGATCAGGTCGGGCCGGACCATGAAGTAGTAGATCACTCGCACACCACCGCTCTTCCCGCCGCCGGGTCGGCGCCACCGCGCTTTCCGAAAGCCGCCCGTGCCGGGGATCAGCGGATGACGCTCGGGTTCCACAGCGATCGATTCCTCCATCTCCTGCTGCATCGAAGGCCGCAAGAGCCGCGCGGCGGCCCGCTCATAGCGGCTGCCTCGGATGACGCGTCGCACAGGACTATTATACGGCTATGCCGTAGGGAAAGCCATGGCCTGGGAACTCAAGAGGGAGTTCGTCCGTTGCCCCAAGAGTGCATGCATGTCCTGGCGCCGGCGCTTTACTTTTTGAGCCTACGGCGCCAGATTCGAATACATGGCCACCAACTTCTTCTACGTGTACGCCCTGAAGGATCCAAGGAAGTCTCCAGGGCTGCCCTTCTAAATCGGGAACGGCACCGAAAGCCGGGCCTTTGATCATCTTGTCGTTCCGGATGCCACACGGAAGTACGCCCGGATCACGGAGATCGAGGCCGGTGGCGCGAAGCCCATTGTGGACGTCCTGGTGCAAGATTTGACGGAACCGCAGGCGCTGCGACTGGAAGCAGAGCTGATTGCGGCGTTCGGAACGATCGATTCGGGTGGCATGCTTACAAGTAGCGTTCTGCCCTCTGGTCTCGGTGGAAAGAAGCGAAAAGGGCTAGTGGCGCCGCTCGGTTGTGTCGAGCGCCCAACTCGGGATCCAGTTGCTCAAGACGGCGATTGTCGATCTGGCTGGGGCAAACCTGGATGGAATCACGAATTCGGACGCCGCTAGCCTTCTGGGTCTGCGTAGCGGCTATCGCGGGCGGCAGAAGGACTATCTTTCCTACAGTGTTCTGGGCCTGCTGCTGCGCGAACGGCAAATCATGCGTGAGCCGAACACTCTCAGGCACAAAAAGGCTCACTGAGACGCACCTGTCAGCAGAGGGTTGGTGGACCTGGTGAGATTCGAACTCACGACCTCTTCCATGCCATTTAAGAAATATCAATCGGTTACAGACATTTTACGCAAAAACAAAGGGCTTAACGAAAGGCTGCTTGGACGCCCGGTGGACGCCACACGCCTGGACTTTACACCGGGAGTGGCGTGTGGCGCGCTTGTGCGCGCGCGGTTGCAGGCTGTGGTGATTGTTGTCTGCTGGAGCAGACGACAAATGATTTCTCTGTAAGGATGATGCCCAGTGTAGAGCGGTGACCGCCTTCGCGGCTTCGCATGCAAACTTGCTCTTTCGCAATATTGCGAATAGACTGGGATCGAGTGCCCAAGACCAGAGTCGCCCTCTACCGGGAGGAAGACGGATCATGCCCGTTCATCGAGTGGTTCGACAAGTTGCCGGCGAGAGTACAGGACAAGTGCTACCTCCGGTTGGAGCGTCTGCGCGAGATGGGCCACGAATTGCGTCGACCCGAAGCCGACCTCCTGCGCGACGGCATCTACGAACTGCGCGTCAGCCTGGGAGGCGTTCATTACCGGATACTGTACTTCTTCCATGGCGCGATTGCCGCTGTGGTCTCTCACGGTCTTGTGAAAGAACGGGTGGTCCCGCCGAAAGAGATCGATAACGCCATCGAGCGCAAGAAGCGGTTTGAGGCGAACCCGGCGAAGCACACTTATGAGGAGGCTTGAAATGGCAAAGGCGCTTAAACCGACCAACGATGCGGTGGAGATCCTCCACCGCCGGACCTACGAAGGTAGACCCGCCCGGATGAAGAACCTGGAAGAGGCGCGCGCGAACGAACAGATCGCTCTCAAGATCCAGGAACTGAGGGCAGCGGCGGCCCTCACCCAAACTCAGCTCGCCAAGCTCATCGGCACTACCGCATCGGTCATCTGCCGCCTTGAGGACGCCGATTACGAGGGCCACTCCCTGGCGATGTTGCGCAGGATAGCGGCCGCGCTGAATCGGCGGGTCGAGATCCGTTTTGTACCGATCCGGCGTTCGGCATAGTGTAACAGCAATGATTTGTAGGATGGGCGACGAGCCTGTTTCCGTCGATGGCGCTCGCTGGTGAAAGCCGAAAGGAAACCGTACCCGGTTGTCGGATTAGGGGGCTGAGAGATGGCGCTCAAGGCGCGAAACGTTTTGGCGGATCGCAGGACCGCACTTGACCTTCTGCAAGAGGAAACGCGGCCCGAAGTCTTCCGCCTATATTGGGTCGCGGGTGTTGCCTTGGCGCGTGCCGTTGGCCACGTGCTTCAGAAGGTTGACAGTGAGCACGACGCCACAATCGAACGCGCGGTCGCATCGGCATATGCTGCGTGGAAAGCGGACAAGCAGGCAAACTCGATCTTCTGGGACTTCATAGAACAAGAACGTAATCAAATCCTCAAAGAGTATGAGGTCGGTTTTCTCGCTGGGCCAATTGATGTCGTTGCTGGGGCAGAGCTTCACACGCTCGGCGAGCATCTGTTCTGCCCAATCGCCGATGGAGTGTTCGCAGGCGAGGACTGCCGTGACATCCTCGAACAAGCGATTACGTGGTGGGAGAGCCAGCTAAATAGCATTGAGGCGACAGGGCGGGCGACCGGCAATCTTGCCTAGGAAGCGGAGCAAACGGCTGGCCTCCCCGCGGCGCCCCGCACCCAATAGCCTGCGGTCACTTGAGCCCATGCGGCGGTTCGCCCTGAGCATGAAGGCCCACGAACATGACGTTAAATCCGCTGGCTGGAGTCCAAATTCTGGCGGATTTCGACTCCAAATGGACCCTGCGTGACCTCTTCCACGATGTGGAAGCACACGAATCATTTTCGTATGTCTATGTATTATTGGGCTTTTGGGTTGGTGGACCTGGTGAGATTCGAACTCACGACCTCTTCCATGCCATGGAAGCGCGCTCCCAACTGCGCCACAGGCCCGTCCGGGGGACTGTGTTTGAGTATAGCACTAAAGGAGATGAGGCGCTCGGCTCTAAGGATCTTTCCAAAGAGCAGCGAGCCTATCGGGGTTGTCCGGGCGTCTCAACCAGCGGGGCCGCACTCCTGATTTTTTCGGCCACGTCTTTCATCCACTCCGGCTTGTAGTCGATGGTTGAATGCAACTGGTCTAAGAGATCCTTCAATGGTTCAAATCCATGCGCGAACGAACCGCCGCTGGAGTCACGCCGGACACACCACGATAAAACGTCAGCGGCTTGCAGCGCGGCTACGTTGTCGTCAGACTCAAAGCAGATTTTGGAGACTCGCGGAAGCGCCTTCAGGATGATCGGTTTGCCGTCGATAATCTGCTGTCTATATTTGTTGCCCTCGTCCAGTGTGAATGACAGGGGCCATCGACGGTTGCCGGCCTTTTCCAAAGCCGCTCCGAAATACATCGCGACATTGCAGAAACACGCGGCGTACATGCTCAAGTACTCAAGACCCGCAAACTGCTTCCGGTACTCGTCGGCGGTAAGCGTGCCGGCAACACTCATCAGCTTGTTGTCATTGATTGTCCAAACCAAATCGGCGAACAGCGCGCGCCGGGAGTTGTGGCTGAGATCTTTGAACCTGCCATGCGGCGTGAATTCCCGCATGTGAATTGGGCCGGTGACTTTGTGGCGGTCGAGGGTCTTTCGCCACTCCTGGCCAAGCCAAAAGGAACGCCCAAAATCCAGGAGCAGGCCGGCGGCCACCGCAGTGGGTAGATTGCTGTCGGCGCCACTCTCGTCGATGTAGCATTCCATCATTTCCTGGGCCTGAGTTGAGAACCGGGAAGTGTCGCAGTCGGGCGGTTTAGTTGTGAGTGCATGGAAGGATTCGAAGCCCGCCTCGGCTGTTCGAAAACGGCGCCGCGCCCGGTTCGCGCGTCCTACTCCAGGTCCAGCGCCGCGCGCAGGCCATCCTCAAGCCGCTCCAGCAATTCCGGATCGAGGGTCCCAATTCGATGGACGAGCTTGCTCCGGTCGAGCGTGGTCACCTGATGACAAAGCGCAAAGCTACTCCGGTCCAGGCCGGCGGCGCCTTGCGGGATCCGGACGACTGTCGGTCCCCGGTGCCCTTTCGATTCAGAGGTTGACATCGGAATCACAATCGTCGATCGCCAGGTTGGGACCTGGTTGAAGCCATCGCTCGAAACGACGATGACCGGCCGCCGTCCCTGTTGTTCGGAACCGGACCGTGGCGCGAGGTCGGCCCAGTAGAGATCTCCTCGCTTCACCCCTCCTCCGGAGTGACCTGTTGGAGGTGTTCCAGAGACGCAGATTCGAGGGCGGGGTCGAGATCGAACTCGGTGCCAGCCATCTTCGTCGCATACTCTGCGATCGCACGGCGCCGTGTCTGACGGGCGCGGGCCTTGAGCCAATCCTCAATCGCCTCCCGCGCCAGAACGGTGACAGGCCGTTGCGTCTGCTCGGACTCGGTTCTGAGCCGGGCGTAAACGTCATCCGTCAGGGGCAAGTGAAAGTTCTTCATGATTGCACGCCGGCTTCAGTATGCCATAAAAAATGCCATCAGGCCATGGCAGCAAGCAACATGAGCGCCTGGAAGCCGTTCACAGCCAGAGCCAAATGATTTTTCCACGCGGATTCAGGAGTATGCAGGAAAAGCCTACCAATGCGCCGACCCTCGCCTGTTAATATCCCCCTTGGTCCGACGCCCGCCCAACGGAAGGCAAGACGGGGGAGGGCGATGTCCGTGCGTCATGCGTGCGTCATGTTTATAACCTGTTCATTCCAGGGCATAAAGTCACCGGAATGACGCACGGCCCGAAATTCGTTCGATGCATGCGTACTATGAGCCACTTGTAGTGACCCTATTATGGTGTTATGCTGAGCATAGTTGATAGTAAAACACTAAGATCCTGACAGGCCGCACCCAATGGACCTAAACCGTACCACCGAAAAACTCCAAGCCGCGATCCAGGACGCGCAGTCCCTCGCCCTGCGGCGGAATCATCAGCAGGTCGACGTCGAACACCTGTTCCTTGCCCTGGCGAACCAGGAAGGCGGGCTGGCGCCGTCCATTCTGAACCGCGCCGACGTTCCGCTGGCCACGTTCAAGCAGATCCTGGAGCGGGAGTTGGACAAGATTCCGCAGGTCACCACGCCAACCGGCGCGCCGGCCGGGCAGAACTACGTCAGCCCCCGGCTGCAGAAGCTGTTCACCGTGGCCGAGGACGAGGCCAAGCGGCTGAAGGACGACTACATCAGCGTCGAGCACGTCCTGCTGGCCGGGGCGTCGGACTCCGGTCCGGTGGGAAAGATGTTCCGCGAAACCGGACTGAACCGCGAGCGCCTCATGCGCGCTTTGCAGGAAGTTCGGGGCAGCCAACGAGTAACTACGCCGAACCCCGAGGCCACTTACGAGGCACTCGAAAAGTACGGCCGCGACCTGACTCAACTCGCCGGCCAGGGAAAGCTCGACCCGGTGATCGGACGCGACGAGGAAATCCGGCGCGTAATCCAAGTGCTGAGCCGGCGCACGAAGAACAACCCCGTCTTAATCGGCGAGCCGGGCGTGGGCAAAACCGCCATCGTCGAAGGCCTGGCACAGCGCATTGTCCGCGGCGACGTGCCCGAAGGACTGAAGGACAAGCGCGTGGTGTCGCTCGACATGGGCGCGCTGATCGCGGGCGCGAAGTTCCGGGGCGAATTCGAGGAGCGGCTGAAGGCGGTCCTCAAAGAGGTCCAGACCTCCCAGGGCCAGGTCATCCTCTTTATTGACGAGTTACACACCGTGGTCGGGACCGGGAAGGCCGAAGGCGCGATGGACGCCGGGAACTTACTCAAACCGATGCTCGCCCGCGGCGAACTGCACTGCATCGGCGCTACCACGCTGGACGAATACCGTAAGTACATCGAAAAGGACGCCGCGCTCGAACGCCGCTTCCAGACCGTCCTGGTCGACCAGCCGAGCGTCGAAGATACCATCTCGATCCTGCGCGGGCTGCGCGAGCGGTACGAAGTTCACCACGGCGTGCGGATTAAGGACACCGCGCTGGTGGCTGCGGCGACGCTTAGCCACCGCTACATTTCGGACCGGTTCCTGCCGGACAAGGCGATTGACTTAGTCGACGAAGCCGCGGCGCGGCTGCGCACGGAAATCGACTCCATGCCGTCGGAACTCGACGAGATCCTCCGCCGGATCATGCAGCTTGAAATCGAGCGGGAGGCGCTGAAGAAGGAAACCGACGTCGCGAGTAAGCAGCGGCTGACGGCGCTTGAGAAGGAACTGGCGGAGCTAAAGACCAGTTCCAGCGCGCTGCGCGCCCAGTGGCAGGCGGAGAAGGAAGCCGTCGAAAAGCTGCGGAACCTGCGCGAGAGGATCGAGCATACGCGGGTGGAGATAACGCTAGCCGAGCGGCAGTACGACCTGAACCGGGCCGCGGAGTTGAAATACGGGCAGTTAGCCGCGCTCGAACGGGAGTTGAAGACCGAAGAAGACAAGCTGACCCGGAAGCAGACCGGGACACGGCTGCTCAAAGAAGAGGTGGACGAAGAAGATATCGCCGAGGTGGTGAGCCGGTGGACGGGGGTGCCCGTCTCGCGGCTGCTCGAAGGCGAAATACAGAAACTGCTGCACCTGGAGGACGAACTACACCGCCGGGTGATCGGCCAGGACGAGGCCGTGACGGCGGTGGCCGAGAGCGTCATGCGGGCGCGGAGCGGCCTGAAGGACCCGAACCGGCCCATTGGCAGCATGATTTTCCTGGGTCCGACGGGTGTCGGCAAGACGGAACTGGCCCGGGCGCTGGCGCAGTTCCTGTTCGACGATGAGCACGCCATGATCCGGATCGACATGAGCGAATACCAGGAAAAGCACACGGTGAGCCGGCTGATCGGCGCGCCTCCGGGCTACGTGGGCTACGACGAGGGCGGCCAGCTAACGGAATCGGTGCGCCGCCGTCCTTATAGTGTGGTTCTGCTGGACGAGATCGAGAAGGCGCACCCGGACGTTTTCAACGTACTGCTCCAAATTTTGGACGACGGCCGCCTGACGGACGGGCAGGGACGCACGGTCAACTTCAAGAACACGATTGTGATCATGACGTCGAATATCGGCGGCCCGCGCATCCTGGAATACCGGGGCGAGTTCGCCGGGGCCGATTACGACGAGATGAAATCGACCGTGCTCGAAGAGCTGCGCCGCCACTTCCGTCCTGAGTTTCTGAACCGCGTGGATGAGGTGATTGTGTTCCATTCGCTCTCGGAAGAGCATTTGAAGCGAATTGTGGACATCCAGCTTGGGGCTCTGCGCGAGCGGCTTGCCGCCCGGCGGATCGGCCTCGAGTTGAGCGCCGCCGCGCGCACGCATCTTGTCCGCTCCGGCTATGACCCGCGCTATGGGGCGCGTCCGTTGAAGCGCGCCATCCATCGCGAAGTGGAAACCCCGCTTGCCCGCCGCCTGTTGGCGGGTGCGATTCTCGACGGCCAGAAGGTGCTGGTCGATGTATCGCGCTCGGGCGAGCTTACCTTCGAGGCCGTCCAACCGGCGGCTGTCGCGGAGTAACCCATGGATCTTCGTTCGAACCCAAATAACCCAAGTCATCAAACACAGAGGACCGACATGCACTCCACTATCCAGATCCGCCGCTCGACGGCGATCTTATCCGCCATCATCCTGGTGATGGGCGCCGCGCTTGCCGTGAATTGGGCGAGCAACTCGCACCGTCTCCCGGATTTCTCGACCACCGCTCACGCCGCCGGCTCGGCCACTCTGCCCGCCAGCGGCACGTTCGCCCCGATTGTAAAAGAGGCTCTGCCGGCCGTGGTGAACGTAAGTTCGTCCAAGGTGGTTCATCGCCAGAGGATGCCGCAGGGGTTCTTCGACAACCCGATGCTGCGGGAATTCTTCGGCAACGTTCCGCCGCAGATGCAGCAGCAGCCGCGGGCTGAACGCATGGAAAGCCTCGGCTCGGGCGTCATTGTCAGCCCGGACGGCTACATTCTTACGAACAACCACGTCATCGACGGGGCGACCGACGTGAAGGTCAGCTTCCGCGACGGCAAGGAAGTGCCCGCGAAGGTGATCGGCGCGGACGCGCCCACCGACATCGCGGTGCTCAAGATCGACCGCACCGGTCTGCCGGCGTTGCCGATCGGCGATTCTTCCAAATCCGATGTCGGAGACATCGTGCTGGCCATCGGCAATCCGTTCGGCCTCGGCGGAACGGTGAGCATGGGCATCATCAGCGCCAAGGGCCGCAGCGGCCTGGGCATTGAAAACTACGAGGACTTCATTCAGACCGACGCCGCGATCAACCACGGCAACTCGGGCGGCGCGCTGGTCAATACCCAAGGGCAGTTGATCGGCATCAACACGGCGATTCTGGGCGGCGACGGCGGCGGCAACGTCGGCATCGGGTTCGCGATTCCGTCAAACCTCGCCAAGAACATCATGGACCAGCTCATCGAGCATGGGAAGGTGACGCGCGGCTACATCGGCGTATATCTCGGGGAAATTACTCCGAACATGCGCCAGGCGTTCGGCATGAGCGCGGACCAGGGCGGCGTCGCCATTACGCAGGTTGAGCCGGACAGCCCCGGCGCCAAGGCCGGCCTGAAGGTCGAAGACGTGATTGTCGCCATGAACGGCGAAAAGATCGACGACATGCAGGCGTTCCGGCTGAAGGTGGCGAGTCTGCCTCCGGGATCCACCATTAACCTGAAGGTGCTGCGCAACGGTTCGACCGTGAACGTCCCGGTGACGCTCGGCGTGAACAAGCTGACGGCGCAGGCGGGCGGTCCGGGCGGCGGCCCCGGGCAGGGAGCGCAGAGCGGATTGCAAGGCGTGCAGGTTCAGACCCTGACGCCGGACATCCTGCGGCAGTTGGGGCTCCAGGGCGACGTGAAGGGCGTGATTGTCACTAACGTCGATCCGGCCTCGGCGGCGGCGGAAGCCGGCCTGCAGCCCAACGACATCATCGAGCGCGTGAATCGCACGCCGGTGACCAACGGCGACGATTTCGAGAACGCGGTTCGCCAGAGCAACAATCCCGGCGGGACGTTGCTGCTGGTCCGCCGCGGCGAAGCGCGGGCGTTCGTGGTTGTCCCCAGGAAGTAAACTTGACGTCCAGCCACCCAGCCAAGCGAGCCGCCGGACCAGTTCCGGCGGCTCGCTGCTTCTGGTGGACCTTTGATTGCACTGGATCCTGGCAGAGCGTGCGAAGCATCTAACTAGAAGGAGACCCATATCATGCAAGAAACTCCGGCCGTCCAGGTTCTTCCGGTTCTTCCGTTGAAGAACACCGTGCTGTTCCCCTACCTGATGCTGCCGCTCTCGGTCGGCCGCGCCCCCTCCGTCGCCGCGGTCGAGGCTGCTTTGGCGACCGAAGAGAAAGAAATTGTCGTTTTTACGCAGCGGGACTCGACGGTCGAAAATCCGGCGCGCGACGATCTCTATGCCATCGGCACGAAAGCCGCGATTCGCAAGATGTCGCGCCCGAATGAGGACTCGGTAGAGATCCTTGTTCTCGGCCTGGAGCGCGTGGCGCTGCTGAAGCTGGACGATTCCGAGCCATACTTGCAAGCGCGGGTGAATCCGCTGCCGCTGCCCGAGGATTCGAATCCGGAGGTGGAGGCGCTGCACGGAATTTTGATTGAGCTCGCCGGGCGGGCGGTGTCGCTGGCACAGCCGAGCGCCGGACAGGAGGTGACGCGGATGTTCACCACGAACGAAGATCCGCTGCGGCTGGCGTTCCTGCTGGCTTCGATGTTCAATCTCGACGCCGCCCGTTCGCAGGCGCTGCTCGAAGCGCCAACGCGGGTGGAAGCGCTGCGCCTGGTCCACGCGTTCCTCTCCCACGAGGTGCAGGTGTTGGAGGTGAGAAACCAGATCGCGAGCGAAGCCCGTTCGGAGATGTCGAAGGAGCAGCGCGAGTATCTGCTGCGCCAGCAGATGCGGGCGATTCAGCAGGAGTTGGGCGGGGAAGGCGAAGCGGCCGAAGCGGCGCAGTTGCGCGAGCGGCTCGAGAAGGCCGGCCTGCCGGAGCAAATCCGCAAGGAAGCGATGCGCGAAGTCGGACGGCTGGAGAAGTTACAGCCGGCCTCGCCCGAGTATGGCGTGATCACGACCTATCTCGAGTACGTGCTTGATTTGCCATGGCGGATTTCGACTGCCGATAACCTCGATATCGCCCATGCGCGAAAGGTTCTGGACGACGACCATTTCGGGTTGAAGGACGTGAAGGACCGGATTCTGGAACATCTCGCGGTGCTGCGTCTGAATCCGGAAGCTAAGGCGCCGATTCTTTGCCTGGTCGGCCCGCCCGGCGTTGGCAAGACATCGCTCGGGCAGTCGATCGCGCGGGCGCTCGACCGGAAATTTGAACGCGTGAGCCTGGGCGGCTTGCATGACGAAGCCGAACTCCGCGGACACCGGCGCACATACATCGGCGCGATGCCGGGGCGGATTGTGCAGGCGATGCGCCGGGCCGGGGCGAACAACCCGGTGCTGATGCTCGACGAAGTGGACAAGCTGGGACGCGACTTCCGGGGCGACCCGGCGGCGGCGCTGCTCGAAGTGCTCGACCCGGAGCAGAACAAGAGTTTCCACGATAACTATCTCGACCTCGAGTTCGACCTGTCGCGGGTGTTGTTTGTGACGACGGCGAACGCGCTCGACACGATTCCGCAGCCGCTGCTGGACCGGATGGAGATCCTGCGGCTCAGCGGCTACGCCGAAGAAGAGAAGATGCAGATTGCCCGGCGGTTCCTCATTCCGCGGCAGTGGAAGCAGGCGGGCGTCACGGGCGAGCAGGCGATCCTGCCCGACGAGACGCTGCGCAAGGTGATCGCGTCGTACACGCGGGAAGCCGGGTTGCGGCGCCTGGAGCGGGCCATCGGCCGGCTGGTGCGGAAGATCGCGCTCAAGTTTGCCGAGGGCGATACGGCGAACGTGACCGTGACGCCGGACGCGTTAACCGATCTGCTCGGGCCCGAGCCGTTTACGCCGGAGCGGATGCGCACGACGCTGCCGCCGGGTGTGGCGACGGGTCTGGCGTGGACCGAATCCGGCGGGGACGTGTTGTTCATCGAAGCCACGCTGCTGCCTGACGGCAAGGGGCTTACGCTCACCGGACAGTTGGGCGACGTGATGCAGGAGTCGGCGAAGGCGGCGCAGAGTTACCTGTGGTCGCACGCGGCGGCGTACGGGATCGACCCGGCGCTGTTCCGCAACGCGGGCGTGCACATCCACGTGCCGGCGGGCGCGATTCCGAAGGATGGTCCTTCGGCGGGCGTCACGATGGCGGTGGCTTTGACTTCGCTCTATACCGGACTGCCGGCGCGGCCCGACACGGCCATGACCGGCGAACTTACGCTCACCGGTCTGGTGCTGCCGATCGGCGGGGTGAAGGAAAAGGTACTGGCGGCGCGCCGCGCCGGGATTCACCGTGTAGTGCTGCCGGAGGCCAATAAGAAGGATCTTGTCGACCTGCCCAAACAGGTGCGCGCCGAGACCGAGTTCCACTTCGCGAGCGAGGTCCGGCAGGTGCTCGAAGCACTGATTCCGGACCTGCCCTCGCGGATCCAGGCTATCGGACCGGTAAGTCACGCCGCCTGACCGGCGCCGTGACTTACTAACTCAGTAACTTACTTTTCCGTGAGAGCCGCGACGCCCGGCAGCTCGATGCCGCTGAGGAATTCGAGCGAAGCGCCTCCGCCGGTGGATATGTGGCTGATCTTCGAGGCCACGCCGGCGCTCTTGATCGCCTTCTCGGAATCGCCGCCGCCGACAACGGAAACCGCGCCGGAGGAAGCGACCGCTTTGGCAAGCGCTACCGTGCCCACGTCGAACGGCGGCATCTCAAACACGCCCATCGGGCCGTTCCAGATGACGGTCTTCGCCTTGGCGACTTCGGCCGAGTAGAGCACGACGGTCTTCGGGCCGATGTCGAGTGCCATCTTGCCTTCGGGGATTGTTTCCACCGTTTCCGCTTCGGCGCCGGCCTTGAGTTCGGAGGCCACGACGTGATCGACCGGGAGGAGTACCTTCCCTCCGGCGCGGGCGAGCAGGTCCTTGGCGAGCTCGATCTTATCTTCTTCGACGAGCGACTTACCCACGGGCTGGCCCTGAGCGCGGTAGAAGGTGTAAGCCATCGCGCCGCCGATGAGCAGGCGGTCGACGAATTTCATGAGGTTCTCGATGACTTCGATTTTGTCCGAAACCTTCGCGCCGCCGAGGATCGCCACGCAGGGACGCGCGGGATTCTTCGTCGCCTTGGTGAGGTACTCGAGTTCGGTGTCCATGAGCAAGCCGGCCGCGGCCTGCTTGACGAACTGAATCATGCCGACAGTGGAGGCGTGGGCGCGGTGGGCGGAGCCGAAGGCGTCGTTGACATAGACGTCGCAAAGCGATGCGAGTTGCTTGGCGAAGGCGGGGTCGTTCTTCTCTTCTTCGGCGTGATAGCGGAGGTTTTCGAGCAGCAGGACTTCGCCCGGCTTGGGCTTCATCGCTTCGACCTGGGGCCCGACGCAGTCCGGGGCCATGGCCACGGGCTTGCCGAGCAGCTCGGCGAGTTTCACGGCGACCGGCTTGAGGCTCATCTCCGGATTCGGTTTTCCTTTCGGACGTCCGAGGTGGCTGGCGAGGATAAGCGCGGCGCCGTGATCCAGAGCGTACTGGATCGACGGCAGCGAGGCGCGGATGCGCTTGTCACTGGTGATTTCTTTCCCGCCCGGCGCGAGAGGCACGTTGAAATCCACTCGCATAAAGACGGTCTTATTCTTCAAATCCAAATCGCGAATCGATAGTTTCGACATAAGCTTTATCTCCAGCCTAGCAAGCAGGGCGGGGCGGACGCCCGCGTGGGGGAGCGGGTTGCGGCGCGGGCGGGACTCGCGGGGCCGAGGGTTGCCGCGTGGGGTGAGGGGACGCGGCCAGGGGCGGGACTCGCAGTGCCGAGGGGATGCCGCGTCGCACTAGGGGACTGGGGCGAGGGTCGGGACTCGCGGGGCGGTTGATGCCCACTCTGGGGAGCGGGTTGGGGCGTGGGCGGGACTCGCAGGGTGGGGAGGGTGTCTGCTTGGGGGAGTTGGATTTGATGCGGGGAGGGCCCCGTCGCCGGGGAAGATGCGTTTGCCGGGTTAGCGGGTTTGGGCTTCCAACCGCGACAGGGCCTGCCGGCTGCGGCGGGTTTCTGTCGCGTCGTCGCCGAGAAGGGTGTGGAGGCCCGTGGCGCTGGCGCGGACAAGGCGCAGGCCCTGGCCGGTTTGGCCGAGGGCGGCGAGCGCTTCGCCTTCGCTGCGCTCGGCGACGTAAGCCGTGCGGGTGTTGGATTGGCCGGCGCTCGCGAGCAGAGCGAGAGCAGGCCGGAGCGTGGCGGCGGCTTCACGCGGCTGGTTCGATTGCTGGTAGTGCTGGCCCAGTTCCAACTCGGCGCTGATGGTGTGGAGATTGGTTTCGCCGGTGAGTTTGCGGCTCAGAGCGAGAGCGCTTTCAAAGACTGTGCCGGCTTCTTTGTGCCGGCCCTCGCCGTCGAGGGCTTCGCCGAGAGCGAAGTCCAGGTAGATGAACTGCGGGTGCTGGGCGCCGGCGCCGTGGATGAAGAGTTGGATCGCGTCGCGGGCGAGCGCTTCGGCTTCCGTGCAGCGGCCTTGGTCGACAAGGCTGTCGGCGAGGTTACCTTCGATGACGCCGACGTTGGCGTTGGTGGGGCCGTAGACCTTGCGGGTGATTTCGAGGGCGTGGCGGAGGACCTGCTCGCCATCGCGCGGGTGGCCGGCGAGGTTGAGGGTGATGCCGAGTTGGTTGAGCACGCCGGCGGTGGAGAGTTCACCGGAGCTGGCTTTTTCGCGGTCAGCGGCTTCGCGGAGGATTGGGATCGCTTCGCGGAGTTTGCCGGCCTTCTGCAGGACCATGCCGTAGGATTCGAGTCGTCCGGCGCCGCCGGCGGTTTTGAGGCGGCCGGCGCGGCGATCGATGGCGATGGCTTGCGCCATGTTGGTTTCGGCATCGGCGAGGTTGCCCTGCTGGGCGAGCGTGGTGGCGATGGCGGCGAGCGTGGCGGAGATTTCTTCGGAATCTGGCGGCAGGAATTTCCGGCGGATCGCGAGGGCGTGGCGGGCAGCAGCGACGGCTTCGTCGTAGCGGCCCATGTTGTAGTCCGCGTCGCTCAGGCCCATCCAGGACTGGGCGGAGGCGAGGGTGCCGGGGCCGAAGGCGCGGGCGCGGGCGTCGATGCTCTCGTGAAACGCTTGCGCGCCTTGCTGGGCGGGGCCGATGGCGTTGTAAGCGGCGCCGATGTTGTCGAGCAGGCGCGCACGCAGTTCGGGCTGATTCCGGAGTTCTTTATCGACGCGATCTTTGCCCGTGCGAAGTAAGTCCGCGGCGGTGACTTGGCCGTTGGTTTCGGTGGGGTCGGTTTCGCGGAAGAGGTTGACGAGAAAGTCGGAGACGGCGCGGGCGGTGGCGGCTTCCTGTTCGGCGCGGTCGCGTTCCAGGCGCACGCGATGGCTCTCGATGACGAGCGTGGCGAGGAAGCCGAGGGCGAGCAGGAGCGCGGCGGAGAGCATCGCGAAAGCGGCGCGGTGGCGGCGGATGAGTTTGCGGGCCTGATAGAGCGCGTTGGGCGGGCGGGCGACGAGAGGCAGGTCCGACTCATAGCGATCGATGTCGCCGGCGAGCGCGGCTACGCTTTGATAGCGCTGGGCGGGATCCTTGTCGAGGGCCTTTTGGGCGATGGTTTCGAGATCTTCGTCGAAGCGGCGGAACCAGGTGCGGAAGGGGCGCGGCGGCGCGTTGATGACTTTTGCGAGAGCGTCGAGGATGCCGGCGCCGGGTTCGAGGTAAGGATGATGGCCGGTGAGGAGCAGATAGAGAATGACGCCGAGCGAGTAGATGTCGGAGCGGACGTCGATGTGGCTGGTGTCGCCGCGCGCCTGCTCGGGGCTCATGTACTGGATGCTGCCTTGCACCATGCCGGTTTCGGTGAGGGTGGAATTCCCGGTGTCGGGCGTGAGGAGGCGGGCGAGGCCGAAGTCGAGGATCTTGGCGATGGGGCGCGAGGTGGGGCCGCCGGAACTGGAGTCACTTGTGTCGAGGACGAAGATGTTCGAGGGTTTGAGGTCGCGATGGATGACGCCGTTCTGATGCGCGTAGGAGACGGCGTCGCAGATGGCGCGGAACAAGTGGAGGCGCGTGGCCGCTTCTCGTTTGGAGGGGATGGTGATGGGCGGTTGTTGGGCGAGCCATTCGTCGAGCGGGATGCCGCGGACGAGTTCCATGGAGAGGAACGGCTGGCCGTCGTCGCCCAAGCCCGATTCGTAAACGGTGGCGACGCCGGGATGTTCGAGGCGGCCGAGGGTTTCGACTTCGCGCTGGAACATGCGGCGGACGCGCTCGCCGGCGGAGCGGCCGGCGCGGATGACTTTGAGCGCGACGAGGCGGCGGGGGTTCTGCTGCTCGGCTTCGTAGACGGTGCCCTGGCCGCCTTCGCCGAGGATGCGAAGGATGCGGTAGTTGGGGAAGGACGATGGTGGCGCCGCGGTTGGCGCGGCGAGCGGGAGTGAGGTGGTATCGGAGGGCTGATCGCAGGCGAGTAGAGTTTCGACTTCGCGGCGGAGGCTGAAATCATCGGCGCAGGCGGCGGCGAGAAAATCCGCGCGGGCCGCGCCGTCGAGCGATGCGGCGCGGTGGAACAGCTCCTGGATGCGGCGCCAGCGGGCGTCGTCCATCGTGGTCAGGCTCCGTCCGTGTTTCTTAGTTCGTGCCGGAGCCAGGCACGGGCCATGCGCCATTCGCGGTCTACGGTGGCGGGCGAGATTTGGAGCGACGCGGCGGTTTCGTCGACGGTGAGGCCGCCGAAGACGAGGAGGTCGACGATTTCGACTTTGCGCGGGTCGAAGGCCTCGAGACGTTCGAGCGCCTGCTGGACGGAGAGGATGTCGGCGAGTTGGGGTTCGGGCTCGGGGATGCTGGTGGTGAGCGTGACGCGCTGCCAGTCGGCGCCTCGCTTGCCGCGTCCGCGCTGGCGGGCGTGATCGACGAGGACGCGGCGCATCTGGCGGGCGGCCATGGCGAGGAAGTGGGCGCGGTCGTTATAAGAAGTGCCGGTGCCGAGGAGGCGGAGATAGGCTTCGTGGACCACGGCGGTGGGAGAGAGGGTGTGGCCGGATTTCTCCGACGAAAGATAATGAGACGCGAGGCGGCGGAGGTTGTCGTAAACGAGCGGAGTCAGCTCGTCGAGCGCGGAAGAATCGCCGGAGCGCCAGCGGGCCAAAAGCACAGTTATTTCCGACTGCGGAAGGGGGTAATGCTCACTCAATTCTCGCATCGTATCACGGCCGGTGATAGACTCAAGGCGCCCGCGGCCGGATTGAGGTGAGTGCCTTATGTTGTGGAAAGGGATGGCGGTGGGCTTGCTGCTGGGCGCGGCCGCGCTTGGCGGGGATCTCACCACGTATATTGGCGACCAGTATGTGTACGCGGTGAACGGGATGACCGCTGACGCGGCGGGCAACACGTACGTCACCGGAACGCGGACGATTCCATTTCTTGTTTCCTATCCCGGCGTGTCTACGAGCGGGGCGACGGACATTTTCGCCGTGAAGCTGGACATTGCGGGGAACATCGCGATGTTCACGTCACTTACAGGCAAGAATAACGACGTGGGGAACGGGATTGCGGTGGATGGCGCGGGAAACATCTGGGTGGCTGGGATGACGAGTTCGCCAGACTTTCCTCTGTATCATCCGCTGCAGCAGAGCGCGGGGCAGGGGACCACGGGATTTCTTACGAAGCTAAGTTCCGATGGGCAGATTTTGTTCTCGACTTACCTGGGCGGGACGCAAGGGGCGAGCGGATTGAACGCCGTCACGACCGATGCAAATGGCGATGTGTATGTGGCGGGCTGGACGAATGCTCCGGATTATCCGCATACGGCGGGGCTGCCGGCGGGCGGAGTGACTCCGTCGCTGGGGACGGTGGCGGCGGCGTTTTTCGCGAAGATTTCCGTGGCGGGCGAAAGGATTATATATGCGGGCGGAGTGACGGCGACGATGCACGAGTGCGGGGCGGGGAGTTCGTGTTTCTTAAGTCCGCTGACGGCGCAGGGCGCGGCGATTGCGGTGGATGTGGCGGGG
>JAJYCN010000088.1 GCA_021778335.1 Acidobacteriota bacterium | reverse complement strand
CCGCGACGGCGGTGGCGCTGTCGCCCTCGGCCACGCCCTGCAGCAGGCCGCCGCCGGCGTCGCGCTCGGTGTAGGTGAACTGCGGCATGCCTCAGCTGCGCTCAGCCGTCACCGTGGGCGGCCAGCCCGTCCACGACTTCAGCCGCCGCATCGGCTTCCGGGAGGCGCGGTTCACGCCCGAAGGTTTCATGCTGAATGGCCAGCATTTGAAATTGCGCGGGCTGAACCGGCATCAGACCTTCCCCTTCGCCGGCGGCGCCATGCCTGCCCGCGCGCAGCGCCGCGATGCCGACATCCTGCGCAAGGAACTGAAACTCAATCTCGTCCGCACGTCGCACTATCCTCAATCTCCCGCCTTTCTGGACCGCTGCGATGAAATCGGGCTCCTGGTGCTCGAAGAAATTCCCGGCTGGCAGCACATCGGCGAGCAGGACTGGCAGGATCTATCGGTCCGCAACGCCGGCGACATGATCCGCCGGGATTGGAACCATCCCTCGATCATCCTTTGGGGCGTCCGCATCAACGAGTCGCAGGACAACCACGACTTTTACACGCGGACAAACCAACTCGCGCATTCGCTCGACGAATCCCGGCAGACCGGCGGAATCCGCTACCTCTACAACTCCGAACTGCTCGAAGACGTATTCACGATGAACGACTTCGGCTTCCCTCTTCGCCCGCCCAACCATCCCCTCTACCTCAACACGGAATTCAACGGCCACATGTTCTCGACCAAGAGCTTCGACCAAGTGGAACGGGTGG
This sequence comes from Acidobacteriota bacterium, assembly GCA_021778335.1. Classification (GTDB taxonomy): domain Bacteria; phylum Acidobacteriota; class Terriglobia; order Bryobacterales; family Bryobacteraceae; genus JAJYKC01. Next base: position 18,475 of record JAJYCN010000088.1, on the reverse strand, counting down.
CCGAGCACACCCTGCGCCACGCGCGCGTCCACAACCAGCTTGCCTCGGACGCGCGTTACGCCGGCGGTATCGGCTGGTGCGCGTTCGACTACAACACCCACGCGAACTTCGGCTCCGGCGACCGCATCTGTTACCACGGCGTAAGCGATATCTTCCGGATACCCAAGGCCGCGGCGGGCTTCTATAAATCTCAGTGCGACCCGGAAGAAGAAATCGTGATTGAACCCGGGTTCTTCTGGTCGCAAGGCGACCACTCGACGGCGGGCGGCGTAGGAACGGTCCCCATATGCTCCAACTGCGATCATCTGAAGATCTATGTGGCGGATCGGCTGCACACGGAAGCCGATCCGGACCGGGCCACCTACGGCCATCTGAAGTATCCTCCGTTCGTGGTCGGAATCACCGACCGGCCGGCGTGGGGAGATCTCAAGATCGAGGGCTATATAGCCGGCAAGTTAGTAAAAACCGTGACGCTCTCCGGCCGCGGCGTTGACGCGGCGCTGCAAGTCTTGCCCGACGACCAGGAACTTATCGCCGATGGCCGGGATTGCACACGCGTTGTCCTGCGCTTGACGGACGAGTTCGGCAACCCCCGCCGAATGTCCAGCGGAGCGGTAAGCTTTCACCTCGAAGGCCCGGGCGAGATCATCGGCGACAATCCATTCGCGTTGAGCGGCGGCGCGGGCGCGATCTGGATCCGTGCGCAACAGACCCCCGGAGTCATTCGGCTGAGAGCGGAACTCCAACACCTCAAGCCGCAGGAGATCAGCATCACCGTGCTGGCTGCCGAACCCGAAGCGGTTTGAACTGGCGTCCCAGGCAGTAGTCCGCGAGATCCATCGCTAACCTTCACTGTTCAGGCGACTTAGTTGTGCCCACGCGTCCGCGGTAGTCTTTTTCCGTTATTGACCTTGCCTACATGATCGGATAATTTCACTAAGACACATCTTTGAATTCAGTCGCAGCCGGCCCGCACGGGGATTGTAGTCTTGTCCGATAGCCAGCGCGGTGCGGATTCAGGCATAGGGGACGCCATTGTCTGTGTTTCGATCAAGTAGGTCGACGTGTGTCGATTTGCTGATAGTTCATCCCGGCCTGGCGGAACCTCCCCAACTTAGGAGTGCAGCAATGAGCCAAGTAGACACCGGAAGACAGATGCCGGCTTCCGGGACCGACGAACAGATACCGATTGAAAAGAAAGCCATCCAGGCTCCCGGCGCGCTGAATGAGGCCTACGACTACTCGACACCATCTTCCTTTTCGCGCGGGCTCCGGCTGAACATCAAGGGCGTGACCATATTGTTGATTTCCGGCACTGCCAGCATCGGCGAACACGGCGAGACATTGTACCCCGGTGATTTCCGCGCGCAAATGTGGCGCACCTACGAGAACATCACGGCGTTGCTCGCCTCTGAAGGTGCATCGTGGAAAGACGTTGTTCGAACTACTTGCTATCTTCGGGACATCGAGCGGGACTATGCGGCGTTCAACGAAATCCGAACCGCATTCTTCGCCGAAATGGAGTTGGATCCTTTGCCCGCCTCAACCGGGATACAGGCAATCTTGTGCCGTCCGGACTTACTCGTCGAAATCGAGGCCATGGCGATGTTCGAGTCGAACGTTACGAAGGCCTGAGAAGACCGCCGCCGCCGTTCGGTCGCGCCGCCCTACGCGGACGGGCAGAGCACTTCGCCGCGGGGGAATCCCATCCGCCTGTTGAACCGCCTCAGCCGGCCCCGTCCACCGGGCGACAATCGCGTTGGGGAACAATCCCCCCACCACGACGAAGAGCACGGCCGCGGTGAGGATCCATCTTTCGCGCGGCAGCGCATCCGCGAGGATCGTGAATCCGGTCCTTCGCTTGCCAAGGAAGAGCCGCGTGAACAGCCGGAACACCGTCACCGCATTCATCGCCGTGGCGGCCGGAAGCAACAGCCCTGTCAGCGGATGGGAGACCAGCGTCCCATGAATCAGAAGGTCTTGCGAGCAAAAGCTCAGCGTTCCCGGTAAACCGGCCAGAGCCAACCCGAGAACAAGAAAGAAAACCGCCAACCTCGGCGCGTGCTGCGCGAGGCCTAGGTACTCTCCGGCGGTCAGGTTCTCGCCGAACCGCACTTCCAAAAGCCGCAGGATGGCAAACAGTCCCATCGTGGAGGTCGTGACAACGCACCAATGCACCAGCGCGCCCGTGACTCCCTCCATCGTCCGGCTTTCCAGGCCCGCCAGAATGCATGCCGACTGGCTGAGAGCGAGATAGGCGATCAACCGGCGGGGCGAGTTTTCGGTCAACGCCCTGATGGCGATATAGAGCGCGGTCGCGAGCGCGAGATGGGAGAGAAGCGGGAACAGATCGCGCGCCGTGCCGGGGAACAGCGGCACAATCAGCCTGGCTACCAGCATCGCGCCGAAATGACCGTTGAGCAAAAGAGCCGTGGCAATCGCGTCCCCGTCCTCGGCGGCGTCTCCCACCCATGCGTGAAGCGGGCAGATGCCCTTGCGGAACACGACTGCCGCGACCAGAAGCCCGAAGACCGCCATGCCTCCTGGGCTTTGCCGCGCTAAACGGGCGATCGACAGCGTGTGGCCGCTCCGAGCGATGAGGAGGATCGCGGTCGCGAGGATCCCGCTGGAGGCGAGCAGCGCCGCACGCGGACGCCACGTGCGCGCGCCCAACCACCGCCCAAACAGAAAAGGAATTGTCGAGGCGATCCACGCGCCGAGTAGCACCACCAGATCGTCCGCCGAATAGGCCAGCAGGGTCGAACCGAGCAGAAACAGAATCCCGCCGATTGTGCCGCCGCGGCAGTCGCGCAGCGGAAGCGCGATCGTCGCTCCCGCTGTCAGGCACGAGTAAAGCAGCATCAGCGCTTCCGGCAGGGACTGGCTGGATGGCGCCGCGCGCAGGAGCAGCACGCTCGCCAACACGGAAACGAGCGAGGCCCCAAACGCGATGGCGCGCAACTGCCGCCGGATTAGGACCGTCACGACCGCGGCGCACCACGGGACACCGATCGCCAGCGCGGTGAGACTCGCCGGGTATGTCATCCCACACGCTCCCGCGCCGCCGCTCCGAAGGAAGCAACCGGCTGCTCGCGCCTTTCGGGCGTGCGTGGCAAGCCGATGCGGTCGAGCCTTGCGAAAAGCTTCGCGAGCCGCATCAGCGAGTGGATCACGAATCGATCGAGGATCGTGTCGAGATGGCCGCGATCCAGCGCCCAGCGGTAAAGCCACAACTGCGCCCGCGCCGGCAGCAGGTCCTCGATCCAATTTCCCGAGGACTCCTCCTGGCGGCCGATTGCCGCATGCATTTGGTGATAGTCGTGAAGCATCGAAGGGGACCGCAGAAATTGCAGCGTCCGGACCGTGGCGTGGCCCAGGATGTGGATCACCGCGATCCACTTCAGGCCAAATCCGATTTCGATGAACACCACGCCCACCTGAGTCAGCGATGCGAATGCCAGCAAGGTTTTGGCGTCGGCGCTCGCGCGGCCGGAGATCGTGCCGTAAACGGCGGTCGCCAGACCAACCATCACTACCATCGCCGAAGCGAGGCCGGATTGGGCGAGCATCGGCTGCGCGCGAAGCAGCAGATATGCGCCCGCGTGAATCGAAATGGCGCCGTAGAAAATCGCGCTCGATGGCGTCGGCCCCTCCATCGCCCGCGGCAGCCAACCTGAAAAGGGCGCCTGGGCCGCTTTCCCCGCCGCTGCCAGCAGCAGCAACAGCCCAACCGTTGTAGCGCGGCTTCCCTCCAGATGCGGAAGGCCGCTTGCGAAAGACGCGGTTCCGGCCCAATGATGCATGGCGAATACACCCACCAGCAAGCCGATGTCGCAGGCGCGGTAAATCGCGAAAACGCGGAGCGCGTTTTCCACCGGGGGCGTACGGTGTTGAAAGAACGCAATGAGGAGCACGGACGTGATGCCCACAATCTCCCACCCGCCCGCCAGAAGCTCGAACGAACCGGCCGCAAATGCGATCAGCGATCCGAACGCGAACAGATGAAGCAGCAGAAAGAACCGGAAAAAGCCCGGCTCGCGATGGAGGTACGTCGCCGAGAATCGGCCGATGAGCCCCACCAGCACCACTGTCATGCCCAGCAAAACCACCGACAAACGGTCCGCCAGCAGCACCATCGGAAAGTGATAGTCACGCACGCTGAACCAGTTGCCGAAAGCCACCGTCACGGTCTGCGCCGAAAGCAGCCTCCACACCACCACGGCCAGCGCCGCCACCGATGCCGGAAACGTCATCCCCGTGACGAGGGAAACAACGCGCTCCTCCGGAACCCAGCCGGCCAGCCATGCCAAAGCAAACGCCGCCGAGACGAGGCCCGGCGCGAGCACAGCGAACACCAGCATGACCTGCGTGAAGTCCATCTACCGCACTCCCCCGCCGGCCTGAATCCAGGCCATCGGCAAGTGTTCGAGCTTTCCCTCGTACCACTCGGCGGAAGAGAACACCACCGGCAGCCGTTCCAGCGCTTGGCCGAACTCTTCAAACCCGCTATCCCTCCACACGTGAACGAGCCCCGAGTCCGGGTCGATCGCCGCCACGCGGATCCAACGATTCTCCGCCAGCCGCTTCAGAGACGCACTCGCGTCCAGCACATGCATCAGACGCTCCGGCGCCGTCTCAATGACGAACAGCATTCGCACGGGTTCGTGAATCTCCACCATCTGCCACGGCAGCCCCGTGCGCAGGTCGCTGGCGTGGCCGTCCATCACGCCCACGAGGCCCGTCACGTTGTGCGGCAGTTTCGTGCCGCTGCCATAGCGGTCGTTATCGACAAAGGAGAAGTAGTATTCGAGGTTAATGCCGGCGCAGACAGGAATCGCCGCCGCCAGCACCGCCGCGAGATTCCGGTCATCCGGATCCTGTGACGCGTCATAGGACGTCAGAAACGCCCGCCGGTCCAAAAACAGTCCTCGCGTCAGGCTGCGCCGCCCCACAATGCAGACGGCATTCGTGCAATGGCCGTACTCCGGCCGCGGTTCCGCGAGGTGCTCGCTGCGTTCTTCCACGTGCCGTAGCGCCATCGCCGGAGAGGCGTGGGCCGGAGACGATTCGAAGCGCCGCGCGCGTTCTTTTGCGTTGTGCGCCCGAGCCTCTTCGAGCGAGGCCTCGATGCGCTTCACATCACTTTCATGCGTGGCCGGCACATCTTCCAAATCGTAGAGTTCGACGTCGTCGCCGCACGTATCGTGATAGCCGCCGACGAACCAGGTGTCCTCCGGAATGTCGACCCCGCGTTCCCGAAGCAGTTCGCGGACCTCGGCGCGGTTCGCCATCGCCGCAAAGAGACGCGCATTCGGTCCTCCCCTCCGTCCGCCGCAGGCGCCGCAGTCATGCGCCGATTCGTGCGGATTGTTCAGGCTTGTCGACCCATGCCCCAGAATGACCACAACACGCGCGAAGCCGCGCGCCAATCCCGCGGGCTTCAATACGCTCGCCACCCGCTCCGCTTTCTCCCCGGCCGCGAACCCCGTCAACAAACCTTTCACCGCGCTGTGCGATTCCGTCGTTCTCCGCATCAGCGTGAGCTCCGTGCGCGGCTCCGGAAGGAACGCCTTGTTCATCCACTCCCTCAGTTGCGCGTACCGTCTGGGCGCGAGCAGATGCCCGATCAGCGGAACGCCCGACAGCACACCGAGGGCCGCAGTCGACACCCAACCCCGCAACAACGTTCGTGACGATGTCAACGCGCTCCGTTTCAGCATGCCCATCAGACGGCGCCGCCACCGGCGCCTCCGGTGCAATTCGCGGTCTTCGGCTTTGGGTCTTTCCCGAACCGCATGTTCGGGCTGGATCACCACCGGGCAGTAGGCGGCGCCCTGGGCATCGTCGATTCCCTTGTAATCCACGGCCAGGCCGAAATATCCCGCCGCACCGAAGGTCTCAACTTCCGGATCTACTTCTTCGAGCGCGCGCCGCATGGATTCTTCACGCTCGTCGAGGCAGAAGAACACCTGCGCCGCCGGCCTGCCGCTCCGCTCGTGTAGACCGCGGTATGCCCGGTGGCTCGCCAAACCCGACAGAATCTCGCGTTCATGCCACCGTTCATACGCAAGTTGAAAAATGCGCCGCCGCTCCAATCCGTTGCACGCCCGGATCTCGCTTACAAACGCCTCCCACTCCGTACCGGATAAGCGCGCCACTTCGTCCGCCGAAAGCGACACCACGCGCGAGGCGTCATAAATTCGAGCCGCCAGGCTCAACCGTCTCCGCTCCTGCGTCTTCAGCGGGCTTTCCTCCGAACCCGCTTCGCCAGCGCCTTCTCGCGAAGCAACGCGCGTCATCGTCAGCCGCACGGCCAGAAAGTCCATCAGCGAACACGGGACGGCGATATGCGGCGCCAGTTGCGGTTCTTTCTCCAGCCTGCGCATCAATCCCGCCCAACCCGGCAGCGCCAGTAATTCGGCCTCGATCACTTCGCTCCACTCGGGCTCACCGGCGTTGTGCGCATCGAGATAGTCGAGCACGGCGTCACTGGCCGAGAAACCGAGATCGGTCTGCCGCTTTAATTCCTTGTCCAACCCGGTCAGGTACAGCGGAAAGATGCAGCCGCCCGGCGCCAGCAGCTTGCGTACGCTCTCGTAAAAACCTTTCTCGCGGTTGGGCAGCGGCCAGTACGTCATGCCTTGGTCCAAAAACACGGAGCACAACCGGATCAGCCACGGATGAATGATTTCGTCCGCCGGACGCGGTGCGGGCGGTTCGACCTCGGGAGCGGCAACGCGCTTTAGACACGTATCGAACAGCGAGCGAAGCGCCTTTCCGCGGAAATCGTTCGCCAGGTCTCCCTGCTCGGCGCGCCACAGGATCGTGGCGGCATCGAACTCCCGCACGCCCGGCGTCATCATCGCCTTGCGTAGCGAACGCCGCGTCAAGCCCGGAAAGACCGGGGCGTCCGGTTCGCCGGCCAGTACCGCCTCGACATCCTCCATCCGAATACGCCCGCGGGCCAACTCGGCCCGGTAAGCCGCTTCGGCCATGTAAGGCTCGGCGCCGAAGATCGCCGACGCATCGAGGACAGCCTGTTCGAAGGGCAGACTCTCGAACTCATGCAGCGTGTTGTGATGAACGAACACACCGATCGGGCCCTGCATCGGAAGCAGATGCGCCGCATGGTCAACAACCCGGCGCAGCCGGTCGGATCGGCCGCTTTCGCTCAAAAGACCGGATCCCCCGCCGATCGCGCGACTCGAGACACGCGGAAACTCATCTCCGTGTGTGTCCGGTCTTGGAAGGCGCGGTCTGCGAAGCCTCCTCCAGCATGCTGACCGTGCTGCTGAGCTGCGAGTAAAAATAGCGCCGCAAAATATCGAGGACCTTGATCAGGGCGGGATCGCGAATCGAATAGAAAACCTGGTTGCCCACCTTCCGGTTCACTACAACCTGCCTGGCCCGAAGAGTCGCCAGGTGCTGAGACGCATTGGCCTGTTCCAGGCCGAGCTTCTCGATAACCTGGCCGGCGGAGAGTTCGCCATCCCGCAGCGTTTCGACGATCGCGATTCTTGTCGGATGCGCCAGCGCCTGGAAGATCTCGCTTTTGAACCGGCGCAGCTCGTCGCTCATATGATAACTAGTATATTCGAATACTTGAGTATACGCAATTACCAGCCAGAACCATCCGCGTCCGCTCAAGCCGTCCGGGAGCGATATTGTATTGACGTGACCTTGCGGTCTTCCCCTGTTTGTCCGCACCCCACCGGCGCCGCGCCGTATCTGTCGCGCCGCGCGCTGCTCGCCGGCGCGACCGCCGGAGCCGCGCTGCGCGGAGCCCCGGAACAACGTTACCGCACCCTGCGTTCCTTCGACTACCGCGACGCGTGGCTAACCAGCGGCCCGCTCTTCGAGCAGTACCGCCGTCTCCACGCCTCCTACCTGAACCTGGACAACGACAGATTGCTGAAGGTGTATCGCCAACGGGCCGGGCTTCCGGCGCCCGGAGACGACATGGGCGGCTGGTACGATGCCGACGGCTTCGTTCCCGGCCACCTGCTGGGCCAGTTCATCTCGGGGCTTTCCCGCATCGCCGCCACAACCGGAGACGCAGTCGCGCGCGCCAAGGTGGGCGATCTCGTCCGCGGATACGCCGCGACCATCGGCCCCGATGGCTATCCTTACGCAAGCGCGAAGGCGTCCACGACGTGGCCGTGCTACATCCTCGACAAGTACGAAATCGGTCTGCTCGACGCCGCGCGCCTCGCCGGAGTCCCCGAGGCGCTGCCCCTCCTCAAACGAGTCGTCAATGGCGCGCTGCCCTATATCCCCGATCACGTCTACGACCGCGGTCCGGACAGCCCCAAACAGGCGCCGTATGACGAACCCTACATACTCCCTGAAAACCTGTTCCTGGCGGCCGCCCAGACCGGCGAGCGACGCTATCTCGAGATGGCTCGAAAGTATCTGCTCGACCGCGATTACTTCGACCCTCTTGCCTCGGGCCGCGACGTTCTCCCCGGCAAGCATGCCTACAGCCACGTAATCGCTCTCAGCTCGGCGGCCAAGGCCTACGAAGTTCTCGGCGAGACAAAATACCTCGACGCGATCCGAAACGCCTGGGATCTGCTCGAGTTGGACCAGGAGTTTGCCTCCGGCGCCTGGGGCCCGAAAGAAGCCTTCGTCACGCCGGGCCGCGGCGAACTGGGCGACAGCATCGCCTCCACGCACGACCACTTCGAGACCCCCTGCGGCTACTACGCACACTGCAAGCTGGCCCGCTATCTCCTCAGCTTCACCGGCGAAGCGCGCTATGGCGACGGCCTCGAGAAGGTGCTCTTCAACACCATGCTCGGCGCGACGGATCCCGACGGCCAGGGCAACTTCTTCTACTACTCGGACTATCACGACGGGGCGCGCAAGGGCTATTACAAAAGGAAATGGCCGTGCTGCGCCGGCACGCTGCTGCAGTCGGTGGCCGACTATCCGCTGAACCTTTATTTCGCCGGCGCGGATTCGCTCTGGGCGAACTTCTACGCGGGTTCGAGGCTTCGCTGGAAAGCGCGCGGAACGCCGGTCGAAATCGTGCAGACCACTTCCTATCCGGAAAGCGAGCAGGTTGAACTCCGCGTCAAATCGAGATCGCCGAGCGAGTTCACGCTGCGCCTGCGCATCCCCTCCTGGGCCGAAGGGACGGAAATCCGGCTGAACGGAAAAAGGGCGCCGGTGGAAGCGCGTCCCGGCCAATTCGCGAGACTGCGGCGAAAGTGGCAAGACGACGACACGGTTGAGATCCATCTTCCGTTCCGATTTCGCACCGCGCCCGTTGACAGCCGCCATCCCGATCTCGTAGCGCTGATGTACGGCCCGCTGATGATGGTGGCGCTCGAACCGCCGAGCGGACTTCGCCTCAGCGCGAAGACGATCCGATCCTTGCGCCCGGCGCCCGGCCGCGTGCTGGAATTCATTTCCCCCACCTCCGCCGGCGATGTCCGCTGGATGCCCTTCTATCGCGTGCAAGCGGAAACCTACACAACGTACCTGCGATGGGTGCGGGAAACGGCGGAGGGCTGAGGCGAGCGTCTCTGGCGAATTGCATTGAGCGAGAGAATCCGGGCGAGTTATTGGATCCAAACTCCGTTTCCGGTTGAGGAAGCGGCAGCCGTAATGGCCGGCGAACAATCCACCGGCACGTTCACGCGCGTGCCGGGCGAAACCGACGAACTGCGTGAACGCTACGGTGCGCGCGTTGAATCGATCGAGGAGCGCGAACCTTGCGACGCGCCCGCGCTACCCGGGGCCGCCGCGCCCAGCCCCGGAACGCGTTACCGCACCGCCGAAGTGGCGCTCTCCTGGCCCATCGAAAACATGGGCCCATCCTTGCCGAACCTGGTGGCCACTATAGCGGGGAATCTGTTCGAACTCCGCGCCTTCTCCGGCTTGCGCTTGCTCGACCTCGCTCTGCCCGACGCATTCACCCACCGCTATCCGGGCCCGCGCTTCGGCGTGGCGGGCACCAGAAAGCTCTCCGGCGTTTCCGGCCGCCCGCTCATCGGCACGATCATCAAGCCGAGCGTAGGGATGACGCCCGAAGAAACCGCCGCGCTGGTCGCTAAGGCCGCTGCCGCCGGCATCGACTTCGTCAAGGACGATGAACTCCAGGCCGACGGTCCGCATTGCCCTTTCGCGCAACGCTTCAAAGCCGTCTCCACGGTGCTTGACGCACACGCTCAAGCAACCGGCCGGCGCGTGATGTACGCCGTCAACATCACCGGCGAGATCGACGACATGCTGCACCGCTGCGAGCAGGTGTCTTCGGCGGGCGGCACCTGCGTCATGGTGAGCTTGAACAGCATCGGACTGCCGGCTCTGACAGCCCTGCGGCCGCGCTGCGACGTGGCGATCCACGGCCACCGCAACGGCTGGGGCCTGTTCAGCCGCTCTCCGGGCGTAGGCATGAGTTACATCGCGTATCAAAAACTATGGCGGCTCGCGGGCGCCGATCACTTACACGTCAACGGCCTCGGAAACAAGTTCTGGGAGTCCGACCAATCCGTGATCGCCTCGGCGCGTGCGTGTCTCTCGCCGATGTTTTCGCTGCCGGGCCGCGGCTGCGAAGTGATGCCTGTGTTTAGCTCCGGCCAGTCGGCCAAACAAGCCGCGACGACTTTCGCCGCGCTCGGTACGACCGATCTCATTTACGCCTGCGGGGGAGGAATCATGGCCCACCCGGGAGGCATCGCCGCCGGCGTGGCGAGCGTCCGGCAGGCCTGGGAAGCCGCGGTGACCGGCATCGACCTGGACGAATACGCTCGCGGGCACGCGGAGCTTCGCGAGGCGCTGGCACGGTTCCGAAGATGAGCCACGCGCAAGAAAGGTGGCCGCTGTTCAGTTTCTACGGAGACGACTTCACCGGCTCCACTGACGTACTCGAAGCTTTCGGAACCGCGGGCATTCCCGCGGTGCTGTTCCTGAAGCCTCCGGATGCCGGCCTTTGGCGGCGGTCCGAAGGCTGCCTCGCCGTGGGCCTGGCCGGAGAGAGCCGAAGCCGCTCGCCCGAATGGATGCGGCGCGAGTTGCCCGCGCTGTTCGAGCGAATGGCAAGCTTCGGCGCGCCCATCTTCCAGTACAAAGTTTGCTCCACCTTTGACAGCGCTCCTGAAACCGGCAGCATCGGCTGCGCCATCGAGATCGGGCGTCAGGTCTTCGGCTCGAGCATCGTGCCGGTGATTCCGGCGGCGCCTCGCCTCGGTCGGTTCGTGGCGTTCTCCAACTTGTTCGCCAATCAGGACGGCAAGACTTACCGGATCGACCGTCATCCCACAATGCGCCATCATCCTGTGACACCCATGACCGAGAGCGACCTCCGACTGCATCTGGCGCAACAGACGGCGCTTCGAATCGCCGCGTTTGAGCTGCCGGGACTCTGCGCCGGCGACGCGGCATGGGAGCGCGTGCTCGCCGCGCGGCCGGACATCGTGCTCTTCGATGGCGTCGAGGAAGAAACGCTCGTCGCTTCGGCCCACCGTGTGTGGGAGAACCGGACGGCCCAGCCTTTCGTCGTCGCCGCTTCCGGCTTCACCTACGGCCTGATCGAGCACTGGCGGCGCAGCGGCCTGATCTCCGGCGCCGCGCCGCCGCCCCAAACGCCCGCTGCCGACAGGATCCTCGTGCTGTCCGGAAGCTGCTCGCCGGCCACCGAACGCCAGCTTCGACACGCCCTCGCCAACGGTTTCGCCGGCGTGCGCGTGGACACCGCGCGCCTCCTCGATGGCGGTGAAACCGAAACCTATGCCGCCGCACTCATCGCGGAAGCCGCTGGCCATCTGAACGCCGGCCGCAGTGCCGCGCTTTATTCCGCGCTGGGCCCAGGAGATTGCGGCCCCAATGTGGACCGCGCCGCATTGGCGCGTGGCTGCGGGCGCCTCACGAAGGAATTGATCGCCCGCACCGGCGTGCGCCGTCTTGTCGTGGCCGGAGGCGACACGGCAAGCCACGCCGTGCGCGAACTCGATCTCTCCGCGCTCAGTTTCGCGGCCCGCGCCGCCACCGGCGCGCCGCTGTGCCGGGCGCACAGCGATGATGCCGCCTTCAATGGCCTGGAACTCGTGCTCAAAGGCGGGCAGGTCGGAGCAGAAACATTTTTCTTAGATATGTTGCAAGGTACGGAGAGCTAAATTCATGGCCGTCACAGTCGCCTACATTCATACAAGTCATGTCCTGATTCCGATATTCAACGAGATCTCCCGGCGCGAAATGCCCAGTGCCGAACAGTTTCACATGGTGGACGAAAGCCTGATCAAGAACACGATTCGCGACCGGCGCCTGACCCCAACCACAACGCGCCGCGTCATCGGGATGGTGCAGTTGGCTCGCGAAGGCGGCGCGGATGCTGTCGTCGTCACGTGTTCGTCCATCGGTCCGGCGGCCGCGATGGCGAGCCGGTTGTTCGAATTTCCCGTCGTGCGCGTCGATGACGCAATGGCCGAAGAGGCGGTGCGCGCCGGGCGCAGAATCGGAGTCGCCGCCACGCTGCGCACCACGCTTGAGCCGACCCTTGCCCTGCTCAAAGAGAAGGCCGAGGCCACACATCGCGACGTCGAGTTGGTCGAATCGCTCTGCGAGGGCGCCTTCGAGGCCGTCGTCGCCGGGGACCGCGTCCGGCACGACCTCATGCTGTGCGAGTCGCTCCGCAAACTGATGGCGGAAGTCGACGTCGTGGTCCTCGCCCAGGCTTCGATGGCCGGCGTGGTCGACGCCATGCCCGATAAGCCGCCGGCGCCGCCGATTCTGACCAGCCCGGAACGCGCCGTGCGCCGCGCCCGCCAACTGCTGTTCCCCACTTCGGCGGACGTAGAGTAGAACCACCGTGAGGCGGCGCGGCATCGTCCTCGTCTTTCTTTCGTCCCTGTCGGTCCTGACGTTTCTGGACCGTCTCTGCATCGCCGTGGCCGGTCCGAGGATCCAGCGGGATCTCGCCTTGACGCCGGAACTCTGGGGCTGGGTGCTGGGCGCCTTCGCGCTCGCCTACGGCCTCTTCGAAATCCCCTCCGGCGCCTCCGGGGACCGCACCGGGCCCCGCCGCGCACTCTCGCGCATCGTCCTCTGGTGGAGTTGTTTCACCGCTCTCACCGGCGCGGCAGCGGGATTCCGGTCCCTTGTGGCAACCCAGTTCCTGTTTGGAGCCGGTGAGGCGGGCGCATACCCCAATGCCGCCGGGGTTATCGCGCGCTGGTTTCCGCCCCGCGAACGGGCGCGCGCGCAGGGCGCCATTTGGGCGTCGAGCCGCCTCGGAGGTGCCCTCGCCCCTCTCCTCATCGTTCCCTTGCTCGGCACCGCGGGCTGGCGCGCCACCTTCGTGCTTCTCGGCGCTGTGGGCGTCGTGTGGGGGCTGTCCTGGCGCGCCTGGTTTCACGATCATCCTTACGAACAACCCGGCATGACCGCCGCCGAACTCGCCGAAATCGGCCCGCCGCACTCCCGCGCGAGCCGCCACAACGCTCCCTGGCGCGCGCTACTTGCGCACCGTCAGGTCTGGCTGCTGGCCGCCATGTACTGGTGCTATGTCTGGGCGTCGTGGTTCTACTTCACCTGGTTCCCGACTTACCTCGTCCGCGGCGCCGGCTTCACCGAGCGCGAAATGGCCCTAGTTTCCGCGCTCCCCTTCGTGCTCGGCTGCTGCGGAAACCTTGCCGGCGGCGCACTCAGTGATCGTCTCACCGCGCGCTTCGGTGCGAAAATCGGCCGCAGCGCACTCGGCTCCGCGAGTCTTGCCGCATCGAGCGCCCTCATCCTCGCCCTGGCCTTCAGCAGTCACAAGCGCGGGGTCATCCTGCTGTCGGCCGCGGGATTCGGTGTGCTTGACCTCATGCTCCCCGCGGCCTGGAGCGCCTGCGTCGACATCGGCCGCTCTTACGCCGGTGTTGTATCCGCCGTCATGAATTCAGCCGGTCTTTTCGGCGGTTTCGTCTGCACCGTTCTGTTCGGATATCTGGTCCGCCGAACCGGTTCCTACCGCGCGCCCATCGCTCTCATCGCCGTCATGGTGCTCGCCGCCGCCATCCTGTTTTTCTTCGTCAACCCGGGCGAGCCCTTGCTCGAAACGGAACCGGAGGGAAGCTCGCGCGTGGCCGCGGCCTGAGGCTCGTTATGCAAGCTACGCCTGCCGGCGCTTCGCCATCAGCAGATGCTCGCAGACCAAAACCAGTTCCCCGCGCTGGTTCTTCGCCTCGCACGACTCCACCACAATGCCGTGCGCCGGAGACTTCGGGCTGTCTCGCTTCCCTTTGATCGTCACCGTTACCGTAATCGTGTCCCCAATAAAGACGGGCTGGAGAAAGCGCAGGCGGTCGTACCCATACGAAAACGCCTCCGGATTCACCGCCCCGGCCGTGAGGCCGACCGCCACGCTGAAGATCAGCGTCCCGTGAGCGATGCGCTGGCCGAACGGCTGCGTTTTGCACCACTCGGCGTCCATGTGGTGCGGATAAAAATCGCCAGTCTGCCCGGCGTGGATGACAATATCGGCTTCCGATATCGTCCGGCCCAGCGTCTTCCGTGTTTCCCCTACGGCGTAATCCTCAAAAAATCGCGGTTCGATCAACCTTTACTCCTTACTCGCAAAATGATTCTATAGCAGATGCACGCCCGCGCCGATGGAAACACCAGTCACGCGCCGCTCGCTTCTGCTGGCCGCCGCCGGCCTACGCGCCGAGACGGCATCCGTAAACGTCTTCGAAACACCCTATAAGTACGGCAAACTGATTCTACAGGCGTCCGTTGACCCCGCCTCTTTCGACAGCCGCAGCGTCGATTGCCCGTTCGTTTTTCACCATGGGCATAGCTTCTACATGACGTATGCCGGCTTCGACGGTGTTGGCTATCAAACCGGCCTCGCCGCCTCAGAAGACCTGCTAACCTGGCGCCGCCTGGGCTGTATTTTGCGGCGCGATCCCTCTTCTCCCGTCATTCGCTATAACGTCGCGCTGAACTGGATCCTCCGCGAAAACGCGCTCCACTCGCCGGGCCGCGCCGTGAAAGTGAACGGACGCTTTCTGGGAGTCTTTCACGCCTATCCGGGCTCGGGCTATGAACAGGGGCCGGCAGTCATTGGACTCTGCACCAGCCACGACCTGCTCCGCTGGGAAATCGGGGATATCGTCCTCCGGCCCGAAGACGGCGCTGCCTGGGAACGAGGAGGCCTCTATAAGCCCTGCCTTGTAAGTCACCGTGGCACTTACTATCTCTTCTACAATGCCAAGAATGCCGAAAAGCACTGGCGTGAACAGACCGGCCTCGCAACTTCAACCGATCTGAAGCACTGGAAACGGTACGAGGGCAACCCCGTTATCGCCAACGGCCCTCCCGGCAGTCCGGACGAACGCTTCGCAAGCGACCCTTGCGTACTTCTCTACCGCGATACGTGGGCGGCGTATTACTACGGTCTCGACGCGCGCGGCAGAGCCCGGGATCTGCTCGCGCTCGGCAAAAGCCCGGAGCACTTCGAAAAGGTCCCGGCAATCATGGTCGATGCCGGCCCGCCCGGCAGCGTGGATGAAGACTACGCCCACAAGCCAGGCATCGTCTTTCACGACGGCAGTCTCTACCACTTCTACTGCGCCGTCAGCGGCCGTTGGCCTCGAGAAGTCCGCGGCATCTCTGTGGCGCGCTCCCGTCCCTGGAAGCCATCGCGCTCAGCAGACGAGACACTTTGAGATCTGCTCGTGCACCAGCACTTCCACAAACCAGCCTAAAAGGACGAGCACCGGAGTCTCGGGCAGGCCGGCGGCATGGGCGCAGATTGTGACCGCCGACCCTTCGCGCGCCGGAGGGCCCCCGGTAACGCAGGCGGACGTGTGGCCGTCCTCGCGGCGGAAACACCATCGTGCGCTCCAGAAGTGGACGGTGTTCCAGCAATATCGCGCGCCGCTCCGGAAGTGTACCGAACCGCTCCCGCCCCACCGCGGCGTCAGTGTCGCGATCGGTTCGTCCTGACCTGCGGCATGAACCTGGATGTAGCACGGCAGCGAGTCTTCGCGACGCGTGAACGTCCACCGCTGGCCGGAGATCTCGCCCACGGCCCGGTTTTCCGAATCCGGATCGAACGTCAGTGATCCGGCTTCGATATCGTCCGCCCGAAGAATATACTTCCACTCCGGGCCATGCGATTCCACCCAGCGCAGATCTTTGTCCGCCAAGTCCTTGAGGGTCAACATAGCAACCTCCCCCTTCGCCGGATCACTCGCTTGATTCCAGCCCCGACCCATCGTCAACGCGCCTCTTTCCCCCATCATAAGTAGTATTCGGCAATGTATCTGACCGCGATGGCAAGAACCATAAAACCCAGAGACAACTTGATCCAGACCTCCGCAAGAAAGCGCTGCAGCCAAGCTCCGGCGTAGGCCCCCAGCAGCCCTCCGAATCCGAACATCGCGCCAAGCAGCCAATCCGGGTGAACCGCGGCATGGTTGGTGAGATAACCCGCTCCCTCGAACGCGCACACACCCGCGAGCGACGCAACGAAAGTGCCCGCCAGCGTAGCGCCCGCAACGGTGTATGGCGGAAGGCGGAGGACCGAGACAAGACAAGGCGCCAGAATCGCGTTCCCTCCGGCTCCGTAAGCCCCGAAGAGCATCCCGACTCCGAGCGAAACCGCGGCGAGCGGCCCTGGACGAAAACCGTAACAGCGTCCTTGAAATTCGTATTCAATTCGCGCGAGCGAAACCGAAGTGGTTTTGAGCGCAGCGGCAGGCACGTGCGCCATCGGCGCATGCACCGTCGTCGCGCGCGCGGCCCAACGAAGACTCCGGAAAAGCCGGATGGCCAGCCACAGAAGAACCGCGCCGGTGAATAGACGCATCGTGCGCGGGGCTGGAAGATACCGGAGCCGGACGAAGGTTCCCAGCAGAACGCCCGGCAGGCTCCCGGCGACGATCGTTGCGGCCAGGGGCCACGACATACGGTGCTCGCGCACGAACCGGAGAACACCGCCCGGCGTCGAAAACACGTTGTACAGAAGATTCGTGGGCGTGACCGCCGGCGTCACGAATCCCAGCACGCTCATCTGAAACGGCAGCAAGAGGACGCCCCCGGAAAGGCCCGCCGGCACGCACACCACCGCCACGAACGCGGCCAGCGCGGGCAGCCACGCCGGTCCGTCCACACCGGAAATCGGAAAGTGCACCGCTCCCTCCCTGCTTAAGCTCAAGCGTGCCCGGCCAAGGGCTCCGATCGAATCGCGATCACGATCTTGTAGAACACGGTCAGCATAAGCATGCCGACCCCCCAGATTCCCGCCACGATGAGCATCTCCGGCAGCGCCGGGACGTAGTCCGGAACAACGCCAAGCGGGGACGGAACAAATCCGGCGACGATAAGTCCGATGCCCTTATCGATCCACAAAGACAGAAATACAATGGCGCACGCGACCGGAAGCAGACGCGGATTCGTGCGATACCGCGGGACGATAAGCAGCACCAACGAAACGGAGGCCAGGATCACCGACGTCCACATCCACGGCGCCAGCCGCGCGTGTCCCTCGATACCCGTGAACATATACTGGAACGGCTGCCGGTGTTCCGGCACGGCGCTGTAATGCGCGGTGAAAAACTCCATCAGGATGAGGAATACGTTGGCGACCATCGCGTAGGTCACGATCACCGCGATCTTCTGGATGGACTCCCGCGGCAACTGCGTTTTCGTCACGCGCGCGATTAGCAGGCACAAGAGAATGAGCCGCGCCGGGCCGGACGCAAACGCCGAAGCGAGAAACCGCGGCGCCAGCACGGCGGTCATCCACAGCGGCCGGCCCGGAAGCCCCGCATAAAGAAACGCCGTGACGTTGTAAATACTCACGGCCCACGGAATTGACACAAGAATCACCGGCTTCACCCAACGCGCCGGCGCAGTCCCGTTGCGCTCCGCCGTCAGCGAAACCAGGTCCCAGAACATCATCGAGTGGAACATCGGGTAAAGAAGAACGTTCAGCACTCGCGCGGGCTGTCCCATGTCGACAAAGATGAACAGCATGCACATGGTCACGGCGGCGATCGCCAGGAACTCCCCGAGAATGGTGATCTTCGCGAATACTGTGAAGTTATGAAGATAGTACGGCAGCACCACGATTACCGCCGAAGCCGCGACACCCACGAAGAAAGTAAATTGCGCGATGTAAAGACCCCATGTTATGTCGCGGCGACTCCTCTTGCGCCAAATGCCATCACATGAGCTTACCTAGCGGCCGTAACTCCGGCTGTTACGAACGTCATCGCGATATGTATCTCCCCACCGACCCCTTCCGGCACGACTGGCATGCCGCCGCTTCCAGCGCCAACCTCTCTTGCACCCAGTGCCACGACGCCGCTCATCCCCGCACCGCCTCCAACGTCAAGACCTGCGACCAGTGCCACAAGGACCTCATCCCGCCCGGCTCAACGATCCAGGTCAAAACCTATCAAACCGTCGGATACGTCGAAGCCATGCACACCCTCTGCATCGGCTGCCACGTCACCCTCGCCCGCCAGAACAACAA
>JAJYCN010000382.1 GCA_021778335.1 Acidobacteriota bacterium | reverse complement strand
CGCCAGGCCATCGTCGGCGCCGACGTCGCCAACGGCCCCGGCGCCCGCGCCGTCCGCGGCGACCAGGCCGACGCCCGCCGCCAACTCGGCGGCATCGAGTCCCGCCAGCAACTCGACCAGATGAACGGCATGTTCGATAAGCTCGGCGCCCTCCCGGGACGCAAAACCGTCCTCCTTTACAGCCCCGGCCTCCTCAACACCGACGACCCCGGCCAGTTCGAGGCCATGGTCAATCGCGCCCGCAAAGCCGGCGTCACCCTCTACGCCATCGACGCCAACGGCCTCACCGAAAACTCCACCGCCCTAGCCTCCACCGCCGCCCTCGCTCACTCCGCCAGCTTGAGCGCCCAGCAGCGCGTCGCCTCCGGCGGCGGCACAAACGGCGCCACCAGCCCCGGCTCCGGCGCCGCCACCATGGAAAAAGCCCGCCAGGACGACTACACCATGCAGGCCGTCCGCATGACCGATACCCAGGCCGCCCTCCGCGGCCTCGCCGAAGCCACCGGCGGCTTCTTAATCGGCTCCACCAACGACTACGGCAAATCCTACCAGCGCATCCTCGAAAACGTCGACACCCACTACGAAGCCGTCTACCACCCCACCTCCACCAAGTACGACGGCCGCCTCCGCTCCATCGAAGTCAAACCCCTCCGCGCCGGCCTCTCCATCCAAAGCCGGCCCGGCTACTTCGCCGTCCCTCCCTCCCCCGACACCACCTCCTGGAACCCCAATGAGATGGCCGCCCTCACCGCCATCAACTCCACTCCCGCCCCCAAGGACTTCGCCTTCCACACCGCCGGCTTCCAGTTCCGCTCCTCCGCCACCGAAACCCAGCACGGCCTCGCCTTCGAAATCCCCGCCTACAACTTCACCCTCCAGCCCGACGCCGCCGCCCACTCCCATCGCCTCCACCTCTCCATCGTCTCCCTCATCCGTGACTCGAACGGCCAGATCGTCGACCAGTTCGCCCAGGACGCCTCCTTCGACGTCCCCGACGCCCAAATGCCGCAAATCAAGCGCAACGTCATCACCTTCACCCATCCCCTCTCGCTCGGCCCCGGCTTGTTCGCCGTCGATACCGCCGTCGTTGACACCGTCGGCCAGCGCGCCTCCACCTCCAAATTCATGTTCAACAACGCCGCCCAGCCCGGCCTCAACTTGAGCAGCCTCATGATGGTCCAACGCCTCGACCCCATCTCCGGCAAACCCGACCTCTCCGACCCCTTCGTCTTCCAGGCCGGCGCGAACCTTTGGCGCAAAGCCGTACCCGAACTCCGCGACGCCTTCGCCTCCAACGCCAAACCCGCCGTCTACTTCGTCGTCTACCCCGACCCCTCGGCCAAAGACAAACCCCAGATCGAAGTCGAGTTCCGCGACAACGGCCAGGTCATCGCCAAACAAACCGCCCCACTCCCCGCCCCCAACTCCTCCGGCGCCATCCCCATGGTCGTCGGCGCCGTCGCCAAGCCCGGCAAATGCGAACTCCGCGTCACCGCCATCCAAGGCAACGCCCGCACCATGCAAAGCCTCTACTACACCGTCGTCGCCCAATAACCCCACCTCCGCCCCGTCGCTCGGCCTTGCGATAACTTACCGGAATATCGATTCCTCGTGGCAACCAAAATACTCAACTTACCCATCACATATTTCGCCGAAAGGGTGTATTCTTTCGTCAAGTGCCCGAGCGATGAGCTTCAACCCCGGCGACACTTTCGGCGATTACGAAATCCTCGGTCCCATCGGCTCCGGAGGCATGGGGTCGGTCTTCCGAATTCGCAATCTCATCAGCGGCCGCATCGAAGCCATGAAAATCCTGCGCACCGATGTCGCCGCCGATCCCGAGTTCGCCGAAAGATTCGCCCGCGAAATCCAGTTGCTCGCCGGCCTCAGCCATCCTAATGTCGCCTCTCTCTACACCGCCCAGCGTGTAAGCGGTCAGACCGTCATGATCATGGAGTATGTCGAGGGGGTGACCCTCGCCCAAAAACTCCGGCCCCACCCCATCCCGCTCGCCGAAGGCTCGGAAATTATCAGCCAGGTCTTAACCGCCTTGGATTACGCCCACAAACACGGGGTGGTTCACCGCGACATCAAGCCCGAAAATATCTTGATCGGTCCCGAAGGAGCCGTCAAAATCACCGACTTCGGAATCGCCCGCGCCGCCTCCGATCCCAGGCGCACCCGAACCGGCGTGCTCGTCGGTACCCTCCATTACATGTCCCCCGAGCAAATTCGCGCCCAGGGAGAAACTCTCGATGGCCGGTCCGATCTCTACTCCGTCGGAATCATTCTCTATGAGATCGCAACCGGCAAGCGTCCCTTCGAAGGCGACAGCGATTTCGAAATCATGGCCGCGCACATCCAGCAGCAGCCGCGGCCTCCCATCAGCCTCGCCCCTGGACTCCCGGCCGGCCTCAACGAAGTCATCCTCAAGTCGCTCGCCAAGGATCCCGCCCTCCGCTTTCAAACCGCGCACGACATGGCCGCCGCCATCGCCGCCTGTATGACGCGGCCGCGGGCGCCGTCCTCCATCCCAACCTCGCCGCCTCCGCCGCCCAAACCAGCCATCTTCGCGTCCCGCCTCTTTCTCGCCGCCGCCGCCGCCATCCTGCTCGCGACAGGTCTCTTCCTCGGCGTGCATCTCGCCGCCCGTTCCAAACACCGCCACGCACAGGCCCCGTCCAACGTCCTCGCTCCCCTATTCTCATCCGGACCCGTCATCGCAGTCTCTTACGCGAGCCTCGTCGAATCCTCCGCCAACGGCGCCGTCACTTACCACCGCGGCGGCGACGACGGCCAGTCCCACTGGGAACCGCTCCCCGTCAACACCATCCTCTCCCCGGGCGACTCCGTCTGTGCCCAGGCCGCCCGCGCCGAAATCGTCGTCGATCAGCGGAACTTCCTCCGCATCGGCGCCGGCTCCTGCCTCAAAATCCTCCAGGACGGCGGACGGCTCTTCCAATTCACACTCACCTCCGGCGCCGCAACCCTTACCGCCAACATCGACGGCATGTCCTACGAGGCCGACACTCCCGCCCTGACCTTCACCTCGCAGCGCGCGGGCATGTACCGCATCGCCACCGCCAGCGACGGTTCCGTCAGCGTCCGGGTCCAGGCCGGCGCCGGCGTCGTCACCACGCCCGACGGAGCCTTCGACACGCTCGACGCTCCCGCCGCATTCCACGCTTCCGCCGCCTCCGCCCAGGCCGGACGCCTCCCCGTCCCCTCGCTCGACGATTGGGCCCTCTGGAACCAGCAGCGCAACCAAGCCATCGCCTCCTCCGCCAGTCTCAAAAACCTGCCCCCTGGAGTCAGCCCCGTCAATCTCGACGGCTACGGCCGCTGGACCACGACACCGGCCCAGGGAAGCGTCTGGGTTCCCAACGCCGCCTCGGGCTGGGTCCCCTACCGCCTCGGCCGCTGGACCTGGGTCGATCCCTACGGATGGACCTGGACCTCCTACGAACCGTGGGGCTTTACTCCCTACCACTTCGGCCGCTGGGTCAACATTCCCAGCATCGGTTGGGCTTGGGTCCCGGGCCCGCCCGCTACGCCCCAGCCCTTCGAACCCGCCCTCGTCGCCTTCGCCTCCGGAAGCTATGGCGGCGATTGGATCGCATGGCTCCCCCTCGCTCCCGGCGAGCCCTACCGCCGCGTCTTTACCTTATCTTCCGGCGCCCCGCCCCTCTCGCGCTTCGCGAATGAAAGCGCCGTCACAGTAGTCGGCCGCTCCGAGATCTCCCACCCTACGTCCACTTTCTACGTCACGCGTTCCCTCACCCCAGCCCTCATCCAAAGCTCGGCCTCCGCTACGTTCTCCCCTATCGAGCCAACCGCGCTCGCCGGCTATTCGCCCGCCGTAAGCGTCTCCAGCACCAGCGCCACAGTCCCGCCCCAACCCGCCACCAATCCAGTCGCCCCGCCCCCGCCGGAAATCCTAAGCCGTCGCGTCGTCGCCCGCCGCAACATCGTCCCCTCCACCGCCGCGAACCCTCCACAAACCATCGC
>JAJYCN010000381.1 GCA_021778335.1 Acidobacteriota bacterium | reverse complement strand
TACTCCATCCGCCGAACCCTGCTTACAAGCGGAATGCTCGAAGCCTGCCTCACCTCGAAAGTAAGTAACGAGAGCCGCCTCGAAACGCCGCAGCTCAACGTAACTTACCAGCCGTCGGCCGAGCCCCAGTACTGCCGCGCCTGAGCTGCAATGAAGCTGACCCGCGGCGAATTTCTCCTCGCCCCCGCACTTCTTCTTGGCGCCGCGCCAACAGACGCCCGCATCGAAGACGTCTCCATCGCCTTCGAGGACTTCCGCTACCGCGCCCCATACAAATTCGGGGGCAGGGAAGTGGACCGCGTCACCATGCTCAACGTCCACTGCCGCCTCGTCTCCCGCGCCGGCAAAACGGCCACGGGCTTCGCGGCCATGCCTCTCGGCAACGTCTGGTCCTTCCCCGCGCCCGAAATCCCCTACGACACCACGCTCGCCGCCATGAAAACCCTCGCCGGCAAGCTCGCCGCCCTCACCAAGAGCTTCCACGAATTCTCGCATCCGCTCGACGTGAACTACGCCCTCGAGCCCGAATACCTCAAAGCCGCGGCCGTTACCTCCCGCGAGATGAATCTCGCCGAGCCCATCCCCAAGCTCTGCACCCTCGTCACCGCCAGCCCCATCGACGCCTCGATCCACGATGCCTTCGGCCGCCTCCACAACCGCAACAGCTTCGAAGTCTGCGGCCGCGCCTTCGTCAAACACGACCTCGCCCACTACCTGAACAACGATTTCCGCGGCGAGTATCTCGATCCCTACATAGCCCCCGCCGCCATCCCCCGCATCCGTATGTACCACTCCTGCGGCGCCTCCGACCCTCTCACCTCAGCCGATATCCGGCATCCCATCCACGACGGTCTCCCCGAAACCCTCGAAGCCTGGATCCCCTACAACGGCGTCACCGCCATCAAAATCAAACTCAACGGAGACGATCTCGCCTGGGACGTCAACCGCGTCGCCGCCATCGACCGCGTCACCACCCTTGCCCAGCGCCGCCGGAACTTCGCCGCCTGGATCTACTCGCTCGACTTCAACGAGCGCTGCCCCAACGTCGCCTATCTCCTCGATTTCGAACGCCGCCTCCGCCAAACCGCTCCCTCCGCCTTCGGCCGCGTCCAGTACATCGAACAGCCCACCGCCCGCGATCTCGCCACCCATCGCAACAACACCATGTTCGCCGCCGCCAAACTCCGCCCTGTCGTCATCGATGAATCCCTCACTGGCCTCGACGCCCTCCTGCTCGCCCGCGAAATGGGCTACACCGGCATCGCGCTAAAAGCCTGCAAGGGCCAATCCCAAACCCTCCTTATGGCCGCCGCCGCGCAGAAATACCGCATGTTCCGCTGCGTCCAGGACCTCACCTGCCCCGGCGCCGCCCTCGTACATTCGGCCGGCATCTCGGCCCACGTCCCCGGCGCGGGCACCCTCGAAGCCAACGCCCGCGAATACGTGCCCGCCGCCAACCGGGGCTGGGACAAGCGCTTCCCCGGCATCTTCCGTGTCCGCGACGGCTACATGTACACGAATGGCCTCGACGGCCCCGGCCTCTGCACGCATTGATATCCTGGAACCGTTCTCGCCTCCCCGAATCCCATGCCTGCCATCGACCCCACCGTCCTGAACTCCAGCGCCTACAAAGCCATCACCCCGCGCCCTCCCACCAACCCCGCCCAGGCCGGCCCGAACTCAGCGGGGACTCGCTCGTCGCCGTCGCGAAGCAGTCCGGCTTCGACGCGAAGTTGCATGTCCCGAGGTCCAGCGATTACCTCGCGACCCTGTTCAAGTTGATCGACGCGAACCACCCCGCCATCGTCTCCCTCGACGTCGACCAGGACATTCACACCATCGGGCCGGGAAAGCAAGTGGCAGGCCCGAACAGCGGCTGCCCCGGCCAATTCGGCGGCGAACACGCCCACTGGGCCGTCATCGTCGCCTATGAATGGGGCATCTTCTGGGACGACGTCGTCATGTTCCATTGGGAAAAATACTTCCAATTTCCCGCCAAACAGCTCCGCGATTCCTCCGATCAACTCATCCGTTTCTCCGGCCAAACCTGGTATAAACCCAAGGATTCAACGGAGCAGGTCTTAAGGGATTCTTCCGGTAAGCCCGTGCTCAAGGACGGTAAGACCATTCCGACTGGCCGCGGCCGCCACTGGCAAAAGCTCGAGCCCGTCAGCCAGCCCAGAAACCTCGGGAACAAAGGCACGAGAGCTTGGGACGGCGCCAATACCCGTCCGGGATCCTACGCCCAAAACACGTTGACGACGCCCCAACTGCTGTCCAACCAATGTAACGGCCAGGTCGTCACCACCGTCTTCGGCAACACCAATCTCAACCTGCGCAACGTCATCATCGAAGCCGTCCCTCTCGACACACCCTTCGCGTGAATCGGTTCTGCAACCGTTTAATCGCTCACCTCGTCAAAACTAATAGGCGATACTTCCAGCCAAAGCCGCCCGTGGCGTTTTCAAGTTTCTTCCCGCCTGGCCGATAAGAAGGCTCAGATGCGGGAAGACGCCACTCTGTTCTTGAGACAGGCAGCCGGTTGCGGGCTGCTGTTGCTCGGGGTGAGCGGTTTCCTTCTCCCGTTCATCCCGGGCATTCCTTTCCTGCTGGCCGGCGCCGCCGTGCTGGGCCGCGCGCACCCCCTCGTGCGACCTTGGCATGGCCGCCTAGTCTCCTGGGCGCCGCTGGGCTACATGCGCGCCAGGTTCTTCACAAACTCCACGTCCGCATCAAGAAAATCGTAGTCCGGCAGCCGCTCCGGCGTCTCCCACACAATCTGCTCAAACGCCAGATTCTTCGGCTCCCCGCTAAAACTCTCCACCGCGTAGAAAATCAGCTCGATCGGCCCCCGCTGCGGATATTGGAACGCAAACCGCGTAATCTCCTCGCCCGCCTCGGCCACAATTTCCAACTCCTCCCGCAACTCCCGCTCGATCGCCCGCCGCGGATCCTCGCCCGCTTCCACTTTCCCCCCGGGAAATTCCCATTTCAACCCGTGCCGCGTGCCCCTCCGCCTCTGCCCGATCAAAACCCGCCCATCCCGCCGGATCACCGCAGCCACCACCGAAACCCGCCCATTCGAAATTGGCTCCATACTTGTTAGATAGCGTAGGCGTCCGATGTACTCCGAAAGGTTTCTCGATCACTTCCAAAATCCCCGCAACGTCGGCGAGCTCCCCCCGCCCGCCGTCACCGTCGAGATCCACAACCCCGCCTGCGGCGACATCCTCCACCTGTCCGTCCTCTGGGAAAACGGCCGCGTCGCCCAAGCCCGCTACAAGGTCCGAGGCTGCACCGCCTCCATCGCCGCCGGCTCCGCCCTCACCGCCTGGCTCCCCGGCCGGACCCCCGCCGACCTCCGCGCCCTCACCGAAGACTCGCTCGCCTCGCTCACCGGAGGACTCGCCCCCGCCTCCCGCCACGCCGCCACCCTCTGCCTCGACGCCGCCCGCAAAGCCGCGGCCGCCTCGTAATTCCTACCCCGCCTCCCTGCCGAGCACGCGCAGGTAATCCTCCATCACGGCGTCCAGCCGCTCGTACATGAGCACCTCGAACGCCCCCGTCCCCTCGCCGGCCTGCGCCGCCTGCAACGCCCGGATGTAATCCAACCGGTCTTCCGGCCGAACCGTCATCGGCGGATATCCGCCGCGGATCAGAATCAGGTTCATCAACAGCCGCGCCGTCCGCCCGTTCCCATCGTCGAACGGATGAATCTCCACCAACCACCGGTGCGCCGTAAAAGCCGTATCGGGAGTGCCCGTCGCCGTGCTAAGCCACGCCGCGAAATCCCCCATCCGCGCGGGAACCTCCACCGGCAATGGAAACTCGTGCCTGCCCGTCTCCGTGCGAACATACCGCCGGATCGCGGCATACCGCCCCGCGATCTCCGGCCGCGACCGCTGCATCACAAGCCGGTGCAGGTTCCTCACATCGCTCTCGGTCAGCGGCGCCGCCTCAGACGCCATCTTCCGCACATACCGGATCGCATCGTAATGGTAGAGCGCC
>JAJYCN010000087.1 GCA_021778335.1 Acidobacteriota bacterium | reverse complement strand
ATCATGACTCAAAAGATGGGCTTTGTGGCCCGTAGCGCATTCGCGCTGGGGCTGTGTCTTGCGTTCGCCGTATCCGGCAACGCACAAAACGTGACTGCCAGCATCCGCGGCACCGTGACTGACGCCTCCGGCGCGTCGGCGCCTGGCGCGACGGTGACGGTCCACAATCAGGCCACGAACGTCGATGTACGAAGCGTGACCACAAATACGACCGGCGATTACGATGTGCCCCTGTTGCCTCAGGGAACGTATACGGTCACGGTCAGCAAGGCAGGATTCAAGAGTTTCATCGCCAAGGACGTAGTCCTCGATGTCGGCCAGAACCGGACGGTGAACGCGTCGCTCGCGACGGGCGAAATCAGCCAATCCGTGACGGTGGCAACCGAGACGACGCCGGTGCAGTTGACGAACGCGGCGCAATCTTCGACGATTACCGGGACGCAGGTTCGCGAACTGGAGTTAAACAACCGGAACTTCGAGCAACTGGTGACGCTGCAGCCCGGCGTTGTGTCTTCCCTGCCCGCGATCGTGGGGTTCGGGATTTCCAACACCGACTCGATTTCGGTGAACGGGGCGCGCGGCGGCGCGAACAACTGGATGGTGGACGGGGCCGACATCAACGATAGCGGCTCCAACCTTACGCTTCTAAATGTTCCGAGCGTGGACGCGATGGACGAATTCACGCTGCAGCGGAGCACGTATGACGCACAATACGGCCGGAGCGGCGGCGGGCAGGTGCAGGTGGTCACCAAGTCCGGCACCAGCGATTTTCACGGGGACGCTTACGAGTTCGTCCGGAACGACATTTTTAATGCGAACGAGTTCTTCGCCAACTCGGCCGGGCGGGCGCGGCCTCCGCTGCGGTATAACAACTTCGGCTTCACGTTCGGCGGTCCGGTGTTCATTCCGGGCCACTACAACACCGACAAGTCGAAGACCTTTTTCTTCGTTTCCGAGGAGTGGCGCCAGACGAGCCTTCCCTCCACCTATATCGCTCTGCTTCCGACGCCGGCGCAGCTTTCGGGCACTTTCACGGGGCAGTTGAACCCCGCTTCCGCGCCGGCGGGTTGCATCACGACGAACGGCTCGGCGAACACGTCGCAGATCAGTCCGTCGTGCTTCAGCAAGAACGCGCAGGCCTACATCAAGAACGTCTATTCGAAGTTTTCCGCCAACGGTCCTCCCGGCACGAATGAATTCATCAATCCGGTGAACGCGCTGAACAATTACCGGCAGGACATGGAGCGGCTGGACCAGAAGATTACGGACCGCGTGCAGGTTTTCGTCCGCTACATGCAGGACACCGTGCCGACCACCGAACCCGGCGGACTGTTCGCAGGTGAGCCGCTTCCGGGAATCTCTTCCACGGCCACGGATGCACCGGGCAAAAACTTCGTTGCCCACGTGACCGCGATACTTTCTCCGTCAATCGTGAACGAGGCCGGGTTCAACTATTCGTGGGGAGCGATTAACAGCGAGCTGACGGGCATTCTGGATTCCCCGTCGTTTACCGGCGCGCTAACGAATAACTTCCCTTATACGGACCCGTACGGCCGCGTGCCGGGCCTCTCCATTGTCGGGCTGACCGGAGTGGCTATTCCCTCGGCGCCGTATCACGAGCGGAACATCGACAAGGAATTCTACGACAACTTCTCGATTACGCGGGGCAACCACTCGATCCGCGCCGGCATCAGCTCGCAGTTCATGCGAAAGACGGAAAATGCGGACAACCCGACCAACGGTTCGTTCATATTCCGCACCGGCTACGGGAACCCGGCATTTGCGAACTTCCTTCTGGGAAATGCGGCGCAGTTCTCGCAGTCGAGCCGGGACATCACACCCGACCTGCGCTACGCCGACGTGGAAGCCTATATTCAGGACGACTGGAAGGTACGTTCCAACCTCACCATCAATCTCGGCGCCCGCTACACGTATATG
The DNA here is from genome assembly GCA_021778335.1 of Acidobacteriota bacterium. Lineage (GTDB taxonomy): Bacteria > Acidobacteriota > Terriglobia > Bryobacterales > Bryobacteraceae > JAJYKC01. Next base: position 17,364 of record JAJYCN010000087.1, on the reverse strand, counting down.
CCGAGCCCGCACGATGCAAATCTGGTTCTGAATAATTTCGACCCCGCGGCTTTCAAGGCGGGCGCCGCGCCGGTGCTTACCTCCAGCGGGAACTTCGCGGCCGGGCAGGGGGTGATTCCGGCCAATTACGTCAACGGAATCATATTTCCGTCAAGCGGCTGCGCCGGGGCTCAGAAGATCGCTCCCGTGACGTGCTCGCCTTACGGCAATACGGTGAACCTGAACGATACGAACAATGTCGCTCCGCGGGTCGGTCTGGCGTGGGACCCGTTCGGCAAGGGCAAGACTTCGATACGCACCGGCTACGGTATTTTCTACGACCGGCCGCTGAACGGGATCTGGGAGCAGAACGCATTCGCGGATCCGCCGCTGCTGCAAAGCGTGCTGGTGTTGAACACGGCCTTCGACAACCCGAGCTCGGGCACGGCATTCACGCGGCTTGGTCCGGTGGGGTTGCACGCCACGGGGCAGGGCTCGTTCCACGTGCCTTACTACCAGAACTGGAACTTCTCGGTGCAGCAGGAGATCGCGCCGGACACGCGGCTTGAAGTTGCCTACGTGGGCGGCAAGGGTACGCACCTGCTCGGCCTGCTGGACGAGAATCAGGCCCCGCTCGGCCTGCGCGAGGCAAATCCGGCGGCCAGCGTGAACCAGTTGCGGCCGTATCTTGGTTACTCCAACATTAACGACGTCGCCAGCCTGTTTAACAACACGTATAACTCGCTGCAAGTTTCGTTGACTCGGCGCGTCGCGACGGGTTTGAACTTCGGCATCGCCTACACGTGGTCGAAAGACTTGACCGACAACGCGACCGACCGGTCCACGGCGAACTACGATTCATATAACTTTGCGCTTGACCGCGGCCCGGCCACTTTCAACGTCCCGCAGGTCGTGATCGCAAATTTCGTTTACGATCTGCCATTCTTCCAGAGTAAGCAGGGCTTCACGGGCAAGGTGTTGGGCGGGTGGGAGATCTCCGGCATCACTACGTTCCAGGCCGGCTTCCCGCAGGTGGTCCGGCAGTTCAACGATCCCTTCAATTCCTTCGACTATAAAGCCGGGACCCCCGGAGTGTTCCCCGGAGGCATCGGTATTGACCCCAGTCCGGTTGCGCCGCGCGCCGACTTGGTTTCCGGGGCATCGCTTAGCGGGCCGGGGACCGTCGCCGAGTACTTCAACACCAAGGCGTTTGCCGATGCGATCGGCCATTTCGGCACGGCAGGCCGCGGCCTGATGTACGGCCCGGGGCTCGATAACTGGGACATTGCCGCGATCAAGAACATTGCGCTGACAGAGCGCTTCAGCCTGCAATTCCGCGGGGAGTTCTTCAACGCCTTCAACCACGTTTCGTTTACGTCCCTCGACACGAACGTCGACAGCGGGACCTTCGGCCGGTTGAACGGCGACCGCGGCCCGCGCAATATCCAGCTTGGCCTCAAGTTGTACTTCTGATTCCGCGGCGCGGCTAGAATGAGAGCCGGGATGCCGCGCCGGTCCGGACTTGCGCTACTCATTGCGGCCAGTTTAGCGGTGGCTGCCGGGGTTGACGTGCGAACGTTGATCGCGGAGGCCGGGAAGGCACTGGAGAAGGGCAACAACGCCGCGGCCGAATCCGGTTTCCGGCGTGCACTCGGGCTTGCGCCAAACAATGTCGATGCGATGACGGGCCTGGCGCTGACTGAAAGCCGCCTAGGGAAGGCGGATGAGGCTATCGCGCTGTACCGCCGCGCGCTGACGCTACAGCCGCAGGACGCCCGCATCGAACGTAACCTTGCTCTTGCCTGCTTCAAGGCGCAGCGGTATGCGGAGGCATGGCCGCTGCTCGACAGGCTAACCGGGCCAACGAGCACGGACTTCCAGTTACTCAACCTGAGCGGCCTGACGCTATTCGCGCTGGACCGTTATTCACTCGCCGCATCGTATCTGGAACGCGCGGTGAGGGTAAAGCCCGACGATACCGGGACGCTTTACGTGCTTGGCAAGGCCTACTTATACACGGGCAACTCGAAAGGCCTGGCGCAGGTGTTCGAACAACTCGAGCGCGTGGCGCCGGACTCGGCTGAAGCTCATGTGATGATGGGCACCGCTTACGATAAGGGCTTCCATACGGACGAGGCGATTCAAGAGTACCAGGCGGCTGAGAAGGCGAATCCTGATTTTCCCGGCGTGCACATGGGTCTCGCTCTTCTTTACTGGAAGCAGGACCGCGTCGAACCCGCCGAGTACGAATTTCGCGAGGAACTGCGGCGATTTCCGTCCGACACGGTCGCCAACTGCCTGCTGGGCGACATCCTTCTGCGCCGGGGAGACGCAGCGGGAGCGGCGCCGCATTACGAGGCGGCGTTGAAGACAAATCCGCGATACAAGGAAGCGCTGTTCGGGCTGGGGAAGGCGGAGCTGAAGCTCAAGCATCCGGAGAAGGCCGTGGCGCCGCTTCGGAAGGCGATTGCCCTCGATCCGAATTATGCGCAGGCCCACTTCACTCTCGGACGCGCGTTGCATGCGTTGGGTGAAGACAAAGAAGCATCCGCCGAGCAAGCGAAATCCGTAGAAATTCAAGCGCGGCAGCAGGCCGAGTACACGCGGCGCCTGCGGGGGAAATAGCCGCGCTTAGTGCAGCACGGCGGTCATCGAATCGAGTAACTGCGCCTCGCGCTCGATGGCCGCGGCGGTGCGTGAGATCTGCGGCCCCACTTCTGTCCATTCTTTCTGATCGATCGCCTCGTGGACCGCCGGGAGAGTTTTCACTCCGTATCCGGTATATAAGCCCGGCGCGTAGATCATGTGCTCGAACCACGGCCGGCGGGGGAGTCCCTTGGTATCCAGAAGCATGCGCTCGGTGAGATAGACCTTGCCGGCGAGCGCGGAGGACATGGATGGATTCGCCGCATATGCCCGCTCATAGGCCGCGGCCGCGCGCTTGAGATGATCGACGGCGTTTTCGAGCGGCGAGAAGTCCAGGAAGGGAGGCATCGCCTCTTTAACCGGAGCGACGAACGGCTTTCGGGGATCCGCTGCCGCCTTATAGGCTCCGGCGTCGATCAGACGATCTTTCTCTTCGATCTGATCCCGCGTGTTCTTCCACAGGGTCTTCAACTGATCGAGATACGTGGCAAAGGTGCGTGCCTGCGCATTGAATTCGAATCCAGGCACGGCTGCGCCGGCCAGACGCATGACGAGCGTGCCGGCAGTCTGAGCCAAGGCCCTGCCGTAAACGAAATCGCGGTCGGAGAAGTGCTCGTACCAGTAGATGTCGTCGTAGATGGAGTGATAGATGCCGCCGCCGTCTTCGCCGCCGTAACCGAGATCGACGCTGGCGATGCCGAGGTGTTGCAGGAACGGCGTGTAGTCGCTGCCAGAGCCGAGGGCCGAAATGGGCAGATCGCCGGCGGCCGGCTCTACCGGGGTGGCGCCCTTGCGCTCGACCATGCGATGCAGCTCGAGCCGTTTCCACACGCTCATGTGGGTCTCCGGATCTTCGACGTCGCGCGCGACCTGGTTGACGAGCATTTCGAGGGAATGGGACCCGCCGGCATTAAGAAATCCGCGGCCATTGCTGTCGCTGTTGATGTAGGCCACCGCTTTTTGGCTCAACTCTTCCGCGTGAGTTTCGACCCACTCGGTGGAACCGAGCAGTCCCGGCTCCTCGCCGTCCCATGCCGTGAAGACGATCGTCCGCTTTGGGCGCCAACCCTGCTTCACGAGTTCGGCCATGGAGCGTGCTTCTTCGAGGAGCGAGATCGTGCCAGAGACTGGGTCTTCGGCGCCGTTCACCCAGGCGTCATGATGGTTGCCGCGGATGACCCACTGGTCCGGAAGCTCGGCGCCCGGTATGGTTGCGATCACGTCGTGGAGGGGTTTTAGATCCCAGTTCGACTTCATCACCAGATGCACCTTGGCGGGTCCGGGACCGGTGTGGTATGTGATGTCGAGCCCGCCGCGCCATTCGGGAGGGACGATCTCGCCGCCGAGGGACGCGAGCAGAGGCCGCGCGTCGGAGTAGGAGATCGGCAGCACCGGAATCTTCATTAGCACGGGAGACTGGCTCAGGGGCAGGCGTTTCGCGTCTTTTGTGGCGCCGACACCGGGGGTGAGCGGATCGCCGGCATAGAGCGGCATGTCGGCGACGCTGCCGCGCTGGACGCCGAAGGGCGGGCGCCAGGCGCCGTCGGGGAAGACGTTGCCCGCGGTGTAGCCGTCGTCGCGGGGATCGGAGTAAATGATGCAGCCGATCGCGCCGTGCTCGTAGGCCACCTTCGGCTTGATTCCTCGCCAGGAGCCACCGTAGCGCGCGATGACGATCGCACCTTTGACCGAGATGCCCAGATGGTCGAGCACCTCATAATCCGCCGGAATGCCGTGGTTGACGTAGACCAGCGGCGCGGTGACGTCGCCGTCGCCCGAGTAAGCGTTGTAGGTGGGAAGCTGCTCGGAGGTTTGGTTCGAGGTGGGATCGGCGGAGAGAGGCGGTTCGGCGAGCTGCGCCTCGAACCGGCTGGGCGCCAACATTTCGAGCTTTCGCTCCTTCGGCGTTGGAAAGAGCACGTCGAAGGTCTCGATGTGCGCGTCGAGGCCCCATCTCTTGAACTGCGCCAGAATCCACTGCGCATTCTCGTTGTCGTAGGGCGAGCCGACGTTATGGGGGTGAGCGGCGAGCCGTTCCATGTCCGCCTTCATGTTGGCGGGGCTCGGGAGGGCGCGGTACTTCATTTCCCATTCGTGCTCCTGGGCTCCGCCGGCGGAGTCGTATCCACGGTAGGAGACCGGCGACTGCGCGATGGCGAGCGATAGACAGACGAATAGCGCGAATGCGGCTCGGGGCATGAGGATATTGTAGGCGAGACGGCGGCGGCGCGCCTACCGCGCGAACCGGGCGAAGAAGCTATCCGCGTTCCACGCGGGCCTTGCCGCGTCATCGGCCACGCGTTCGAGCAGCGCCGCAATGAAGTCGTTGAAGCGCGCCGCAGCGGCGAGGTCGACGGGTTGCGAGGTGTCGTCGGATGGCGCATGATAGCGCTTTGTCAGCCATTCCTTTTGAATGCGTGCTTCTTCCGAGCCCGGAGGCGCTGCGAACTTGAAGGCAAGCGCCGGCACGCCGTGCTGGACGAAGCTGTACTGGTCGCTGCGGATGAAGCGGTTCCGCTGGGGCTGCTGGTCCGCGAGGATTCCGATGTGCATCGAGTTGCCCACGGCGCGCACGTCGGCACCGAGCGTGGACTCATCGAGGCCCTGGACCTCGAGCGCCTTGAGCGGGTACAGCGGCAGGAACATGTCGACGTTCACGTCGGCCGCGATGGCGCTGGCGGGAACGGAGGGATTCGCGGCGAAGTACTTTGAACCGAGTTCGCCTTTCTCCTCGCCGCAGACGGCCAAGAACAAAATCGAGCGCTTGGGTTTTGTGTTGAGAGAAGCGATTCTGCGTGCGACCTCGAGCACGGACGCCACGCCCGAGGCGTTATCCATGGCTCCGTTGTAGATGGAGTCTCCGTTGATCGGCGCGCCGACTCCGAGGTGGTCCAGGTGCGCGCTGAAGACGACATACTCGTTCTTCAATTTGGCGTCCGAGCCGGGGAGGACGGCCGCGATATTAGGGGAAGTGACCGAACCGTGCGTCACTTCGAGCTTCGCGTCGATCTCGCCGGAAAGGTTGAAATGCGGGAGGGGGGAACCGGAGCGAGCGGCTGCCAGAATTTCGGCAAAGGTGTGGCCGGAGCCGGCGAGGAGTTTGTCCGCGCTCGCCGGATTCACGCGAAAGGCGACGCGAAGGCCCGCAGCGCCGGCCAACGTGGGATCGTCGAGACTCATGGCCGGCATGAGGCGCGACAGGGTGGCGCGGGCCCAGGGAATGTCGGAGGAGTCGGGATTCGGGATGACGGCCATACCGACGGCGCCGGCGTTCCGCAATTCAGGCCAACGCACTCCCACGGATTGCGAGTGCGCCGCCAGCGGACCGGAAATGGACGATGGCGCGCCCTGGAGATAGACGACAATCTTTCCCTTGAGGTCGAGGTCCGAGAGGTCGTCGTAGTTGGCAGCGGGTACGCGAAGGCCGTAGCCGGCGAACACAGCCGGCGCTTTGGTGGCCGGGGCGCAATCGCCGGTGAGGAGAAACGCCGCGTCGGGGCCAAGCTTCAGCGGCAAAGTCTCACTCGCGCGCACAATCGCAAGGCTCGAGTGAGACTCGTCGATTGTTTTAACCTGGAACGGAACCGTCTGGTAGAAACCGGAGGTCCAGGCGGGTTTCAGATGCAGCGCGGCAAACCGATCTGCCACGTAACGCGCCGCGTCCATGTACTCGTTTGAACCGGTTGCGCGTCCGGCAAGCCGATCGCTCGCGAGGTACTGGACATGCGACCACCACAGCTTTCCGCCGGCGTCGTCGGATGAGGCGGCAAACGCCGCAATGGCGATAAAGAAAAGGGCGCGACGCATACGGCTCATGATAACCAAGAACGCCGGACAGTTATAATGGCGCTAACCGCCATGACACCGAGATTGATTGCGGTGCTGTTGTGCGCAGCCCAGCTTGGCTTGGCGCAGCGCAAGGGTTACGAGAGGCCGATCGCTCAGGAGATGCGCGGGACGCACGGCGCTGTTGCAGCGGGAAGCGAGTATGCCGCCGAAGCCGGCATGCGGGTGTTCTACTCGGGTGGCAACGCCGTGGATGCGGCCATCGCCACGATGTTCGCCGCGATGACCACCGAGTTCTCACACATTGGCTGGGGTGGCGAGGCGCCGATTCTGATTCGCACGCGGGACGGTAAGGTGCACTGCATTCCCGGCGTGGGCACGATGCCGAAGCTAGCGACGGCTGAGTTTTTCCGCGAGCGGCGCCTCCAGCCATTCGAAGTTCTGGAAATGGATCCGGGCGGGCTGCGCGGCATGGTCCCGGTGGCCGGATTGATGCCGGTGCTTGTGCCAAGTTCGGTGGACGCGGGTTTGGTAGCCCTGCAGCAATATGGGACCAAGACGTTTGCGGAAGTGGTAGAGCCCTCGATCGAACTGGCCGAAGGCATGGCGATTGACGAACAGCGCGCGGGCGCCATCGCGCGGTCCCGCCGGTTCTTCGATGTGTGGCCAACGTCCAAACGCGTGTACATGCCCGATGGGCGGGTTCCGATGCCAGGGGAGATATTCCGGCAGCCGGAACTCGAGCAGACACTTCGCTCGATGGTGGAGGCAGAACGCAAGGCCGCCGCGTCGGGAGCTTCGCGCGCCGAGGCGATTGAAGCCGTGCGGGACTTTTTCTATCGCGGCGAAATCGCGCATAAGATCGATGCGTTCATGAAGCAGAACGGCGGCCTGCTGCGCTACGAAGACATGGCGGCGTTCCACATCAGCCCAGAGGATCCGGTTTCGACCAACTATCGAGGCTACGAAGTTTACAAGCCCGGCTTCTGGAGCCAGGGACCCGACATGATTGAGACGCTCAACATGCTGGAAGGCTTCAACCTTCGGGCGATGGGGCAGAACTCCGCGGACTATATTCATACTTCGGTCGAAGCGCTGAAGCTGGCCTACGCGGACCGCGACACTTACTACGGCGACCCGAAATTCGTGCGCGTCGACGGACAGGTGCTTCTATCGAAGGCTTACGCGGCGGAGCGCCGCAAGCTGATCGGCGACCGGGCATCGCTCGAGTTCCGGCCTGGCGAGATCAACGGCAAGGTGGGCAAGCATCCCGCGGAGACCGAGACTGCGCATATCCCGATCAGCGACGCTCTGATGGCGCGCGACACGACCTGCGTGGACACAATTGACAAGGACGGCATCGCGGTTTCGATCACGCCGTCGGGCGCATGGCTGCCATCGGTGATCGCCGGCGACACCGGGATTGCGCTAACCGCGCGGGCGCAGAGTTTTTTGCTGATTCCCGGCCACCCCAATGAACTTGCCGGAGGGAAACGGCCGCGCGTCACGCTTAGTCCGACGCTCGTCACCAAAGACGGGAAGCCTTATCTGGTCCTTTCTACGCCCGGCGGAGACAACCAGGACCAGAGCCTGCTGCAGATGTTTCTGAACGACGTGGAGTTCGGAATGGGACCGGAGCGCGCGGTGGAGGCGCCGCGCTACGAAACGCGCCATCTCATCTCCAGCTTCGATAACCATGCCTGGGGCCTCGGGCAACTGCTGCTGGACGAGAGGATTCCGCCGCAGGTGGTGGCCGAGCTGGTGGCGAAGGGGCATCGGGTGGATGTTCGATCGAAGTGGGACAGCGGCGCGGCTCCGGTTATGGTCCGCATGCTTCCGACGGGCGTGATCGAGGCGGGCGCGGATCCGTATGCTTTCCGCGTCGCGCGCGCGTGGTAGCGTGTCCACCGATCTTCCCCTTTTCGCGCCGGAAGGTGGCTTCGACCGCGGGAGGCTCGCGTCGCGGCTAAAAACGCTGGCGCAGGAAAATGTTTGGATCGGAACGAGCTCCTGGAAGTATGAAGGCTGGATCGGCCAGATCTATTCGCGGGACCGCTATCTGACGCACGGGCGCTTCTCCACGAAGCGCTTCGAGCAGACTTGCCTGGCCGAATACGCCGAGGTATTTCCGGCGGTGTGCGGGGACTTCTCGTTCTACCAGTTCCCGGCGCCCGATTATTGGAGCCGCTTGTTTCAGAGCGGGCCGCCCGGTTTACGGTGGGCGTTGAAGGCGCCGGAGGAAATTACCGTGAAGCGCTTCCCTACGCACCCGCGTTACGGCGCGAGGGGCGGCACGGAGAACGAGGTATTTCTCGACGCCAAGGTGTTCGAGCGGTTATTTCTCGACTCGATCGGCCCGTATCTGGATCGCGTGCTGGTGGTGATCTTTGAGTTCGGGACGTTCTCCAAGCAGAGTTATCCGGGAGTGGCCGAGTTTGCCGCGGATCTGCATCGGTTTCTGTCCGCCCTACCAAAGACCACGCGCCACGCCGTCGAGATTCGCAACCCGGAGTATCTGACGAAAGAATACTTCGATTGCCTGCGGGACTGCGGCATCGCGCACACGTTTAACGCATGGACTCGGATGCCCGAAATCGGGGTTCAGATGCGCATTCCGGGCGCGTATCCGTCCGATTTCACTGTGGTGCGCGCTCTGCTCCGCCGCGGGCGCGCGTACGAGAACGCCGTGGCTCAGTTCTCTCCTTACAGCCAGATTCAGGAGCCCAATGCACCGGTCCGCGAGGCTCTGCGAGGGTTGATTTCCCGCGCGCGCGAGCGCCACGAGCCTTCTTACCTTTTTGTGAATAACCGGCTGGAAGGCAACGCGCCGGGCACGATTGAGTGCATTGTCGAAGAGTAAGTTCCGCGGGCGCTATCGGTACTTAAAGACGCCGTAACCGATCCTGGCCCAGCAACGTCACACCGCCGATGAGACGGGCGCTGGCCGGACTTACCTTCGCATATCTCAGCGCGCGGATATTTGTATTCGCACAACCGGCGCCTTCCAGTGGCGCCGCTCCCTTGGCGCACAGATGGGATCCCCTGGGAGCGCTCGACCAGATTCTCCCCGTGCGTGCTCTGACTGGGGCTATGCCGCAAAGCAGTCAACTCGTCCAACCGTCATGGGACGAACCGCTGCAAGCCCATCGTCCGGGCAGACGGACTAGAAACATTCATGCGGTCTCGTTCGGCCCTTCGCCCGACGCCGGCTCGTTGGACTTTTCTTCCTCGCCCGGTTACACCTCGGCACTGTTCAACTTGCAGGGTATCGAGTGCCCGGGATGCGTGTTTGGCCCGCTGCCCAACGCTCCGTTCGTCCCGCCTCCCTTCGGCGGCGACGTGACCTGGGAGATACACAACGATCGCATCGAGCTCTTTAGCGGATTCGGAGGCATCGAGGCGTTCGGGACCAACGGATGGATCAATCCTATGACCCGGAAGTTCTGGGGCGCGTCGAGCACCAACGGTTGGTTGACTCAGACGAGCTTCGGAGGCCGGGTTGCCGTGGACGGTGGCCGGCATCTCTGGCTTGGCGGGTCAGGAACCGTCATCCACAACTACGGCGCGGGCGAATCGAACTGGAAGACCTTCGGCGGCGACGCAACATTCCGCTTCGGGCGGTAATTGCGGCCCCCTGGCTGACCTGCGCAATAACCCGACAGCAGGCTGGCCACCATCGGGCGGCGCCTTCCCGGACTTCGCGGCGTGGCGATTCCGGCGTGGGCTCGCCTCACGGGCGTAAGCCGTTCAACTCCAGCGTTACCCGCGTAAGCCCGCAATGCGGTATGCTCACTCATTCCGGATCAAAATGCCCTTCGCTCTGCTGTTAGCCGCCACGCCGCGTCTGCTCACCCTGTCGCCGGTCGATGTCGCTGTCATCGCGCTGTATTTTGCGATGGTGATCGGCATCGGCTTTTATTTGAAGCGGTTCACGACCACGGGCGAAGACTTCTTCCTTGCTGGCCGCGACATGACCGCCTGGATCGCGGGGCTCAGTTTTGTCGCCGCCAATCTCGGTTCGCTCGAGTTGATGGGCTGGGCGGCGGCCGCGTATCAGTACGGCATTCTCGCCACGCATTGGTACTGGATCGGCGCGATCCCGGCGATGCTGTTCCTCGGCATTGTGATGATGCCGTTTTATTACATCTCGAAGACACACTCGGTGCCCGGGTATCTGCAGCTTCGCTTCGGCGAACCGTCGCGCGCGCTTTCGGCGGTCACGTTCGGCGTGATGACGGTTCTAATGAGCGGCATCAACATGTACTCGATGGCGCTGGTGATGAAAGTCATCCTCGGCTGGGACATCCATTTCAGCATCTGGGTGTCGTCGCTGACGGTGGCCGCCTATGTGTTCCTGGGCGGCCTGCTTTCGGCGATCTTCAACGAGGTGCTGCAGTTCATGCTGATCTGGCTGGGTGGGCTGGTGGTGTCGATCGTCGGACTCATTGAAACGGGCGGCTGGAACGGGATGGTGGCGCGCATCCACCACAACTTCCCCGGCCAGGATTTCACGCATCTTTGGAGCGGCCTCGGACACTTCGCCGGTAATCCAATGGGCATCCACTGGACGGGCATCGTGTTCGGCCTTGGCGGCGTGATCGCGTTCGGATACTGGACCACGGATTTCCTCGTGGTGCAGCGCGTGCTTTCGGCACGCGACCTGCGGTCGGCAGAGATGGCGCCGATCATTGGCGCGGGCTTCAAAATGATGGTGCCGTTCATCGTGATTCTGCCCGGTTTGCTCGCGCTGGCGGTGCTGCCGGAACATCTTGTTGGAGAGGCGCAGGCGGTTGCGACGGGGGCGCACAGTTATAACGAAGTGCTGCCGTTGATGCTGGCACGGTACTGCGGCCCTGGGCTTCTGGGGCTTGGCATCACGGCGCTGATTGCGGGATTCATGTCCGGCATGGCGGGCAATGTGAGCGCGTTCGCCACGGTCTGGACGTATGACATTTACCGCGCGTTCGTTCGTAAGGACGCCGAGGACAGCCACTATCTGTCGGTCGGAAGGTGGTGCACGGTGTTGGGCGTTTTGGTCAGCATCGGCGCGGCGTATCTGGTGATGCAGTTCCTGAGCATCATGGACTACGTCCAGGCGTTGTTCAGCTTTTTCATCGCGCCACTGTTCGGCACGGTAATCCTGGGCATGCTCTGGCCGCGCGCCACGAACGCTGGCGGGTTCTGGGGCCTTCTGGCTGGCACGGTGTCGAGCGTGTGCATGTGGATCTGGGTGAAGCTGGATCCTTCGGCGCTCGCTTACATTGCGCTCAGTCCGCGCGCGCGCGACATGGCGGAGAATATGTACCGCGCGCTGTGGTCGTGGATCATCTGCATGGTGGTGACGGTGGTGGTCAGCCTGGCGACGCAACCGCGCCCCAGAGAAGAACTCGCGGGACTCGTTTACGGATGTACGAAACTACCGGAGACGGCGGCGCTGCCGCTTTACAAGCGCCCCGCGTTCTGGGCGACCGTCGTGGCCGTGGCGCTTGTCGCCCTGAATCTGCTTTTCTGGTAGGAGGCTGCGATGCACGAACACAAGGGAATGATCTCGATCTGGTTCTTCATCGGCGTGCTGTTGCTCGCATACGGCGTGCTGATTTTCGCCGCCGGCGTGTACGACGTGTTCCAGCCGCCGGCAAAGCGGGTTGTTCTCTCGCAGCTTCACGCCGGCGTGTGGTGGGGACTGCTGCTCCTCGCCATGGGCCTGTTTTACTCGATTCGTTTCCGTCCGAAGAAAACGCAAGGTAACTAACTTCCCATGAGTGACGCTTCTGCCCGCATGACCCTCGGTGTGATTATCGGCAACCGGGGCTTTTTTCCCGATCATTTGGCCGAAAGCGGCCGGCGCGAGATTCTCGCGGCGCTCGAACGCGCCGGCGTGGACGCCGTGCTTCCGGCCCAGAACGAAACGAAGTCCGGCGCAATTGAAACGCGCGCCGAAGCGCGCCTTTGCGCGGATATCTTCAAACGGAATGCGGACCGGATTGACGGCGTGGTTGTCACGCTTCCGAATTTTGGGGACGAGCGCGCTATCGCCGACACGCTGCGCATGTCGGGACTGAACGTTCCTGTGCTGGTGCAGGCAACGCCGGACACCCCGGGCCTGATGACGATCCGCGACCGGCGTGATTCGTTCTGCGGCAAGATGTCGGCCTGCAACAATCTGAGTCAATACGGCATTCCGTATTCTTTGACGACGCTTCACACCGAGGCGCCGTCGAGCCCGGAGTTCGTGCGTGACCTGGACTGGTTCCTGGCCGTGTGCCGCGTGGCCAAGGGCCTGCGCCGCCTGCGTATCGGCGCCATCGGGGCGCGGCCGGCGGCGTTCAACACGGTCCGTTACAGCGAGAAGATACTGGAGGCCAACGGCATCAGCATTGAGCCGATCGACCTTTCGGAGATCCTTGGGCGGATCGCGCGGATGAAGGACGATGCGCCAGAGGCTCAGGCCAAACTGGAAGCCATCCGCCGCTACGCCAGCACGAGCGCGGTACCGGAGGCGGCGCTGATGAAGATGGCGAAACTCGGCGCGGTGGTCGACGGGTGGATGCGGCAGACCGACGTGACGATCAGCGCCGTGCAATGTTGGACGTCGCTCGAGGAGTTCTTCGGCGTGGTGCCTTGCACGGTGATGAGCATGATGAGCGAGAACCTGTTCTCGAGCGCGTGCGAGGTGGACATCTGCGGCGTCGTGGGGATGCACGCGCTGCGCCTCGCATCCGGCACGCCGAGCGCTCTGCTCGACTGGAACAATAACTACGGCGACGATCCCGACAAAGCCGTTTGCTTCCACTGCAGCAACCTGCCGAAACATTTCTTCGAGAGTGTGCGCATGGATTTTCAGGAGATCATCGCCGGAACGGTGGGCAAGGAAAATACCTTCGGCACGTGCGTGGGCCGCGTAAAGGCCGGTGCGATGAGTTACGCACGCTTCTCGACCGACGACCGCGCGGGCGCGATCCGCGGCTACACCGGCGACGGCGAGTTCACGAAGGATCCACTGGAAACCTTCGGCGGCGCGGGCGTTGTACGCATTCCGCGCCTGCAGCACCTGCTTCGATATATCTGCGAGCGCGGCTTCGAGCACCACGTGGCCGCCAATTTCTCCACGTCCTCCGCCGCCGTCCACGAAGCGGCAACGCGCTATCTGGGATGGGACGTCTACTGGCACAAGGCCTGAGAGGTTACCCGCAGATGAGCATTGTCGCAGGAGTAGATTTTGGAACGCTGAGCGTACGGGTGTCGATATTCGACTCCGCGCGTGGGCGGCTGGGTCACGCTACGGCTTCCTACCCGCTGCATCGCCACCGGGAGGATCCCGATTACGCTACGCAGAGCCACGAAAATCAGATGCGCGCGCTTTGCGAGGCGATGGCCGGCGCGCTTGCCGCGGCAAAGGTGGAGGGAAGCAGCATCGAGGCGATCGCGCTTGATACAACCGGCTCCAGCGTCATTCCGCTCGACGAGCATCTGCAGCCGCTCGACGATTATTACCTGTGGTGCGATCATCGCTCGTGGCGCGAAGCCGCCGAAATCACGTCGCGCGCGCACGAGGCGAAGCTCGAAGCGATTGATTGGTGCGGCGGGGTCTATTCGTCGGAGTGGGGATTCTCCAAGTTGCTCCACTGGCTGCGGAATAACCCGGACAAACGATCGCGCTTCGCCACGGCGCTTGAAAACTGCGACATGGTGGCGGCCACGCTTTGCGGAGTAACTTCGCCGGATCGAGTTACTCGCAGCGTATGCGCGATGGGTCATAAGTGGATGTGGAACGCCTCGCTCGGCGGGCTTCCGCCGGAGGACTTTCTTACGAGTGTAGATCCGCTGCTGGCGGGCGTTCGCGAGAACCTCGGCGGGCGCTACCAGACGAGCGACCTTCCGGCCGGCCATCTGTGTGCCGCGTGGGCCGGGAAACTCGGCCTTCGCGAAGGCATTCCGATACCGACGGGAGCGTTCGACGCGCACTGGGACGCGCTCGGCGCGGGCGTGCGTTTGGGCGACGCGGTGAATGTCATCGGCACCTCCACTTGCATCATCGCCATCAGCGACACCACGCGTCTTGTGCCGGGCGTGTGCGGAGTTGTGCCGGGGTCGGTCGACCCGGCTTACACAGGCATTGAGGCGGGGCTTTCGGCCACGGGCGATATCTTCGACGCGATCGCTCGGCGCGCCGGTGTTCCGCTCGCTGATCTTTCGCGGGGTCTGGACGAGTACCGCGCCGGACAGACCGGCCTGTTGCGGCTGACGTGGGACAATGGCGACCGCACCGTTCTAGTCAACCCGGAACTCGGTGGGGTGACGTTGGGATGGAAGCTGACGCACACAGCGCAGGATGAGTTGTTCGCGGCCATTGAAGGCACGGCCTTCCACACGCGTGTCATCCTGGAGCGTATGGAGCAGTACGGTGTCCCGCTGCACCGCGTGATCAACGCCGGCGGCGTGCCGCAGCGCAACGAAACATTGAACCACGTGTACGCGAACGTTCTCGGCAAGCCGATCCTGGTGCCGCGCGCGGACCCCACGAGTCTGGGTTCGGCGATCATCGCGTCGGTGGCCGCGGGCGGATTCCCGACCATTGGCGAAGCGCAGACGGCGCTGTGCCCGGATTACCGCATCTTCGAGCCCGACCCGAAGGCCGTGGCGGTTTACGAATCGCTCTACCAGCACTATCGCGCGCTGTACTTCGCGCTTGGCACAAAGGACGCCGCGGCCACTGCGCTCGGCGCGGTGCTGCCGGAGATCCGCCGCATTGCAGGCGAGGCGCATTCATGAGGCTGGAGCGCCTTCGCATGGAAGTTCTGGAGGCGAACCTGTCTCTGGTTCGCGCGGGGCTGGTTGTCGATACGTTCGGCAACGCCAGCGGCATTGACCGCACGGAGGGTCTGGTCGTCATCAAGCCGAGCGGCGTGCCTTACGACAAGATGACGGCAGCGGACATGGTTATCACGGATCTCGAGGGGCGGACGGTTGAGGGCTCCCTACGGCCGAGTTCGGATCTTGAAACCCATATCGTGCTTTATCGCGCGTTTCCCTCGATTGGCGGCGTGGCCCACACGCACTCGCGACACGCTACGGCATGGGCGCAAGCGGCGCGCGAGATTCCCTGCTTCGGTACGACGCACGCCGATTACATCCGCGGGGCGGTGCCGGTTACGGCACAACTTACTCCCGAGGAAATCGCCGGCGACTACGAAGCCAACACGGGAAACGCGATCGTCCGCCGGCTCGCCGGAAGGGATCCGGGAGAATTCCCCGCCGTGCTCGTCCGCGGCCACGCGCCGTTCTGCTGGGGGGCCTCGCCGGCCGCTGCCTCACGGACCGCAATGTTACTCGAAGAGATCGCCCGTCTCGCCTGGATGACCGTCACGCTTTCACCCGACGCCGAACCGATCCCCGATGTTCTGCGCGACCGCCATTTCCTGCGCAAGCACGGAACACAAGCTTATTACGGGCAGCAAAGTAAGTGAGGTTTCGCAATCAGTTCTTCCGAAGGCTTGGCGGAATTCTTGTAATCCTTGCCGCCGCCGGCTTGGCGCCAGCACAGACCACCGCTACGATCTCGGGGATTGTCGAAGACGCAGCCGGTTCCCGGGTCACCGGGGCGACAGTGACGGTAAAGAGTCTCGAAACCGGCGCCACGCGCTCCGTGACAACCGACGCCACCGGACATTACATCTTCGTCGCGCTTCCTATCGGACGCCAACAGGTTGACGCGGAGAAGCCGGGATTCAAAGAATCCATGCGGACCGGAATCAAGCTTGAGGTCGGCCAACATGCGATCATCAATCTCCGGCTCGAGGTCGGCGAGGCCGCTCAACAGATCACGGTCTCCGAGCAGGTTCCCCTGGTGAACACCACGACGTCTTCGATCTCCGGTCTGATTGGCGAGCAACAGGTGAAGGATCTTCCGCTGAACGGCCGGAGTCTCGACCAACTCATCACGCTCAATCCCGGCGCGATCAACTACACACCGATGACGAGCCCGGGCACCATCACGAGCAACGGCAATACGTTCTCGGTGGCGGGGCAGCGCACGGCGGAAAATCTGTTTTTACTGAACGGGATTGAGTACACCGGATCGAGTCAACTTTCCATCACGCCGGGCGGCGTAAGCGGAGAGTTGCTTGGCGTCGATGCGATCCGCGAGTTCAATGTGCTTACCGATACATACCCGGCCGAGTACGGCAAGCGCGCCGGCGCGCAGGTGAGCATCGTCACGCAGTCGGGCACGAACCAGTTGCACGGTACCGCGTTTGAGTTTCTCCGCAACAGCGCTCTCGATGCACGGAACTTCTTCGACCGGAACTTCGTTCCTCCGTTCCGCCGCAATCAGTTCGGCGGAGCACTGGGAGGGCCGGTCAAGAAGAACAAGATTTTCCTTTTTGGGAACTATGAGGGGTTCCGCCAGAGCCTTGCGCTGAGCGACGTGAGTGTTGTCCCCGACAACCAGGCCCGCAAGGGACTGCTACCGAATTCGTCCGGTGTCTACGAGCCGGTTCCGAATCTGAATCCGGCGATGCTGCCTTACCTCAGCCTGTGGCCCGTGGCCAACGGTCCGGTACTGGGCGGCGGCGCCGCGCTCAACTACAGCAACCCCAAAGAACCTATACGCGAAGACTTCGGAACTCTTCGCGCGGACTTCACGATCAGTGAAGCCGACTCCCTCACGGCGGCCTACACGATTGACAACGGCGACAGCCAAATTCCGCAGGCCGATCCGCTGTTCGGGGCTCTCATGACGCTCCAGAGCCAGGTGGCGAGTTTACAGGAGACGCACGTTTTCACGCCTTGGATGCTGAACACCGCGCGGATCGGCTTCTCCCGCGCGGCGTTTAATTTCGATCCGCTTTACTTCGCTTCCTTTCCCGCCGGCACGTCATTCGTCCAAGGCGCGGGACCGGGCGGCATTACGATCGGCGGCGGACTTACGACGACGGGTGCTGGCACGCTCAC
>JAJYCN010000086.1 GCA_021778335.1 Acidobacteriota bacterium | reverse complement strand
TACTATCTGCTTACAGAGTACAGCAGAGGAATCAGAGAGTCAACTGGCGGTCCGCGCTGGCGGGAAAGAGGGCCTCCAGGCGGATTCGGGCGACCACCGGGTTCACATCAAAGGTTTCAGCGAGAGAGCGAATGGCGCCATCGCGGTGGTCGGCGGGAAGGCTTGGCATGCCCATCATGCCTTGCAGAACGACGAATGGTGCGAGTGCCCGCTCAACGAGGGCCTTCGGCAAGAGGAGCGCCCCCATCGCCAGGTTCGCCTGAAATTCCCACCAGCGGTACGGTTGTCGCTTCGCGGGCGCATCCCCGATGCCCGACACGCCGCCCTCGCGGCAGAGGATTTTGGGGGCATCGGCCGCAAGGCCGTCGCCGAAGAGCGACTCCGGCCGAGTCTCCAGCACGAAGAGGTGGGCATGCAGCAGTCCGTGACCGCTTTCGTGCGCGAGCGTCGTGCGCAATCGTCGCTCCGCTGGCCTGCTGCCGCCCTCGTCAAGCGAACTGGCCACTACGATTTCCTCGACCCCGGCCGCGCCGAACCTGGTGAACCCGAGCAGCCCTTCCGGCAGGTCTTCGTAGGACGGTCGGATCTCGAATCGCTTTTCGACAAACCGATCGATCCTGACCGGGGAGGGATCGGAAGGATACAAGTTGACTTTCCGGAGCTCATCCGCACAGATCGTCTCAAGTTCCGCAGGGTCGTAGAACGGCTGCTCGGCGAATGGTCCTACCCTGGAGCGATAGGTTCTCATCCCTTCTTCTTCTTTCCGAGCTGTTTCAGGAAGGCCAGGAGCTCCTCAGCGCTTACGCCTTCATCGACGACCCGCCGAAGTGCGAATCCCATGGCGGGATTCGATGCCGCGATGCGCTTCAGCTCTTCCACGGGTGGTCGGGCATCATATTTCTGGAGATCTTCCACAGTGGTCTTCAGCGCGGAAGCCAGCCGCCCCAATACGTCGGGTGAAGGGTGGCGGCGCCCCAGTTCGATGTCCGATAAGAAGGGTGCCGATACGCCGATCTTCTTTGCCAGATCTCGAACTGATAGATCAAGCTGATCGCGCAATTCTCGAACCCGTTCGCCGAGTGTTTTCATGGTTCCGTCAAGTGTCAGCTTACATCGCGGCATCCGGCGCGTCAATGCACCCGATCAGGGACTCGTTGGACGCACTCAAGATTCCGGGGCGCGCAGATTCGCCCGAATTTGCGGTTTTGCCTCGGCTGGTAACCGTAGCACACGCTCCAGTGGATAGTCGTAATGCTGGAGCGTCCACTGGAAAGCATGCCTGCGCCCTACTGATGAGCCGACCGCACTCATACATCGGCGGGAAGAGCCGCATCGCCCAAACTGAGAGCGTTCCGAGAAACCACTCATGCCGGACAGATAAGGCGATAGCGGAGGAATTGTCGTTACGGCGCGTTCATCGGCGATTCGACCGTGTGCAACTCAGTGCGTGTCGCTCAAAAAAACAAGCTGTTTCGCTTGCCGACATTTGAACGTGTTCAGACTTGAGCGTAGCGACTGTCTACAAAATCATCTACAGCGAGCTTTGGAGCTAGCCTTGAAATACTCGTAAGTTATTGATTCTGTTGGTCGGGGCGGGGCGATTTGAACGCCCGACCCCCTGCGCCCAAGGCAGGTGCGCTACCAGGCTGCGCTACGCCCCGACATTTGCTGCTTCTTCAATTCTAAACTGTCGCGCCGCGCCGGAGTGGCTTCAGGAATCCCCTGCCGGCCCGGGTTCGATAAACTCACGGGAGTAGGGAAAGGAGACTCCCGTGAAACGCATCGCCGGTATCGTTGGGATCGTCATCGTAATTCTTCTCGCCGCTGTGGCGGCACTTCCATTCCTTATCGACGGCAATCAGTTCCGGCCCGCGCTCGAAAGCCGCCTCACGGCGGCGCTCGGACGTCCGGTCAAAATCGGCAATCTCAAAATTTCTCTGTTCTCCGGCGGAGCGGCGGCGACGGATGTTTCGATCGCCGACGACCCCGCCTTCAGCCAATCGCCGTTCCTGCAGGCCGAGTCGCTCAAAGTCGGCGTCGATCTGCTCCCGCTCCTCCTGCATCGCACGCTGAACGTGACGGGCGTCACAATCGAAGACCCGCAGATCCATATCATCGAAACCGCCGCTGGCGCCTTCAACCTCTCGAGCATCGGAGCGAAACCCGGCGCAAGGCAGCAGCCCCAATCCGCCCCCGAACCCACCGGCGCGCCCTCGACGGCTCCGTCTCTTTCGATTGCCCGAATCGAGATCTCCGGCGGAAAGATCACGTTTGAAAAGCGAGCGCCGGGAGCCCGCCCGAATGAGATAGACAAGCTCGACCTCGTCGCCAAAGACTTTTCGCCGGGCGCGGCCTTTCCCGTGTCGGTCAGCGCTGAAGTGCCCGGAGGCGGCGCGGTCCGCATCGACGGCACGGCCGGCCCTTTCGATTCCGGCGATGCCATGGACACGCCCTTCAACGCGAAGTTCCACATCGACCATCTCGATCTCGTTGCGTCCGGCCTCGTCCATCCCGACGACGGCATCTCGGGCATTGCATCGCTCGACGGCATGGCGGATTCGTCGCGCGGCACCATCAACACGACCGCGAAGTTCACCGCGGACCACGTCATTCTGGCCAAGGGCGGCTCACCCGCGCCGAAACCCATTGGCGTCGATTTCTCTCTCTCGCATCATCTGGCCAACCAATCCGGAGACATTCGCAAGATGGCGGTCCATCTCGGTTCCGTGGACGCGAATCTTGACGGAACTTACCGCCTGGCAACCGAACCTGCCTCAGTCAACCTACACCTGACCGGTTCGCAGATCCAACTGCCCGACCTTGCCGCCTTCCTTCCCGCACTTAACTTCACGCTCCCATCCGGGTCGTCGATCACGCAGGGAACCGCCGATCTGAATGTCACCTCCGCCGGCCCGCTCAACGCGCTCGTCACACAAGGGCACGTCGCAGCGCAGAACGTCCGTCTGTCTGACTACGATTTCGCTTCGAAGCTGCAAGTTCTACACGAATTCACCGGCATCAAGGCGCAGCCGCACACTCTCATTCAGACGCTGAGCTCGGACGTCAATCACACGGTCAACGGCACGGCGCTCGATAACGTGCAGTTTGCGGTCGCCGGCATTGGCGCCATCGTGGGCAGCGGAGCCATCAGCCCGTCGCATGCGCTCAACTTCAAAATGCGGGCGGCTCTCGGCGGCGGCGCGTTGGCCTCGCTCGGTGGAAGCCAGGGCGGCATCCCGTTCACGATTCAAGGAACGGCGGACCATCCGGTGATCCGGCCCGACGTCGGAGGTATCGTCACCAACACGCTGAAAGACTTGACCGGCGGCAAGTCCGCGGAAAGCGTGGCCGGCGGTTTGCTCAATGATCTGCTCGGCGGAGGGAAGAAGTAGCCGGCGCGCTCGCTACGCCACGCGGCGAAGCTTCGTCACACGGCCGTCGGAGATCCACTCGACCACCAGAATGTTGCCTGCCTGGTCCCAGCAGGCGGCGTGCGGGGAGACGAACTTGCCCGCCACACGCTGGTCGTGCGGGATGTTCGGCCAGCCCTTCGTCTTCCAGACGTCCGGGTTGTCTCCCAGGTGGGTGATCAGCTTGTTGTTCCTGTCGAAGATCGTCACTTCGCCGTAGAGATCCGGCACCAGCAATTCACCATTGCGCTGGTCGAAATGACAAGGCCGGCGCAGGTCGTTCGTCACCATCGAGAGACTCTGGCCGTCAAGCGAGAAATATTGCAGACGCGCGTTGCTGCGGTCGGCCACCACCAGCACGGGTTGTGGCCCGCGGGAGTCGAGCCAGATGCCGTGCGGGCAGTCGAGGCGTCCTGGCGCCGAGCCCTTGCCGCCCCAGGTGCGAATGTATTCGGCCTTCGCGTTGTACTGGTGGATGTAGCTCAGTCCGTAGCCGTCGGCCACATAAACATCCCCGTTCGGCGCCACGGCGACGTTCGTGGGCTTGTACTGCTTCGGCGAGGTGTAGACGCCGGACTCGCGCGGCACTTCCCGTGTCCAGATGTACTCGCCGTCGAGAGTCGTTTTCGCCACCAGGCCGCGCTCGGGATCGGCGAGGTAAAGGAACTCCTGGTTATCCTCGACGTTCAGCAGCAGGCCGTGCGCGCCAACGGCGAACTCCGGCCCCCAACTCTTAATGAATTGTCCGTTCTCGTCAAAAAACGCCACGGCGTCCTTGCTGCGGTTGTGAATGATGACGCGATGCTGGCGGTCCACCGCGACGCCGTGCGTGTAGCCGAACTGAACCGAAGCCGGCGTCTTCGCCCAGCCGCTTTCGAACTCATAGGTATGAGAGCCCGAGCCGAGCACAGGCGCGCGCTCGCCCAGAAGCAGAATCGGACCGGTGGCCGCCGCGGCCACTCCTTTGAGCCAGGCGCGTCGGCTGCTGGCGCCGGAATTGGTTGGCGAAGTTTCCTGTTGCGGCATGACGGAGATTCTATCCCAATCCCCGCCCCCTTTGGGTCAGCCCGCCGCTTCGGTGACGATGCCCTTAATGACTTCTTCCACTTCCCGCGCCACCGGCTCGATCTCCGGCACGGGAAACGCCTTCATCATCTCGGTGGGAAGCATTGAGGCGATCGTGTACGCGCCGGGTTTGCCGTAGACAGAGATGCGGCAGGGCAGCGCCGTCGAAATCGAACCGTCCGCTTCGAGCACGCGCTTGGCCTGCGCCGGGTTGCACACCTCGTAGATCCGGCACTCCATGTCCATCTCGACGCCCTTGCGCTTCATGGTTTCCTGCAGATCGTGCGTGGCGATAACACCGAAATGCCGCTTGGTGGCGGCTTCTTCAATCGCTCGCCCGATTTCGTCGAGCGGCCTGGACGATGGAACGCGAATCAACATTTACTCTCCTCCTATCACCGTCAACACGGGGCAATCGGCATGGCGCAGCACCTGCTCGGCCGTCAACCCGAGCATGACATGGTCAGAAAACCTCCGGTGCTCCGCGCCGATCACCAGCAGGCCGGCGTGCATCTCGCTCGCAGCGCGCAGGATTTCCTCCCCCGCATTTCCGGTCCGGGTCACCTCTTGCATCTGGCAACCTGCCGGCGCTTGCTGGCCGGCCCAAGCGCAAAGGTCGGGGATCGCCCGGCGCGGCTTGTCCTCCACGACGTGCAAAACCACCAGGCGCGCATTGAGGCAACCTGCCAGGCGGGCCGAGTAGCTCAACGCATGCCGGGCTGCCTCGGAATCGTTCACGGCGCAGACAATCGGCGATACATCGTGAAAGTGGGCCTGAGGACCCGTCGTGAGCACCGGTATGGATCCCGCATGCAGCACGTCTTCGGTGATCGAACCGGCGGCCAAGCGCTCGATACCCGTTCGCGCATGCGTCCCCATCACAATCAGGCTCGCGTTGAGGGCCTCGGCGACCCGCGGTATGACATCACGCGGGTCGCCGTCTTCCACCCGAACTTCGGCTTCCTGGGCCGGAATCGTCTTCTTGACAAATTCGCGTAAAGCGCTGTGCTCGGCGGCACGGTTAGCCGCCATCCCGGCCTCGACGCGCTCCGCTGCGCCTCGGGTCAGATACGGCGGTACGTCCGGCTGATGCGTTTTCAGGACCGTGAGCCGGGCGCCGCACACGGCGGCGAGTCCAGCTGCCACCTTCAATCCCGCCGCCGACCGGTCGGAGCCATCCACCGGGCAAAGAATTTCCTTCACGAGCGCTTCCGCCATCTACTCCGCCTCCCTTGCAGCAGATGCAAGATCCGTGCCAAAGTAACAGGCGGCGGTCGCTCAGTCTTCCAGTACGGGCAGCAAATGCGGCGCGGGCGCCGGCCTCTGTCCCTCGAAAAACCGCGGGTCCAGCAGCCGGTCCGGCTGGATATTGCCCATCGCCGCGAGCAGCGTCTCCCGCAGCCGCGGATGCTCGGCCTCGAGTTCAGCGAGGATGCCGCGCAGCGATCGCCTGACGGTGGCCGGACGCTGGGAGCAGCCGCAGGGAATCACCGGCGCGCCGAGCGATTCGGCGTACTTCGCGGTCAGATCCTCCCCCACATACACCAGCGGGCGGATCAGGCGGAAATCCTTCTGCCGCGACCACGTCACCGGCGGCAGCGCGCTCAGCCGTCCCGTGAACATCGCGTTGCGCAGGAACGACTCGCACATGTCGTCGGCCGTGTGCCCAAAGGCGACGACATTTGCCCCGAGTGAACGCGCCACTTCGTAAACGGCCCTGCGGCGATACCGGCTGCACAGGTCGCAGCCATGGCCGGGCTGCTCCGCCAGCAAGCGATGCGAGGGCCGGTCGTGAAAATACGTCCAGTCAACGCCACGCTCCTTCAACCACTCCCCCAGCGGCTGGATCGGCCGCAGGAACTTACCCTGCTCGATGGTGAACGCGCAAACGGTGAACTGCACGGGCGCGCGAGCCGCCAGCAGTCGCAACACCTCTAGCATCGTCAGCGAGTCCTTGCCACCGGAAAGCGCCACGGCAATGCGATCGCTGTCGCGGATCATCTGAAAGCGGTGCACCGCCTCGCCCACTTTGTGCAGCAGGGCGCGTTCGATCTCCATCCCTTCAGCTTATCGGTCTTTAAGCGGCGCCACGGCCGGGGTAGCGGCGACAGTTGCTCCCATCGCGTGAAGAATTGTCGATGCTGTCAGGTCTTCGCCCAGGTCGGAGGAAATCATGAGGCTATAAAGGTGAGGCTCCCTCCAGTAATTGTCATAGAAGCGCGCGATGTACTGCTCGCGCTGTTCGTCCATTGCGCGCATATAAGCTTCCGCGTCCTCGCCTTCGTTGATCCGGCTCACGACGCGGCGCTGGCGGTTCTCCGGGGAACCATGAATGAACACATGAAACGCTTCCGTGCGTCCGGCAAGGATGCACTGCGAGCCGCGGCCGACGATCACGCAATCGCCCTTCGTGTAGGCCTGTTCGATCGCTTCGCGTGTGAACGCCGCCATTGTCTCGGCGTCGAACATTTCGGCGTCTTCAAGCTTCAGCCCCGCCGACACCGCCGCCGCGCGCATGGCGTTTTTGTTCAGCCAGTGAAACCACGAATCCACACGCTCGTCGTTCGCGCCCGCGGTGCGAATGTCCACCTGTGCCGAGCGCGCCACGTCGGTGAGGAGCCGGGAGTCGAGCAGCGTCCAGCCAAGTTGGCCGGCGATCCTTCGCGCGATCTGGGCGCCTCCACTGCCGTACTCCCGGGACACGGTAAGAATCCGGTATTTCATCGCGATGCCACCTACCCCGGCACCGAGCAAGGCTGGTGCCAAACGCGGCGCGGATATGCGAAGGTGAAGGTCGGGGCGGACCGGACCCGCTCAACCAAAGCCATGCTGGCTCCGCTCACGCCCGCGATCCTGCTTGGTTCCGCACCCCAGGCGGAAAACATTCCCCTCGCTATGCTGGCCGTGTTCGGCAGCGCGAAGTTGTTCGCGGAAATCTTCGAGCGGCTGAAACAGCCCGGCATCGTGGGTGAAATTCTGGCGGGAGTGCTCATCGGTCCCGGCGTCCTCGGCTGGATTCATCCGAATCAGGTGCTGACGGCTCTGGCGGAACTCGGTGTCATGTTCCTGCTGTTCCGGGTCGGGCTCGAAGTGCGGGCGAGCGAACTTGTGCGTATCGGGCGAACCGCATCCCTCGTTGCCATCCTCGGGGTCGCCATCCCGTTCGTCACCGGCTGGGCGATCATGAGACTCTGGGGCGAGCCGTGCCTCGAGTCCCGCTTCGTTGGCGCGGCGATGGTGGCGACAAGCGTCGGCATCACGGCGCAGGTGCTGGCCGCCATGGGCCTGCTGCAGCACCGTGCCAGCCGGATCATCCTCGCCGCCGCGGTCATCGACGACGTGCTGGGCCTCATCGTGCTCGCGGTCGTAAGCAGCATGGCGCGCGGCTCGCTGAACATCGCGGAGTTGGCGCTCACCGCGGTCGCCGCCATCGCCTTCACGCTGATCGTCGCCACCTGGGGCACCCGCGCCATGGGCCGCGTCGTCCCCTCGCTCAAGCAGCGCCTGCACGCCGGCGAAGTGCAGTTCAATCTAGCCATGGTGGTTCTGTTCGGCCTCGGAGTCCTCGCCATGTACGCCGGCGTCGCGGCAATCATCGGAGCGTTCCTGGCCGGCGTCGCATTGTCGGAGTCGCTCGAACATCGCGTCCACGACTTCGCCCACGGCGTCTCCGAGCTCCTGGTCCCGTTTTTCCTTGCCGGTATCGGCCTGAATGTCGATCTCGCCGTGTTCAAGTCCGCGGATGCGCTCCTGCTCGTGCTGGTGATCTTCGTGGCAGCCGTCATTACGAAGGTCGCCGGTTGCGGGCTCGGCGCGGCACGCATGGGCTGGGCCGACGCAATGCGCGTCGGCGTTGGCATGGCGCCGCGGGGCGAGGTCGGGATGGTGGTCGCACAAATCGGACTGAGCCTCGGCGTGGTTTCCGATCGCGCCTATGGCGTGGTGGTCTTTATGTCGGTGGCCACCACGCTCATCGCCCCGCCCCTGCTCAAGCTCACCTACCGTTCGGTTCCGCCGCAGGGGACGAGCAAGCAAGAATACACACTTGGCTGAGCGACCTGGCGCTGACCGTTTTTCCGGGGCCTCCCCACTCCGGCGGCGCCGTGGCGGTCGCCATCGGAATTCGCTTGTGGGTTCATGCCGCGGTAGGGAGAGGGAGTCTACGCGCTACGGCGCCTCGCGTGTTCGCTTCGTCTCTGCCGCAGCCAGCGCTCTAACCGCGCGTACGGCCAGGTGTTGATCACCGACTTGGCATCCACCCAGCCGCGCCGTGCCTGAAACACGCCATACCGGATGAGATCCAACTGGGCGGTCGTATGCGCGTCCGAGCCGATGGCGAACAAGACGCCCGCATCGTGCGCGGCTTTCGCCATCGCGTCGTTGAGATCGAGCCGGTACATCGAGGCGTTCAATTCGAGCGCCACCTGGTTCTTCCGGGCCGCATCCACCACGCGTTCGAAATCCATCTCTACGGGCTCCCGCGCGCCGAGCAGCCGTCCGCTCGGATGAGCGAGAACATCTACATGAGGGTTGGCCAGCGCATCCAGAATGCGCCCGGTCATGATGTCCTTGCTTTGCCGGAACAGCGAGTGCACTGCCGCCACGACCACGTCGAGCTTCGCCAGTATCGTGTCCGGATAGTCGAGTTTCCCGCCGGCGAGAATGTCCACTTCGGCGCCGATCAGGATCCGCGGACCTCGGCTGCCACGCTTCTTGCGTGACGCCTCTATTTCTTCGATTTTTTCTTCGAGCCTTCCCGCATCGAGCCCTCGTGCAATCCTCTGCGAGGGAGAGTGGTCGCTCAGCCCGACATATTCATAGCCAAGCTCAGCGGCGTGTTCCACCATCTCTTCCACTGTTGCCTTGCCGTCGGAGTAAGTGGTGTGCGCATGTAAATCGCCGCGCAGGTCCTTCATCTCAACGAGCCTCGGCAGCCGGTCTTCGAGCGCCGCTTTAATCTCCCCGCGGTCTTCCCGAAGTTCTGGCGGAATAACCGGCATCCCGAGCAGCGAGTAGACCTCAGCCTCTTCCTTGCCGGCTACCCGCTGTGCACCCCGGAACACGCCATACTCGTTACACTTCAGTCCCTGCTCCCGCGCCAGCGTTCGCAAATGGATGTTGTGCTGCTTGGAGCCGGTGAAATACTGCAGGGCCGCCCCGAAGGACTGCCGCTCGACGGCGCGAACATCCACCTGAATGCCGCCTTCGACGATCAGCGTGGCTTTCGTCGGGCCGAGCGCGAGTACCTGCCTTACCAGCGGAAGCTTCGTTGCCTGCTCGAGCGCGCGCCGGGCGTTCTTCGAGATGACCAGCACGTCCAAGTCTCCGATCGTTTCCTTCCTCCGCCGGAGCGAACCCGCTGCCTCAGCGCGCTCAATTAGCGCCATTTTGCGCAGTTGGGCCAGCAGGTTCTCCGCCAGCGGTAGCGCCACGCCGATCAACATGCGCTGCCGGCTAGCCGCCCACAGTTCCATACCGCGGCGGATAATTTGTGCTTTCTTCGCCCCGAACCCCTTGAGTTTCATCGAGGGAATCCTGTCCAGACACGACCGCAGGCCGTCGAGCGAGCGGATGTGGCACTTCGCGTCAAGCAGAGCGAGCGTCTTGGGACCGAGACCAGGGATCGTCATCAACTCGATCAAGCCAGGGGCGATTCCCCTGGCTTCGTTTTCGTAACGAGTAATATGGCCGGTTTGGATGTACTCCTCGATCATCCCGGAACGGTCCTTGCCTATCCCGGGAATTCCTCGAGTTCGCCTCGGGCCGCGATCTCCGCCAGGTCTTCCTCGAGGTCACGGAGCGAGACGGCGGCGCGTTCATAAGCCATGATCCGGAAACGGTCTCTACCGCGAAAGGCCAACAGCCGAGCCATCTTTTCGAAAATCTGTGCGATCTCCTCGTTGCGCATATGCCACCACACTGAGGGGAGCAGCTCCCGATCCAAATGGCATCCAAGCTGCATAGCAGATTTCAAATACACGCGGAGGAAATCCCGCGAAGAGGTCAGACCTATGCAGAACGTCGACATCGCGCACCGGCTCGAAGAGATCGCCGACCTCCTCGAGGTGCAGCACGCCAATCCGTATCGCGTCCAGGCGTACCGGCGCGTCGCGGCCAGCGTCCGCCAACTGCGGACGCCCTTAATGCAGGTTTGGCAGAGCCATGGGGACGAAGGACTGCGCGAGGTCACCGGCGCGGGGGAACGAATGATCGTCACGCTGCGGACGTTGCTCACCACCGGACGCCTGCCGATGCTCGAGCGCCTGCGCGGCGAGGCGGATCCGACGGCGATCCTCGAATCCGTTCCCGGAATCGGGCCATCGCTGGCGCAGCGCCTGCACGACGAATTGGGCATCGAGACGCTCGAGGACCTGGAGGCCGCCGCCCACGATGGACGTCTCCACGATCTGGCCGGCGTGGGCAAGAAGAAACTCTCCGGCATCATCGATACGCTGGCCTGCCGTCTGGGCCGCCTGCGGAATGTCGCGCACCTGCACGAGGACGACGAGCCCACGGTGGAAGAACTGCTCGATGTGGACCACGAATACCGCGAGGAGGCGGCGGCAGGAAAGCTGCCGACCATCGCGCCGCGCCGCTTCAATCCCAAAGGCATAGCGTGGCTACCGGTCTTGCACACCCAGCGTGGCGAACGCCACTACACCGCGCTTTTTTCAAACACCGCGAAGGCGCACGAACTGGGAACGGTCGAGGACTGGGTCGTTCTCTACTATGACGGCGGCTATACCGAGCGCCAGGCGACGGTGATCACCTCGAAGAGGGGCGAGTTGGAGGGCCTGCGGATCGTCCGAGGGCGCGAGCCGGAGTGCGAGCAATATTACGCGATTAACCTGTTGGAGCGAGAACACGAAGCCGAGCCCATCGGGGCTGGATCGTCCGCCCGTTAGACACCGTTCTCCGCTCAACGCCGCACACAACGCAGCGGGGCGCGCCAGGCGCTCAGAAGCGCATCACGGCTGCTGCTTCGGAGCCATCCGGCATCATGCGCGCGGGAAGTTCGCAAACTTTGCCGTGGTGCACCATCGTTTGCACAGCGGCGAGGTTTAGCAGATCCTCGGGCCCCCAGCTCCGATACATCCCGCGCTGGTATACCTCCTGGCGGGAGGCGTCGGCGTTGAGGTAGAGCTGGTGAACCCGCCCTTCGAAGGCTGCGCGGAGCACGGGAGCCAGTTCAGTGGAGAAGCGCGACGGCGCCGTCCGCTCCCGCGCCTCAAGCATCGCGGAGGTCTGCTGCTCGATCTCGCCGGCGCGCAATACATCGTAGGCCCGGTGAAGAGTCTCGTCCAGCTCCCGATCGAGCGCCGGACTGCCTGTAATGCCCTGAGTCAGAAGATTCCGCGAAGTGCTGACGGAGCGGTACACCGCCGCGTCTTCTTCGACGCCGACAAGAACGAGTGGGATCGCGGACGGGCGCACCATCTCCTGGACACCGCGGTCGACCGCCCGATAGAAATCGCCTAGATGCGTGCGGACCCGTTCGCGCGCAGAACCTGTGCCGAACCGGACGCCGCGCATGTCCCCCGTGGATGTACCCGCCGCCGAGCGGTTTACCAGGTCATGGTCCGGCGCGTCGAAGGCCATGGCTTCGTCCAGCGTGCTGGGAACACCGGCGGGCAGTTTCACTTTTTCAGCGTGCAGGCCGGCGCAACGCAGAAGCTCCACTTCGGTCCGGGAGAGAGCGAGGATGTAAAAAGCCGGAGGCCGCGAGAGCTCGGCGGCCATTTTGCGGATCGCAAACGATCCGCTCACGGTTAGCGATTCATCAAAGGGTTGGGTCAACTGCACCAGCTCGAACACGGACGGGGAACAGAATACTGTACGGCTCCAGCGGGAGCCGGAAACGAGCGCGGGATCGTCGAGAAGACGTTCGAGCGGCGCCAACAGAGCGGCGGCCGAAGATTTCGCATAGCCCCGGTCCGTGAGCTGCTTCGACGCCTCCGGTATCATGGAGCGCAGCAAAGCCGCCTGCGAACCGGCCTGTTCGCCGGGCCGGTATGGCGGTAGCAGGATTGTCACGCATGGACCTTCCGAGCGGAGCATCTCGCGCATTCCTCCGGTGCGGATCAATTCGGGAGTTGCTATGTTCTTTGTTCCCATGGAAAACCTCGTTTGCAATGGGGTGCGGCGCTAGTTGATTGCGTGAACTTTCTCCGTCACGCGCATATGAAATTTCTCATCCAGCGAACTCAGCTTCTGTGCGATTCCCGTGTACTCCAACTCCGACATAGGCAACATCGCTGTGCCGATGAACCCTTGCCGGCGGATTTCCATCGCCTTATTGGCGACATGGCCGCGAACGGTGTCCCAGAATGGCTGGGCAAAACCGTCGATCGGCTCGGTGAGTTTCCCGTTGTGAACGCAGAAGCCGGCGCAGCTTACAATCGGCGGACCGTCGAAGTAACTGATGCCGGTGTTCAGAGTCACCGGCATCAGCGGCATCTGGTGCGATCCGCGCATACAGCCGCCGACAAAATGTCCGATCGCATAAGGCGCAAGCACCTCGCCGGTGGCCGGGAAGTCCATCTGAACGCGGACCAGCATCACCGGGTCGTCTTTGCCCGTGTACTTCCCGGCGATGTTATGCAGCCGGCTTGTAGCCACGGCTACCGCCTGCTCGCCGCCGGCGCGCGACCAGACGGATTCGACCACGACGTAGCGTTCCGGGTCGCGTAGCAGCGCGGCGATGTCGTATAAGTCCTCCGGAGCATCAAGTTCGATGACGCGGTCCCCGGTGGTGTGATTCACGTCCATGATGACGAAGCGGAAGCCGCGCGAAATACGCGGCGACAGAATCAGCCCCGGCGTGTTCATAACGTCGGCAAAGGCCAGATACAGCGGGAGGTTGTATGCCCCGGGATCGGTCTTGTCGGCGGCGAAGAAAAGAAATGGCTCATTGGGACGCTCGTCGAATTCAAGTTCTGCGACAGCCGGTCCCATTCCTTTGACATTTCCCGAGAAAGAGTCCTTCAGTAAGTCCTGGCCGGCTCCGTACAAGCCTTCCTGGCGCGCCGCTTCCGCGCCGATGCGGAACGCGTCCCAGGCCAGCCTATGGATCTGCTCGTCCCCCTCGCCCCGGCTGTGCGTCATCAGGATCGCGATGTCGTCGCCCGTATAGCTTACGTAATGATCGAGAATCAACCGGGTTCCCTGCTCCGCGATGTAAGACGCCACAGTCTCGCGTAAGTGCTTCGAAGGCGAGACATGCCCTCCTACCGAGCCGATGTCCGCCTTAATGACACTGAGAGTCAGTTTCATGGCCCACCCTTCCACCTGCCCGAAGTGCAAGCTGCATTCCATGCGTCGCCCGAGGGGTGGAATCCGGCTTGCACCACCGTAAGGACGGAGGGGGCCATGGCGTCCAAAGAGTTTCAATTTCACACCGAAGCGCGCCAAAGCATCCTGAAAGGCGCTACCGTTCTCGCCGATGCGGTTCGGATCACGCTCGGGCCGAAATCGAAGTGCGTGCTCATTGAAAAGAAGTTCGGCCGGCCTCTGGTCTGCGACGACGGTGTCACCATCGCAAAAGAGATCGAACTCAAGAACCCGGAGGAGAACCTCGGGGCCCAGATGATCCGGGAGGCGGCCGAGCGGACCGGCGACGCCGTCGGCGACGGAACCACTACCGCCACCCTGCTGGCTCACGCCATTCTGACGGACGGCGTGCGGAACGTGGCCGCCGGCGCCAGCGCGGTGGATCTTAAGCGTGGTTTGGCCCGCGGCCTGAAGGCGGCTGTGGAGTCCCTGCGCTCGCTTTCCCGCCCCGTCACCAGCAAGCGCGAAAAGGCACAGGTGGCAACGATTTCTGCGCACAATAACCCAACAATCGGCGACATGGCCGCCGAGGCGGTGGAAAAGGTCGGCGCCGACGGGGCGATCACTGTCGAGGAGTCGAAAACCACGGAGACCGTGCTCGAAATCGTCGAGGGCATGCAGTTCGACCGCGGCTATGTTTCCCCGTATTTTGTGACGGATCCGGAGGCCATGAAGGCGGCGCTCGACGACCCGTTCCTTTTAATCCACGAAAAGAAAATCAGCAACCTGAAGGACCTGCTACCGCTTCTCGAGCAGATTGTCCACGCCGGCAAACCGTTGCTGATTGTCGCCGAGGACGTCGAGGCCGAAGCGCTGGCCACGATGGTCCTGAACAAGATCCGCGGCACCCTACCGTGCGCGGCGGTGAAGGCGCCCGGCTTCGGCGACCGGCGCAAGGCCATGCTGCAGGACATCGCCATCCTTACCGCCGGCGAACTGATCGCCGAGGAACTTGGCGTCCGGCTGGAGAACGTGACCGTCGAGCAGCTTGGCAAAGCCAAATGGGTGGTCATCGACAAAGACACCACCACCATCGTGGGCGGCGGCGGGGACAGGGCCGCCATCGAAGGACGCTGCCGCGAAATTCGCAAGCAGATCGAGGAAACCACTTCGGACTACGACAATGAGAAGCTGGGCGAGCGTCTGGCAAAGCTGACCGGTGGTGTCGCCGTGATCCGCGTCGGCGCCCCGTCGGAGTCCGAAGCCAAGAAACTCAAGGAGGCCTTCGAGGATGCCATCAGCGCGACGAAGGCCGCTATCGCCGAAGGCGTCCTGCCCGGCGCCGGCCTTGCGCTGCTCCGAGCCATCGACGCGGTCGATGCCGAGGAAGCCAAATGCGATGAGGACGAAAAGACGGGCCTGCGAATTCTCAAGCGGGCTCTCGAGGCGCCGACGCGCCAGATCGCCGAGAACTCGTCTCTCGACGCCGGCGTGGTAGTGGAGCGGATGCGCAAGGGCATCGGTAATCACGGCCTCGATGCCTCAACTGGCAAGTACGTCGACTTGATCGATTCGGGCATCATCGACGCAACAAAGGTTATTCGCGTTGCTCTCGAGAACGCCGTCTCGGTCGCCAGCACGCTGTTGTTGACGGAAGCCACGCTCACCGAGGAGCGCGAAAAGAAACCCGAGCGCGTGTCCACACCGGAGTTTGCCGAGCCGTAGGCGGGGACCGCCGATCTCCCGCGCGCGGCCCCGGGCGCCTTGAGGAGGCAGCATGAAAGCATCCGCGCTCTTTACCGATCTCTACGAACTCACGATGGCCCAGGCCTAAACAGTCGAGCGCATGAATGAGCCGGCGGTGTTCGAGCTCGCCTTCCGCAAGCTGCCTCGCAACCGAAACTACGTAGTCGCCGCCGGCCTGGGCGACGTCCTCGACTTTCTCGCTTCCCTCCGTTTCAGCGACGAAGACCTAGATTATCTACGAAGTACCTTCGGGTTCTCCGCGCCGTTTCTTGCACGGCTCAAGGCGCTGCGCTTCACCGGCGACGTGTTCGCACTGCCGG
This sequence comes from Acidobacteriota bacterium, assembly GCA_021778335.1. GTDB lineage: Bacteria > Acidobacteriota > Terriglobia > Bryobacterales > Bryobacteraceae > JAJYKC01. Next base: position 3,603 of record JAJYCN010000086.1, on the reverse strand, counting down.
AGGGGACTCTCGTGTTTCCGCACGAGCCGATTGTGCAGGTGTGCGCGCCGATTATGGAAGCCCAGCTTGTCGAGACGCTGGTCCTGAATCAGATCCATTTCCACAGTCTGGCGGCGGCGAAGGCGGGGCGCATCGTAGAAGCGGCCAAGGGCCGGAGCGTGGTCGACTTCGGCTCTCGCCGCGCTCATGGCGTCGATGCCGCTCTTAAGGTGGCTCGCGCTGCGTATCTCGCCGGCGCGACTGGAACGTCGAATGTGCTCGCCGGGCGGCTCTACGGAATTCCCGTCTTCGGGACGATGGCGCACAGCTATATTCAGGCGCACGACTGCGAGGACGACGCTCTCCGGGCCTTCGCCGGACTGTACCCCGAGACGACCCTGCTGGTCGACACTTACGACACGCTCGAAGGCGTCCGAAAAGTGATCGCTCTCAGCCGCCGGCTCGGCGACGCGTTTCACGTGGAGGGCATCCGCCTGGATTCCGGCGACCTCGGAGCGCTTGCCGCCGAGGCCCGCCGGCTGTTGAACGAAGCCGGCCTCGCCCGGGTGACGATCTTCGCCTCGACCGGCCTTGACGAGTACGAAGTTCAAAAATTGGTCGCCTCCGGCGCACCAATTGACGCGTTCGGCGTCGGAACGAAGCTGGCGGTGATGGAGGGCGCCTCCCATCTTGATATGGCCTACAAACTCGTGGAGTACGCCGGGAAGCCGCGGCTCAAACTCTCCTCGAACAAGGTGCTGTATCCGGGCCGGAAACAGGTGTTCCGCCAGTCGCGGAACGGAGCCTTCTCGGGCGATATTATTGGCCGTTTTGACGAGTCTCTTCCCGGCAAACCCTTGCTATTGCCTGTGATGCGAGCCGGCGTCCCGCTGACGAGCGTGAACCTCGACGACTCCCGCAGACGCCTCCGTCTGGAGTTGTCCCGGCTGACGCCGGTCCTGCGGGAACTCGACCCGGCCCCGGCGCCTTATCCTGTGAACTTCAGCGACAGTCTGCAACAGGATCTCGACCGCTTCACCGGCCACCTCGTCCACTGCGCCTGATGCGGCCTCGAACTGGAACTACGGTTGCCCACACAGGAGTAGGCACGATGTGTAGACGGCAAGCCGGCCGTTCAAGGAGGACCCATGATTGAACTTCCATTTCAAGATCGCGCCGACGCCGGCCGTTTGCTGGCCGCTGAGTTCGCCACACGGAAGTTTCCCGCCGGGACGGTGGTTCTGGCATTACCGCGGGGCGGTTTGCCGGTAGCGGTTGAGGTCGCCCATTCGCTGAAGGCAGCGATCGATGTCGTCGTGGTCCGAAAGCTAGGGGTACCCTGGCAGCCGGAACTCGCCATGGGCGCGCTTGCGGGGCAAACTCGGGTTCTCGACCACCAACTCATCCGCGACCTTCGTGTCTCCGAGGAAGAGGTCGAGGCGATCGTGGCACGGGAGACCGCAGAACTCGACCGCCAGGAGCGGCTCTTCCGCAAGGGCCGGCCTCCGCTCAACCTGAAAGGCCGCACCGTTGTGCTGGTCGACGACGGCATCGCTACTGGTTCGACCATGTTGGCCGCGGCGAGGCATGTAAGGAGCTTCGCGCCGGAAAGACTCATCATCGCCGTGCCGGTTTGCTCCGCCCAGGCTCTCCATACTCTGACAAAAGAGGTCGACGAAGTCATCTACCTGGCCACGCCCGAACCGTTCTTCGCAGTCGGGGAGTGGTATACGGAGTTTGAGCAGATCAGCGACGCCGCCGTGCAGCAGATGCTGGCGCGCACCCATGCGCCCGCCGCTTGAATCTCCAGGCAACAGCCAATCCGGCGCGCCGGTGCGGAACGGGACTGCGCCCGGCGCGCGGAACCAGGAGATGGCCCATGCGCCCGAGGGCTTGACGGCCGAGGAGGCCCGCCGGCGTCTGGCGGAGTACGGGACCAACGAGCCGGTTCCAACACAGCGGTGGTCCGCGTTGCGCGAACTGCTCGGCTTTTTCACCAATGCTCTCGTACTCATCCTCCTCATCGCCGCCTTCGCGTCGATCCTACTTGGCCAGCACACCGACGCGGCGATCGTCATTGCCATCGTGCTCGTCAGCGTCACGATCAATTTCATCCAGACCTACCGCTCCCAGGTCGCCGCCGAGCGTCTGCGAAGCCAGGTCGCCGCGCGCGCCGCCGTAATGCGCGACGGCACCTGGCAGGAGATCCCCCGCCGTGAAGTGGTCCCGGGCGACGTGGTCCAACTCTCGGCGGGCGACCTGATTCCCGCCGACGCCCGCCTGCTCGTCTCGAAAGATCTCTACGTTCAGGAAGCCGCGCTCACCGGCGAGTCGATTCCGGCGGAGAAGCATACGACAGGCCCAGAGAACGAGAGGCTCGTTTTCCTGGGGACCTCGGTGGTGAGCGGCACCGCGATCGCCCTGGTCACCGTCACGGGCGCCGCGACGGCATTCGGCAATATCGCCGCCCGCCTTGCGCACCGCCCGCCCGAAACCGCCTTCGAGCGTGACCTGCGCCACTTTGGCGTCTTTATCACGCAAGCGGTCCTGTTTCTGGTGCTGCTATTGCTTCTGATGAGCATCGCGGCGCATCGAGATCCACTCCAGTCCCTGCTGTTTGCCGTCGCACTCGCGGTTGGGCTGACGCCGGAATTCCTCCCGGTGATCACTTCCGTTACGCTGACGAACGGCGCCGTCCGGATGGCACGGGTCCACGTCATCGTCAAGCGGCTGGCCGCGATTCAGAACCTTGGCAGCATCGATGTCTTGTGCTGTGACAAGACCGGGACGCTCACCACCGGCGAGATGACGGTGACGCGGTCGGTCGACGCGCTCGGCAATGTTTCCGCCCGCCCGCTCTCGCTCGCCTGGCTCAACAGCCGTTTCGAAACCGGTATCCGCAGCCCTCTCGACACTGCCATCCTCCAGCGCGAGTTGGGAACGGCGGACTATTGCAAATGCGACGAAATCCCGTTCGATTTCGAACGGCGCCGCCTCTCCGTCGTCGTAGAGAAGGCCGGAGACCGCCGTCTGATTACAAAGGGTTCGCCCGAGGGGATTCTGGAGCTTTGCCCTGCCTACGAACACGACGGGGTGGAGGTACCCTTCAACCCGGCGGTTCTGCGGCAGACACGCGAGTTGTTCGAGGGTCTTGAAGTGCAGGGCTTTCGCGTCCTCGCCGTGGCGCAGCGCAAAGTGGACAAGACAGGCAATTTCACGTCCGCCGATGAGCACTCGCTCACTCTGGCCGGCTACCTTGCCTTTTCCGACCCTCCGGTACCTGACGCTGGGCGGGTGATCTCCGAACTACGCCACGACGGCGTCAGCGTGAAAATCATTTCCGGGGACAGCGAACTGGTGGCCCGCCACGTTGCCACGCAGTTCGGCTTTCGCGATGAAGCACCGGTGACCGGGACGGCAATTATCGGGATGACCGACGCCGCGCTCGGCCATGTCGTGGAAAACACGAACGTGTTTGCACGCGTCGCACCCGCCCAGAAGACACGGATCCTTCTAGCCTGACTTTCGCAGTTCGGTGAGTTTTGTCGCCCGCGCCGAACTATATTTGCTTTGTCTGCAACAGCGACCATCCCCAAAAGGCCCGAAAAGGGCGTTATGAAGACC
>JAJYCN010000085.1 GCA_021778335.1 Acidobacteriota bacterium | reverse complement strand
CTCCGGGGTGTTCACGTTCGTTAGGTGGTCCGGGCCGATAGCTCGGGTGTAAACGGTCTGGATGACCGCAAGTAAATCCTGCATTTTCAGATGGTTATCGTTCAAAGCTCGGGTGACGGCCGGCAGGGTGCGGCGATGGTAGGCCGCGCACAGCGGATGGCTTCGCTTTTCTTCGCTGAGCGGCGCCACGCAATCGGCCTCCGCCGCGCCGGCTTCCTTGAGCAGCAGCGCCAGGTCCTCCCGGCGGATATCGGGCATGTCGCATGCCACGAACAGGTTCCAGCCGGCTTCGGTCCGGCTCAGCGCGGTGTACAGCGCACCCAGCGGTCCGCGACCGGGGACGAGATCGGGCCACGCGGGCCAGCCGAGATGGCCGTAAAGGGCGGGATCGCCAAGAAGGGTCAGCGAACCCGCGGCTGCTTCGACCTCGCGCGCCACGTGCTCCAACAGGACGCCTCCGGCGAAGGGCAGCAGGGCCTTGTCGCGGCCCATGCGGGAGCTTCCGCCTCCGGCCAGCACGAAGCCCGCGCTAAACATGCAATGAGGATACCATTCAAGGAGGCGGGCTCCCCGCGGGCCGCCACCGGAATTTCATGGAAAGGATGAAGAGTTTGGGCTATAATCGAATAAAACAAAAGCTGTGCTTTTGTTTTTTCGTGGCGGGCGCCGGTCTTGCTTGCGCGGCTTCCGCCGCTGACGCTCAAACGGAGGGATGGAAGTCGGTGGTGCGCGTGGACCCGAAGACAGGACATCTCGTGAGGAGCGTGGTGCCCAGCGGCCCTTCGCGCCTTGCCTCGGCGCATAAGACCACGGAACAGGTGGACATCCTGGCCGGCAACGCTGCCGCCGCGTATCGCGTGGACCCGGCGCTGGTCCGCTCCGTGATCGACACCGAGAGCGCGAACAACCCGTACGCGATTTCGCCCAAAGGCGCGGAAGGTTTGATGCAGTTGATGCCGGAGACGGCGCGGCGCTTCGGCGTGGCGAACCCGTTCGATCCGCGGGAAAACATTCTCGGCGGCGTCCGGTATCTGAAGTATTTGCAGGACCTTTTCCAGGACGACACGCTGGCGATCGCGGCTTATAACGCAGGCGAAGGCGCGGTGGTGAAATACCGGGGCGTGCCGCCATACCAGGAAACGAAGGCATACGTGGAGCGGGTTTCCTTGAAGATGCGCAAGGCCAAGGCCGCCGGCCATAAGGAACCGCCGGCCGAGGCGAAACGTGAGGCTCCGCCCTACGCGCCGGTGACCGCATACTATGACGCCGAGGGCAGACTGCACTTGACGACGCAATAGGGCGCTGCGATATGTCCCCCGTTCCCCGAGCGCGCGGAATCGTGGCGGCCAGCCTGATGCTGGCGCTGGCGGCGCTGCCGGTCCACGCGCGCGGCGCCGTGCGGTCCCACGTGACGGGGGTCCACTTCCGCTCCTACAAGGACTTCACGCGGATACGCATCAACACGAGTGGTCCGTTCACGCTGCGCTGCGACCGGCTTGACCATCCGAGCCGGCTGTTTTTCGATCTGGTCGGCTCGGCCAGCGGGCTCGGCAAAGGCATCCACACCATCACCGTAGGAGACGCCTTCGTCCGCCAGATCCGCGTCGCGGAAACGCAGCACGGCATCACTCGCGTCGTGCTCGATCTCAATCAGCCGGCGCGATTCACCACCACGCATCCCAGAGACTCGGCGAGCCTGGTCATCGAGCTTCGCGGCGACTCTTCCTCCGCGGCAGCGGCCACAAGCGCATCCGTGCCGGACGAGGAAGCGTCAATTCCAAGCCGCTCCTTCAAACCACCGCCCGAGCGGAGAATTCCCGCAATGGCGGCTCTGATGACGCCGCCGGAACTTGACCCCTTCGATATGGGTTTGGACTCGGCTGCGATCTACTCGCGCGAAACGGCAAGCCGCGAGGTAGCGAAACTCTTCGCGCCTTCCCCGATCCCCGCTCCGAAAACCCGCGTCGCTGCTCCGCCCAGAAGCACGCGGACGGCCGGGAATCTGACGGAAGCCGCGAAATCGCCGGCGATGGCGGCCTCAGCCGCGCGGCGGAGTTCCGGCGAAGCCGAGTCGCTCACCCGCGCTCTCGGCTTGAAGATTCATCGCGTGGTGATCGATGCCGGTCACGGCGGGCACGACACCGGCACCATTGGCTCCGGCGGGTTGCTCGAGAAGGACCTCGTGCTCGACGTTGCGCTGCGGCTGGGGAATCTGATCGAACAGAGGATGGGCGCCGAGGTGGTCTACACCCGCTCCGACGACACTTTCATCGCGCTTCAGGAAAGAACGCGGATCGCCAACGAGTCCCATGCCGACCTGTTCCTGTCGATCCACGCGAACTCGTCGCCTCAGCGCTCGGCCACCGGCGTCGAAACCTACTACCTGAACTTCACCACCTCGCAGTCCGCGCTCGAATTGGCGGCGCGCGAGAACTCGAGTTCGGATCAGACCGTGTTCGAGCTGAAGGATCTGCTGCAGAAGATCGCCCTGCAGGACAAGATCGAGGAATCGCGAGAGTTCGGCGCAAGCGTGCAGAAGGCGCTTTACAACGCCAGCCTGCGTATCGATGCGCGCTCGAAGGACCGCGGCGTCCGCAAGGCCCCGTTCGTCGTGCTGATCGGCGCTTCGATGCCGTCGGTTCTGGCCGAGATCGGCTTCATCAGCAACCCCCACGACGCGAGCGCGCTGCGCAAGAACGAAGCTCGAAAGCGTATCGCGGAAGCCCTCTACCGAGGCGTTTCGCAGTATGCCAACAGCTTGAGCCACTATACGGTGGCCCAGCGCGTGGCGGGCAACTAAGGAATTCGCGGCCGCGCGGCTCACGCCGCTCGCGGCCCTGAGCGCTAGAGCGCCGCGCGGTTCTGCAGCGCGTTCTTGTTCTGCGGCGGCTTCGATTCGTACTTCGAAGCGCACTTGGCCTGGACCTTGGTCGCTTCGAAAACCCCATTGGGCGCTAGCCGCCCGTCCGCCAGGGCCTGGGAGCCGTCACGGAACGTGTCCGGGAGAGGATCGGCGCCGCGATAGACGACGTTCAACTGCTGCGCATTCTGATGTAACGTGAAACGCACCTCAGCTCCGTCGCGAACGATCGAGCCGGGAACTACGTCGCCGCCGACGCGAACGCGCTGGCCCTGAGCATGGCTGCCCATCGCGGCCAGTTCCGGGATGGTCTTATAGTAAGTCTTGCTGTCGCCGACGCCGCTTGCAGCCAGCCATCCAAGAACTCCGAGGATGGCGACCACGAGACCGCCGAATTTCAGGTAGTTTTTCACGAAGGCACCCCAAAACCTGAGTATAGCGCCGCAGGAATCAACCCTGCCGGAGGCGTAGGGTGAAATAGCGCGTGGCAGCCAACGTGCTTCCCTGTATCCTAAGGCAATAGAACCATGTGCGGCATCGTCGGCTACATTGGGAATCGCAAGAGCGTTCCGATCATTCTGGAGGGTCTTCGGCGGCTGGAGTATCGGGGATACGACTCCGCCGGCATCGCCGTGTACACCGGCGAGGAAGGACTGGCGGTGCGCCGGGCTTCGGGCAAGCTGCGAAACCTGGAAGAGGCCATCCGCATCGATCCGGTGGAGGGCAACTACGGCATCGGCCACACGCGCTGGGCGACCCATGGCCGGCCAACGGAGGAGAACGCCCATCCGCACCGCGACTGCACCGGAAATGTCGTCGTGGTCCACAACGGCATCGTTGAAAACTACCTTGCGCTGAAGGCGCAGCTTCAGCTCGAGGGACACCGCTTCGCGACCGAAACCGACACCGAGATCATCGCGCACCTGATCGAAAAGTACCTCGACGGCAGCCTCGAAGAGGCGATGCGCCGAGCCGTCCGCGACCTCACCGGCGTCTTCGCGCTCGCCGCCATCTGCGCAACGGATCCGAACAAGATCGTCGTGGCGCGCTCCGGCCCCCCGGTGGTGGTCGGCCTCGGCGATGGCGAGTACTTCGTCGCCAGCGACGTCCCGGCGATCCTCAGCCACACGCGCGACATGTTCTTCCTAAGCGACGGCGACATGGCGGTGCTGACGCCCGATGGCGTACAACTCACCGACTTCAATGGCCGCCTGCTGCGGCGCGCCGTAACGCGGGTGCTCTGGGACCCGATTCTGGCCGAGAAGGGCGGCTACAAGCACTTCATGCTCAAGGAAATCTTTGAGCAGCCCCGGGCCGTGCGCGACACCATGCTCGGCCGCATCGGCCAGGAGTCCGGCCGCGTGTTCCTCGACGCGATGGACATCAGCGAGAAGGAGTTTCGGGAATTCGAGAGCGTCAAGATCGTCGCCTGCGGCACAAGCTGGCACGCGGCGGTGGCGGGCAAATTCATGATCGAGAAGCTGGCGCGGATTCCCGTGGAGGCCGACTACGGAAGCGAATTCCGGTACCGCGATCCGATTGTGGACGGCAAGATGTTGACCGTGGTCATCTCGCAATCGGGCGAGACCGCCGACACGCTGGCCGCGCAGCGGGAGGCAAAGCAGAAGGGCTCGAAAACACTCGCCATCTGCAACGTGATCGGATCGATGATCACGCGCGAGGCGGCGGGTTCGCTGTTGACGCACGCGGGTCCGGAGATCGGCGTGGCGTCGACCAAGGCCTTCACCTGCCAGATTACGGCACTCTTTCTCCTCGCCATGTACCTGGGCCAGGTTCGCGGGAAGCTGAGCGACGCCGAGTCCGGCCGCCTGATGAAGGAACTGATGAAATTGCCGGGCCGCATGGAGACAGTTCTGGCCGAAGATGAGATCTACGACGAATTAGTGAAACGTCTATTCCGCTCGTCCGGCTTTTTGTTTCTCGGCCGCGGCATCCACTTCCCGATCGCGCTCGAAGGGGCGCTCAAGCTGAAGGAGATCTCCTACATTCACGCCGAAGGCTATCCGGCCGGGGAGATGAAGCACGGGCCGAACGCGCTCATCGATGAAAATCTCCCGGTGGTGGTTCTGGCCACGCGCGACCCGGAGAGCGGTGAGAGTCACTTGCGCTACGAGAAAACGCTCTCCAATATCCAGGAAGTGAAGGCGCGCAGCGGCATCGTGATCGCGGTGGTGTGCGAGGAGGATCGGGATGAAATGGCGCGCATCGCGGACCACGTCATCGCCGTTCCGTCCACCTGCGAGTTGCTGCTGCCGGTGCTCGAAATCCTGCCGCTGCAACTGCTCGCCTATCACATTGCAGTCCGGCGCGGCTGCGACGTCGACCAACCGCGCAATCTCGCCAAGAGCGTGACCGTCGAATGAACCAGCGCACGCATCAACTCATCATCTCGACCCGCGGTAAGGGTCTGTATGAGATCACCGCCGAAGTCGAGAAATGGCTTGCCGGAGTCCAGGGCCAGACCGGCCTGCTCACCGTGTTCTGCCGCCACTCCTCGGCCTCGCTCGTCATTCAGGAGAATGCGGACGCGGACGTCCGCCGCGACATGGCCGATTACTTCGAGCGCCTCGTCCCGGCCGATACGTCGCTTTACCGGCACACCGCCGAAGGCCCGGACGACATGACCTCGCACATCCGCTCCGCCCTCACCAACCCGTCGCTGACGATCCCCCTGCACCAGGGACGCCTCGCCCTCGGCACCTGGCAGGGGATCTACCTGTTCGAGCACCGCACCGCGCCCCACCGCCGCAACGTCGTGCTGCATTTGATGTACGAGTAGAGGCTGGGGAGCCGACGCCAACGCTCACCTTTCGCCAAGCGCCAATCGCCGGCGCCGCCGCGAGTGAAATCGACGCCTGGATCGAAGCCGGTCGCTCATGAGGGCGGTTATTGATAGGAACGTGCCGTGGAACTCGCGAATGTGCTGTGGATGGCGATGCGCCGGGGCATGTTGACCCTCGCGGACGCAACTGCTCACCGGACTCTCTGGCAGGGCGGGCTCGTGCGAGCCCGCCCTGCCAGGTATCGCGGCGTGTGACACCCTCGCCGCCCTCACCCAGCACGAACTGTGCCGGGCCCATTGAGGGGACGGGCGGAGCGGTGTTTCTACTGGTAATACCGGCGGTCCCGCTGGAGAAACGCGGGAACGTCGAGATCGTCAAGCGCGATCGGCGCCTCGATCGCCGGATCAGGGGGCGCCGCGGGATGCTCCGGGGCGGCCGCGGCAGGTTCAGGGGCCGCGGGCTCGGCCGGAGGCACAGGCAAGCTGAGCGAAGCGGCCAGTGACGCCGCGGCGGCGGCGACCCGGGGCGGCTCGGACGACGCCGTGCGCGCGCCGGCGCGGTTGATTACCGGAAGATTCTCGCGCTCGAAGCCGGTGGCGATGACGGTCACCTTCACCTTGTCTTCCATGCCGTCGGCCATCACGACGCCGAAGTTGATCTGCACGTCGTCGTTCTCGGTGGCCTTGCGGATCAGCGTGCAGGCCTCGTTCACCTCATACAGGCTGAGCTTGTTCGACGCGGTGATGTTGATGAGCACGCCGCGCGCGCCCTTCACGCCGCCTTCTTCCATCAGCGCGGAGCTGATCGCCTGCCGCGCCGCTTCGACCGCCGCCTTCGGTCCCGAGGCCGTCGCCGTGCCCATCATCGCGTAGCCCATGCCAAGCATGATGGCGCGGATATCGGAGAAGTCCCGATTGATGAGGCCGGGCGTGGTGATGATGTCGGCGATGCCCTGCACCGCCTGGCGCAGCACGTCGTCCGCCATGCGGAATGCGTCGTAAAAACTGGTCTCCGGACCGGCGAGTTCGAGCAGCCGGTCGTTCGGGATGGTGATGACCGTGTCGACGGTGGCGGCGAGTTCAGCCAGTCCGCGTTCGGCCTGCTTCATGCGGCGCGGGCCTTCGAAGCTGAACGGCTTGGTGACGACGGCGACCGTGAGCGCGCTAAGTTCCTTGGCGAGCGAGGCAACCACCGGCGCCGCGCCGGTTCCCGTGCCGCCTCCAAGACCCGCGGTGACGAACACCATGTCGGAGCCCTCGAGAATTTCGATGATCCGCTCGGTGTCCTCGAGCGCCGCCTGCCGGCCGACACTCGGGTCCGAGCCCGCGCCAAGCCCATTGGTGATCTTCGGGCCGATGGCCAGCTTGTTGGGCGCCGGGCACGCATGGAGCGCCTGGTTATCGGTGTTCAGAGCGTAGAACTCCACGCCCGACATCCCCTCATTCACCATGCGGGTCACCGCGTTGGAGCCACCGCCGCCCACGCCGATCACCTTGATCCGCGTGCCGAGCAGCGCCTCATCCTGGATCGCGAATTTCAGAGCATCCATCTCCGCCGTCTTCCTTTCTCGCTTAACGCGTCACCAAACCCATCAGCCCCGACGCCTTCGGGCGGGGCGCGGCGCGCATCTTGATCCGCGCCGAATACATTGCCAGGCCCGCCGCCGTGGTCCACGACGGGCTATTCAGTTCATCCGGCCAATTCTCGATTCCCGCAGCGAGGCCGTTTCGCGCCGGAAGATTCAACGTCCGTTCGGCGAGGTCGCACATGCCGGTCAGCATCGCTCCGCCACCGGTCAGTAGCACGCCTTCGAGCAACCCTTGCACCTTTCCGATCGCTTCGAGTTCCTTGCGCACGAAGTGAAACAACTGCTCGGCGCGCGCTTCCAGAATGTCGTTGAGTTGCCGGCGGGGCGCCTCGCGGGTGGGCCGTCCCTCGGCCGAAGGCACTTCGAGCAGGCTGTTATCGCCGGTCAGGCCCACCATGGCGCAGCCGTATTCGCGCTTCAGCCGCTCGGCGTCGCCCCAGGAAATCGTCAAACCATAGGCGGCGTCGCGTGTCATATGATCGCCCGAAACAGCGAGGCTCTTGGCAAGCAGCAGCGCGTCGCCCTCGTACGCCACGATTTCGCTCGACTCGCGCCCGATGTTCAAAAGCAGTACGCCGCGAAGGCGCTCCTCCGGCAGCACCGACGCGTAGGCCGCCGCGATGGCTTCATGCACCGTGTCTTCCACCGAAAAATGCGCGTTGTGGATCGCCTGCAGCAGCGTCTCGTGTTCTTCTTTGCCCGCCGTGAGCACGTGAACGTTCGCGTCGATGCGCGTGCAAGTGGCACCTTTCGGGTAGCGGTGGAAAGCGCGCCCGTCGAGCGTGAAGTCCTGCGGAAAAACATGCAGAAGGCAGCGGTTGGTCTCCAGATGCACGTCCGAAGCCTGCTCCACCGCGTAAGAGAGATCTTCGGCGGTCACCTGGTGCGGGCGGGCGAATTTGTACGTGCCTCGGTTGTCGAAGCCCAGCACGCTCGACCCGACGCCGGCCGTCACCGAATCGACGGTGACGCGGCCCGCCTGTTCCACCTGCTGGACGGCGCCCTGGATGCAGACGCTCAACGCATCGGCGTCCTGGATGCGCCCACGGTTCCACCCGATCGACTCTACCTCGCCCGCCGCGACGAAGCGAAGGCTGGCGTCGTGAAGCTCCAGCGCCACCGAGCGCGTGTAGGCGCTGCCCGCGTCCAGCCCAACCGCCAACGTGCGTTTACTTGCCATCGGGTGCATCTCCTACCGCCGTAATCCGGTCTTCCAGCCGCAGGTCGAGCGTCGTAGCCCACGGGATGCGGCCGCGGATCTCGGCGTAGTGATCGAGGAAATTCCGCACCCGGGCCGCGAAGTCGCCGTCGCCCAGAATCAGAAGAAACGTCTGGTAGCGCACCTTCATGCGGATCTTGAGGTTGTCGAGGTCGCTCACGTCCACTTCCGAGATCCCGTTGCCGAGGGACCCGAGATCGCGCAGGAGATGGACCATGCGGCGCACGCGCGTGCCGCGCATCGCCTGGCCCTCAACCGGATTCACGCCCCGCAGCACCGGCAGATCGAACCGCGCCTTCGGCGGCGTATCGAGGATCACACCATCGGCGTCGATCAAGGCGAACCGCGATAGCAGCCCGGCCGGAATCTCGACGAAGGCGGCCGGCTGGCGCTCCACGATATGAACCACCACGCGGTCCGGCCAGACGCGCTGCACCGTCGCATCGCGAACCCAACTCAGGCGCAGCAGTGCGTTGCGGCGGGCGGTGAGCGGCAGAAGATAAATGCTCCGGCCATAGTCGGGCGCGAAGACGTTGCGGATCTGCGCCAGCGAGGCGAATCGCGTTCCTTCGATGATCAGGCTCGGGCTGGCCTCGCCGTAGTCGGGCGGGCCGGGCAGGGCGAAGCGGGGGTCGCGAATCAGGAACTGCTCCGTGCGCTCCAGCCCGAAATAGGCCGCTGCGAGGGTGAACGAACTCAGCACAATGATCGCCGCGGCGCGAAGCAGGGGCCCGATATTTTTCTTTGAGGCGGACTTTGCCGGGGATTTCGCGGTTTCGGCGGCCATCTCAGTTCCCTCCCGCGGGGCCGGCCGGCACACGCAACCGGTCAAGCAAACGCTCTCCGGCCTGCCACACATTTCCGGCGCCAAGCGTCAGCACCAGATCGCCCGGCCGCGCCAAATCGGCCGCTCGCGCCACCGCATCGTCAATGCCGGGCGCGTATTCGGCCGAGCGATGACCGTACTTCACGATCTTCTCCACCAGGGCCGGCGAAGTTACACCGGCAATCGGCGCCTCAGACGCCGCGTAAATGTCGAGCACCAGTACGGCATCGGCGGCATGAAAGGCCCGCGCGAAGTCGTCCATCAGCTCCTGCGTCCGCGTGTAGCGATGCGGCTGGAAAATCACGATCACGCGCGAGTAGCCGCCCAACCGCGCCGCGGCCAGCGTCGCCTGAATCTCGGTCGGATGATGGCCGTAGTCGTCGACGACGGTGACGCCCGCTTCCCTGCCCCGGAATTGAAAGCGCCGGTCCACGCCGCTGAACGCCGCAAGGCCGCCGCGGATCTTGTCCGCGTCAATGTCGAGTTCCAGCGCCACGGCCGCGGCAGCCGCCGCGTTCAGAATGTTGTGCACGCCGGGAACGCCGATGCGGAACTTACCGAGATCCGCGCCGCGGAACCGAAGTTCGAACTCACTCGACGTCGCGCCGGGCTTCGCCTCGGCGACCTCAAGCAGCGCCTGCGGCGTCCGCCCATAGGTAATGACGCGGCGGTTCACGTCCGGCAGAATGCGCTGGATGTTTTCGTCTTCCAGGCAGAGGATGGTGGCGCCGTAAAAAGGCACGCGGTTGACGAACTCGAGAAACGCCGCGCGGATGGCTTCGATTGACGGGTAGTGGTCCAGATGCTCGCGGTCGATATTCGTCACCACCGCTACGATCGGCGAGAGCTTGAGGAACGAGCCGTCGCTTTCATCCGATTCGACCACGAGAAAGTCGCTCTTGCCCACGCGCGCGTTCGAGCCGCCCATCGCGCCCACGCGTCCGCCCACCACCACCGTCGGATCCTTCCGCGCCTCGCTCAGAATTGCCGCGGTCATCGAGGTCGTGGTGGTCTTGCCGTGGCTGCCGGCGATCGCGATGCCGAATTTCAGGCGCATCAGCTCCGCCAGCAACTCGCCGCGCGGGATGATCGGAATGCGCAGGCGGCGCGCTTCGGCCAGCTCCGGGTTCGCCGGTGAAACGGCGGAAGTGACTACCAGCGCCTTGGCCCCGGCCACATTTTCCGCCGCGTGCCCTTCGTAAATCACCGCTCCGAGCCTGGCCAGCCGCTCGGTGATCGGGCTCAGCTTCACGTCCGAACCGCTGATTTCGTAGCCCAGGTTCAGCAACACCTCGGCGATGCCGCTCATGCCGATTCCTCCGATCCCGGTGAAATGGAGGTGTTGCCGCTTAAGAAACATTTTTACCTGTTATTGTTCCGGCTTTCCGGACGTAAGTCAATGGGAAGATTCCTGCCATCGCCGCGCCCAGCGCTCCGGCCAGCGCCAGCAAGCCTCCGGCCTCGACGCTCGCAGGCCGGTACCGCATCGCGATCTCATGCACACCCCTGGGCACCGGCACTCCGCGAAAGCAGCCGTCAACCTCGAGAATCGGCGCGGCGCGGCCATCGATTTCGGCCTGCCAGCCGGGATAAAACGTGTCGGAGACGACCACGAGGGCGTCGCAGTTAAGCGTTGCGTTGAGCCTTGCTTCATTGGGAAGCTCAACGAGGGAAACCTGCTCGCCCGATGCATCGCAATCAGCCAGCGCCGGCGCGGGACCTAAGGTAAGCGCTTCGGCGCGCAGATCGGACAAGTGGTTGAGGATCGTATCGTTGAGGGCGGCGCCGCTTGAAACCTGGCGCGCCCGATGCACCACCCAGGCGCGCGGGAAGGCCTGCGGGTTCTCGTACACTTTCAGGCCGCTCGCGGCGGTGAACACGTCTCTTTCGCCGGCGAACTCCGGCTTGGTCCCAATCCGGTAGTGCACACCGGCCAGGTAGGTGAACTGCCACTCGCCGAACGGCCGGTCGATCACGTTGGTGGTGACGCTCGGCGTGTCGCCGGTCACCGTCGAGAATCCGTTCCACGAAGCCCAGGCCTTGGGAACCGCATCGTCGCTCGAAACGATGCGGAACGGCCCCGGCCGCGAAGAAAGGAACCGCGCGATGTCCGCGTTGGCTTCGAGCCGGTTCATCCACTGGGCATTGGTTTTGTTCCCGCGGTCCGTGAGCATGTAACCCGAGTTGTTGCCCAACTCGAAGATCACGAGCAGCACGGCGAGCACGGCGCCCTGCGTGGGCGTGACGCCGCCGCGGCTCCAGCCATACAAGAGCCCGCCGAGCAGCAGCGCAGCGAAGCAAGTAACCACGACACGGTCCTCAAACGTCACCCTCAGCCCGTTCGCGGCATAGACGCCGAAAAGGATCGCCGCGCCAACTACACCGAAAACCCAGGAAGCGTGGGCGGCGCGGCGCGTCCACGAAGAGTCCGGCGACCCGCGGAGGCCATCCAACGCAGAGCCGGCGAGCACGGCGACGGCGAGACCGAAAAGGAACACCGCTGCGGAGGGGACGCGCGCCTTTTCGACCATCGGGACCAAGCCATACGCTAGACCGTGAAAAACGCTGTTCGGCCCGAGCGCGAACAACAGGCTCGCCAGCCCGAGGGTGGCGAACAGCGGCGTCCAACGCTTGCGCCACAGTAGCGCAACGGCGAGCAGGACGAGAGTCAATGCCGCTACGCCGACGTAGGGGTCCGACGTCCGGCTGAAGGCGGGGAACACAATTGAGAACAGGCCTGAAGGCTTGAGCGCGTACTGGGCGTGCACCGCGTAGGGTACGGTCTGGTTCCAGGTGAGAACGGTTTCGGCGCCGACCCAGCGCGCCGCCAGGTGGCCGTACTCATACGCCGGCAGGGTCTGCAGCGCGCCGGTCAAGAACAGGAACAACAGCGATAGCGCCCCCGGAGCAGCCAGCACCGTCCAACCGCGGCCGGCGCGCACCATGTGGAACAGCCATACGCCGCCCCAGGCCAGTGTCAGAAACAGCGGCGCCTGATGATGCCCGCTCAGCCAGGCCGCTCCAAGCGACGCGCCGGAAAGAATGGCGTTGCGCAGCGGGGCTCGCCCCTCGAGCGCGCGAAGCTCAAACAGGAACACCAGCGGCGCCCACACCGCGCCGTTGATCATCTGCGGCCAACTCGCCGTGCCGACATACGCCGAAAACGAAAAGACGCAGCCGCCAAGCACCGCCGCGATCCTCGACTGCCCGAGGTCCCGGCAGAGCCAATAGCAGAACAGCGCCGCCATCCAATGGATCGCGACGAAATACCACTGGAGCGCGTAGAAGCTGATTTTGCCGTGGCTGAGCGGCATCAGGAACAGCAGCCAGTTCAGTGGATACGCGCCGCCGGGCTGCGCCTGGCCGAGAAGAGGCTGGCCACCCCAGGACGAGACATCCCAGAGGGGGAAATGGTGCGCGTGCCAGGCAACGGCCTGAACCTGAAACCACGGAAGGACCTGGTTGACGAGATCTGGTCCGCTGACCCAGTCGAACTGCCGGGTGAGCGTGAGCTTCCAGTAAAAACCGGCGACGATGGCCGCCAGCGCCGCGGGCATGGCAACGCGCTCGGTGAGGTTCGCTTTAGCCACGGCGCCTCGCAAACTGCTCGAGCAGATCGGCGGCGCGCTGGGCCGCGCCGGGTCGGGAAAACGAGCACGCCCGCTCGCCCATGCGCGCCAGTTCGTCGCGGTCGTTTTCAAGCGCCAGAATCTCGCCAGCCAGCCTTTCGCCGCTCAATTCGCGGTCGAGCACAACCCGCGCGGCGCCGGCGCGCGCCAGAGCCTCGGCGTTGTGGCGCTGATGATCGTCGGCTGCGAAAGGGAACGGGACCAGAATGGAGGGTTTGCCGGCCGCGGCCAGCTCGGCGAGCGCACCCGCGCCGGAACGGCAGACAACAAGATCGGCGTCGGCAAAAGCAGCGGGCATGTCGTCCAAAAACGCAACCACTTTGCCCGGAAGTCCCGTGCCCGCGAATTCCTCGGCGATGCTCGCCTGGGATTCGACACCGGTCTGGTGCGTAAGGCTGATGCGCCGGCCGCTTTGCGCAAGGATGGGCCAGCTTCCGCCGACAGCGCGGTTGAGGCTGCGCGCGCCGCGGCTGCCACCGGTCACCAGCACGTGGAACTCTTCGCCGCGGGGCCGCGCGGGCAGATCGAAAAACCGCGCGCGAACCGGCAGGCCCGTGATCTCGGACCGGCCTTTCGGGAAGAACCGCGCCGCGTCCTCGAAGCTGAGCAAGGCGCGGGCGACGAAACGGCCGATCCATCGGTTCGCCTCGCCGGGAATGGCGTTCGGCTCCATGACGATCACCGGGATGCGAACCAGCAGAGCAGCGAGCATTGTGGGCGCGGCCACGTAACCGCCCATGCTGAAAACCGCCGACACGCGCCGCCTTCTGAGCAGCCGGATGCAATGCAGAAC
Organism: Acidobacteriota bacterium; assembly: GCA_021778335.1. Classification (GTDB taxonomy): domain Bacteria; phylum Acidobacteriota; class Terriglobia; order Bryobacterales; family Bryobacteraceae; genus JAJYKC01. The sequence goes on along the minus strand of JAJYCN010000085.1, from coordinate 5,718 downwards.
GCTCCCGGGAAGCTGCACCAGGGTACGCAGGGCCCGCCCGGTACCCGCCCGGTTGAGCGCGCCCGCCTCGATCCACTCGATGGTAAATCCCGCTTCCGGCACAAGCTTCGCCTCAAAACCCCCTCGCGTGCCCACGAAAAAAACCGACTGGCCGCGCGAGGCCAATTCGTTCGCCACCGCCAGCGCCGGCACCACGTGCCCGCCGGTTCCTCCGCCCGCCATCGCGATGACGAGTCCGGCACCTTCCTTCATCCCGAGCGTTCACTCACGCTGAGCAGCAAACCAAGGGAGACAAGCGTGCCGAGCAGCGAGCTACCGCCGAAGCTGATCATCGGCAGCGGAATCCCCTTGCTCGGCCCGAGATCAAGCACGACGCTGATGTTGATCAGCGCCTGTAAGCCGATACAGACGGTGACGCCAAGCGCGAGATACCGGCCGAAATCGTCCGGCGCGTGCAGAAAGACACGGAACCCCCGCACGATCAGCACGAGAAACGCACCTAGAATCAGCAGGCATCCCACCATGCCGGTTTCTTCGCCGACAACCGCAAAAATATAATCCGTATGCGCTTCGGGCAGGTAGAGAAGTTTCTGCCGGCCCTCCATCGGACCCAGCCCCAGCAAGCCGCCGCTGCCGACCGCGATGCGCGACTGCTTCGGCTGGTAGCTGGCGTCGCGCGTGGTGATCGATTCGTTGGCGTAGTTCTTGATGTGTCCTTTCGGATCGATCTTGTCGAGCAGCGTGTAGTTGGGGTCGAACCTGCCGATGATGCGCGCCAGGCGGTAAGGCTTGGAGACGATCAGAACGCCCGTGAGCAGAAGGCCCACGGCGAGAGCGGCAATCGAGTAACGCCGGTCGAGCCCCGCGACATAGAGCACAACCGCCGCGGTAAGCGCGAGGACCACTGCGGTGCCCAAGTCCGCAATGGCGACGAGACCTGAAAGGATAAACAGCACCAGCCCCGCCTGCCACAAGGTGCGCTGGTCGTTGATGCGGTCCGTGCGCCGCGTGATGAAATAGGCCAGGAACACGACCAGAGCGGGCTTGGCGAATTCCGACGGCTGCAGACTGCCGATGCCGCCCAACCGGAACCAGCGATGCTGCCGCGGGTCCAGAAAATACACCGCGCCGAGGAGCATCAGGTTGACGCCGAGCAGCGTGAAGGCCCAGGCGGGGTCCTGAAAGCGGCGGTAGTCGCGGTCCTTGAGGTACATCAGGACCGCGAAGCTGCCGATCGCCCAGGCGAGCTGGCGCACCAGGAAATGAAAGCTCGATCCGTAGCGGATCTCGGCCATCACCGAGGACGCGCTCCAGACCATCAGCAGGCCGAAGGAGATCAGCAAAACGATGGTCGAGAAGAGGACCCAGTCGGTTTTGACGCGCTGCGCCATTCAGTTCCCTCCCCCGTTGGCGGCGGCCTTGACGAGGCTCTTGAATACGCGGCCGCGGTGCTCATAGCTGGTGAACTGGTCGAAGCTGGAACACGCCGGGGCGAGCAGGACGGTGTCCCCAGGCTGGGCCTGGCGCCGGGCGGCGGCAACCGCCGCATCGAGCGTCTCGCAGGCGAGCAGCGGGACGGCGCCGCGAAGATGTTCGGCCAGAATCGGCGACGCCTCTCCGATCAACAGCGCCATGCGCGCCTTATCATGGAGCGGCTTGCGCATCACGGTGTAGTCGCTGCCTTTGTGATGCCCGCCAAGAATGACCCAGAGACGGCCTGGAAAAGCGTCGAGCGCCTTGAGCGCGGCATCCACGCTGGTGGCCTTTGAATCGTTGAAGTAATCGACTCCGTCGATTGCGGCGACGAACTCGAGGCGGTGCTCGACGGCCTGAAATGTGGCCGCCGCGGCGGCGATCCGGTCGAGCGGCGCGCCCGCCAAATGCGCTGCCAGCGCGGCCGCCATGACGTTTTCGAGATTGTGCCGGCCGCGCAGGCGAATCGAGGAGGCATCGGCCAACGGCGTGCCGTCGAGCAGGATCGTGTCGCCGGAGAGCCAGGCGCCGCGCTCGAGCGTTCGCTTCGAGCTGAACCAGTGCACCTGGGCCCGCGTCGCCTCCGCGTAGGACACGCAAATTGCGTTATCAGCGTTTAAAATCGCATGTCCGGAGGGTTCCTGGGTCTCAAAAAGACGCCTTTTCGCGGCCACGTAATTGGCGAACGTTTTGTGTCGATCGATATGGTTATCGGTAACGTTAAGACCGACAGAAACGTGCACGCGGAATTGCTCGATTGTCTCCAGTTGGAAGCTCGAAAGTTCGAGCACGTTCCATCTGTCCGGCGCCGAGGTTTCGACCATCGCGCAGGGCGCGAAACCGATATTCCCCCCGACCTGGCAGTCGATCTGGGCCTCGCGCAGCATATGCCCGGCGAGCGATGTCGTGGTGGTTTTGCCGTTCGAGCCGGTAATGCCGATGACCGGGCCTTCAAGCAAGTAGCCCGCGAGTTCGACATCGCCGATCACCGGGACGCCGCGGCTGCGGGCGGCCGCGAAGACTTCGAGATCGGCGGGCACGCCAGGCGAGAGCACGATGCGGTCGACATCCGCGAAGGCGGCTTCATTCTGGGCGGCGAGCGGGACTCCGAGGTCGCGGAGTTGCGCTTCGATTTCCGGTGTCGGTTTCTGATCGACCGCGCGGACGAGGGCGCCGTGGGCGCGCAGCAGTTTCACGGCGGCGAGGCCGGACATCTGCATGCCGCATACGGCGACGAGTTGGTTGCGCAGGTCCATCACCGTAGTTTCAGGGTCGTCAGCGCGAACAGCGCCATCACCAGGCCGGCGATCCAGAACCGCACGATGATCTGCGATTCGGGCCAGCCGAGAATCTCGAAATGGTGGTGGATCGGCGTCATCTTGAAGATGCGTTTGCCGCGCAGCTTGAAGCTGGCCACCTGGAGCATCACCGAAGCGGTCTCGATGACGAACACGCCGCCAATAAACAAAAGCAGCACTTCTTGTTTTAACAGCACCGCGACCGTGCCGAGGCCGCCGCCCAAGGCAAGCGAGCCAACGTCGCCCATGAACACCTGCGCCGGATGCGCGTTGTACCAGAGGAAGCCGAGCGAGGCGCCGACCATGGCCGCGCAGAAGATGGTCAACTCGGAGTCGCCGGCGTTGTGTGAAAGGTCGAGGTAGGAGGAGAAGCGGGCGTGGCCGGTGACGTAGCTCAGCACGGTCATCGCGCCGGAAGCGATGATCATCAACCCGGTGGCGAGGCCGTCGAGCCCGTCGGTGAGGTTGACCGAGTTGGTCGCCCCGACCAGAATGATTTCCAGCACGAGGAAGAAGACCACGAAACCGAGCGGGTAAGTCCAGCGGTTACGCAGCAGCGGCTCAATCAACAAATCCGGCTTGAACTGCTTGAAGAACGGGAAATTCATCGCGGTGGAGTACTGCCCGCGCGCGTGGAGCAGGAGGAGCAGGAAGCCGACGATGAGCGCGGCGAGGACCTGGAGGCGGAATTTCTGCCGGGCGGTGAGGCCGAGGTTGTGCATGCGGGCGATTTTCGTGTAGTCGTCCCAGAAGCCGATCATGCCGAAGCTCAGAAGACCGAACAGAGCCACCCATACATAAGGGTTGTCGAGCCGCGCCCAGAGCAGAGTGGGGAGGACGATGGAGATGACGATGAGCACGCCGCCCATGGTGGGCGTGCCGGCCTTTTTGTGGTGCGACTGCGGCCCTTCTTCGCGGATGTGCTGGCCGAAGTTCATCTCGCGGAGCTTGCGGATCATCCACGGCCCGAGGGCCAGGCAGAGGAAAAGCGCGGTGAGGCTTGCGCCGCCAGTGCGGAACGTCTCGTAGCGGAAGACGTTGAACGGGCTGAAGTACCGAAGCAGCTTCTCGTAAAAGAGCCAGTAAAACATAGCCGGTCTACGCCAGAAGCCTTTCCAAGGCAAGTTCCACGCGCGTTCCGCGAGACCCCTTGAACAAGATGGCATCGCCTTCCCTGGCGATGTGGCGGACGTAGTCGCCCGCCGGAGCCGGCTCGTCAAAAAAGACCGCGGCGCCGGGCGGTAAGCCCGCCTCGACGCTAGCGTCGACCATTGCACGCGCAGCGCCGCGAATCCCCACAAGCACAGCAACACCTGTTTTCGCGGCGTGGGTTCCCACGTCGCGATGCAGGCGCTCAGACAAACGTCCGAGTTCGAGCATCTCCCCCAGGACGGCGATGCGCCGGCGCGCCGGCGTTTCGGCGAGCAGATCGAGCATGGCTCGGGCCGCCTCCGGGTTGGAGTTGTAGCAATCGTTAAAAATCAGAATCCCCTGGTGTTGGATGCGCTCGCCGCGCATGCGCGCCGGGCGAAGGCGGCGCACGGCTTCGACGAGCCTTGCCGCCTGGAGGCCGTACTCGCGAGCAACGGCGAGGCCGGCGAGGATGTTGCGCAGGGCGTGTTCGCCGGGCATCCCGGTTTCAAAGGCCGTTCCCAGCGCTTCGAACCGGGTGAGACCGTTTTCTCGCGCGAGGTGCGTAGCGCGCACCTCGGCATTTTCGCCGAAGCCATAGAGTACGGAGCGGCTGGGATGAATTCTGGCGAATGCGGCCACCCGCGCGTCGTCGGCGTTCAACACGGCGACGCCATCGGCGGGCAGCGAGTCGATCAATTCGCGCTTGGCGAGAGCGATGCCGTCGATCGAGTCGAAATTCTCAATATGCGCCGACCCCACGTTGGTGACAACGCCGATGCGCGGGAGCGCCAGCGAAGCCAGGCGGCGAATCTCGCCCGCGTGGTTCATCCCCATTTCAATCACGGCCGCGCGCGCTACCGCTTTCAGGCGGAGCAGCGTCAACGGCACGCCTACTTCGTTGTTCAAATTCCCTTCCGTCTTGCCAACTTCCATTCCCTCAGCCAGGAGCGCGGCAACGATGTCCTTGGTGGTCGTTTTGCCGGCGCTGCCGGTGACGCCGACGACGTCTCCGCCCCACTTCGCACGCGCCCAGGCGGCGGCTTTACCAAGCGCCTCTTGCACGTCCGGCACAACCAGGACACGCGGAGAAGCGCCCTGGGCGGGGCCGACGGCGGCGACGGCGCCGCGCTCGAAGGCCGCCGGAATGAACCGGGCGCCGTCAAAGTTCGGACCCCGCAACGCGAAGAAAAGATCCCCTGCGGAGAGCGAGCGTGAATCTACACTCCAGCCTTCGACCCACGTTTCCGCGAACAGACCGTCCGGAACCGTGGCGCCGATGGCGGCGGCGACTTCGCTCAGCCGGAATCTCATCGTCTTGCGTGGGCCGCCTTTCTCAATTGTCCCGCTTTCGGTATCCGCGCGCGGCAAGGGCGGCGTGCGCGATTTCGCGGTCGTCAAAGTGAATGGTCTGGTCCTTCAGGACCTGGTAGGTTTCGTGGCCCTTGCCGGCGATCAGCACGATGTCGCCGGGGCGTGCTTCGGCGATGGCCTGGTGGATGGCCTTCGCCCGATCCACCTCGATGATATGCGGCGTGTCGAAGCGGCGGAGGCCGACCATGGCGTCCATGATGATGGCGAGCGGGTCTTCCGAGCGTGGGTTATCGCTGGTGAGGAAGACGAAGTCGCTGCCTTCGGCGGCGGCCATGCCCATAAGCGGACGCTTCGAACGGTCGCGGTCGCCGCCGCAGCCGAATACGGTGATGACGCGCGCTTCCGTCAGGCCGCGCGCCACGGAGATGGCATTGCGCAGCGCGTCGTCGGTGTGGGCATAGTCGATGACCACGGTGAAGGGCTGTCCTGAGTCAATCTGTTC
>JAJYCN010000084.1 GCA_021778335.1 Acidobacteriota bacterium | reverse complement strand
CGATCTCACTGGCAGACCCACAAGCAAGGCGCCGAGCACTACCGCCGCCTCGCCGCCGAGGGCAGGGAAGCGCGCATGAGCGTCGCCGTCGCAATCGGCTCGGACCCGGCCACCATGTACTCCTCCATCCTGCCGCTCCCGCCGGACCTCGACGAAATGATGATCGCCGGCTTCCTCCGCGGCTCGCCTGTCGAAATGGTCCACTGCGAAACCTGCGACCTCGAAGTCCCCGCCAACTCGGAGATCGTCCTCGAAGGCTACGTCGACATCGGCGAAATCCGCCGCGAAGGCCCATTCGGCGATCACACCGGCTACTACTCGCTCGAAGACGATTACCCCGTCTTCCACGTCACCTGCGTCACGCGCCGCAAGCATCCCGTCTACGCCGCCACCATCGTCGGCCCGCCGCCCATGGAGGATTTCTACATGGGCAAAGCCATCGAGCGCATTTTTCTGCCCCTCATGCGAATGCAGTTGCCCGAAATCCGCGACATTTGTATGCCCGCCGCCGGCGTCTTCCACAACCTGATGCTCGTCTCCATCCGCAAGTCCTATCCGCTGCACGCCCGCAAGGTCATGCACGCCATCTGGGGCCTCGGCCAGGCGATGTTCAGCAAGGTCATCGTCGTCGTCGACGAGGACGTCGACGTCCAAAACGTCGAAGAAACCGCCTGGCGCGCGCTCAACAACATCGACCCGCAGCGCGACATCGAATTCGTCATGGGCCCCATCGACTCGCTCGACCACGCCAGCCGCCTCCCCGACTTCGGCTCGAAAATGGGCATCGACGCCACCCGCAAGTGGAAGCAGGAAGGCTTCACCCGCCCCTGGCCCGAAGTCATCCGCATGTCGCCCCATGTGAAACAGCGTGTCGACGCCCTCTGGAAAAAAGCCGGCCTCTAGCGGCTACCGTACGGCCATCGTCACAACATTTTCGGCTGGCGATGATCCCACGACAGCGGACACCGGCGCCGCCGGACCCGGCTCGACGTCGGCAGGCACCTCCACGTTCACCTGCACAAGTCCCGCCACCAGTCCCGGCGCCGCGCCCTGGTAAGTCACCGTCGCCGGAATGCCCCCGATGGTCACCTGGATCGGCAGTTCCACCAGCGGCAGGCTCGTCGCGGGCGCCAGTTGTCCGTCCGCCATTGCCGGCGTGTAGGGTCCGGCGCCGGTAAGATACAGCGCAACCGAAGCTCCGCGCGCGGCCGGATTCGACGAGGAGTTCTGCGAGTAAGTCGGCGCATTAAGAATCGCCCCCTGGCCCGCGCCCGAAGCGTTCTGCGTGAACAGCGCCGCCGACGTCGCATTCACCGCCAGTTTCGCCGTGTAACTGCCACCCGGCGCGGCAACCGTGAGAGTCGTCGTCCCGCCCGCCAAGGCGAAAGGCACTACGGCATTGATCTGCGTGGAAGAAACAAACAGCAGCGGCGCCGGCTTCCCGTCGAAAATGAGTTTCACGCCGCCAAGCGTCGTTGGGAAGCCGCTTGCTCCCGGCGTTGCGGCCACCGGCGACGAAGGCCCAAGCCCGCTTCCGAACACCGTCACAATCTCTCCCCCCGCCACGCCGCCTCCCTGGAAACTAGCCGCATTCACCACCGTCGCAATCCCCGCCACCCCCGGCAGCAGACCGTACACATCCACCCGGTTCGAACTCGTCGGCGCATACACGCGCCCGTTGGCCACCGTCGGGTTGGCGAATTTCGTGAAATCGCCCATCGTGTCCCGCGACCCACTCTCGCCGCTGTTCCAAAGCTCGGTCGAAATGTTTGAAGCATCGAAGGCATGAATTGTTCCGGGCGCCGGCAGGTTTGTATAACCTGCCGACGTCGCCCACAGGATCGCCGTATCCGCCGTCGCCCCGTTCGCCGACACACTGAACCCGCTGAACGGCATGGAATTCCCGGCCGTCGTGTTCTCGACCGTAGGCGCCGTCTGGAACTTGCCGCCGCTGAACCCGAACGCCCGCAAGCTCTGGTTGAACGGCCACAAAAAGACCGTCCCGTTCCCCCCGCCCATATCCCAGTACGCCGAATTAAACACGAAGTACCCGTTGTTCTCCCGGTAGCTCGTGCTGAAGGACGCGTCGACCACGGGAAAACTCTGCACCACCTGCGTGTTCGACGCCACTTCCTCGCCCAAGGCGCCCTGGTCCAACAAAAACATCTGCCCCTCTTTCGCCGCCAGATACGCCAGATTTGTCCCCGGAATCAAGACGGGCCCGTTCGATCCCACATCGTTGTCGTTCCCGTTCAGCGTGTCCCATTCCGACGGCGTGAACCAGTCCGCCACGCTCACCCCGTCTTCGGTTGCAAGCTTCAACACGCTCTGGCTCCAGGCCGGCCGGGTCGAATCGTACGTCCCATTCCCCGTCGCCAGAAAAATGTTCTGGCCGTCGCTGGCTGGCCCATGTCCCCCCTGCCACAGCGCGCCCGCCGCGTCATTCGGCGTCGTGTTAAATACCGAAGCCTGCGTCAGGTCGTCCGCGTTGTAGCCCATCAGCCAACCGTGCCACGGCGCAATATCGCCATGAGAGCCAAAGCTGACGTAAACCACGCCGTTGAGCAGCAGAAGCCCCGGCCGCTGCAAATGATCACCGGCCGCGAACGCGAGTTCCCCCCCGGCCGGCGTCTCCTCGCCGCCCCAGCCGCTGCCTTCCACCGACCCCTGAATCTCCACCGGCCCGCCGAATTTCTCCGCGCCCGTCGTCAAATCCAACGCGTGTAAATAGTAGGCGTAGTTTCCGTTCGACCCCGTGAAATTCACGGCGTACACCGTGCCCGTCGCCGTGTCGATCACCGGCGTGCCGAGGATCCCGATTTCATTCTGAATGTCCGTGTACGGCCCGCCGGAATCGGAGAAATCCATCGGGTTCACCGACGGCCCGAAGTTCACCTGCCACAGCGGCGCCAAGCCATTCCCGCCGTCCGCATCGAACGCATAGACGCTGTTGTGCATCGTCGCCACGAACACCACGTTACGCACCGCGCCCGTAGCAAACTGCAGACCATGCACGTACAACGGCTGCGCGTAAACCTGCCCGTCCACGGCGAACGAAAACACCTTCCCGAACTGCCGCGGGTTGACATTCGACGGCGTCAGCAGCGTCTCGCTCAGATTGGCGTTGGTCCGGTTCAGGTCGTAGTTGACCGTGACCACATCCGTCTGGGCTCGGAGGGCAGGGACCAGCGCAAGAGCCGCCAGGGGCACAAAACACAATCTCATTGTTGGCAATCCACACTACTTCGGGATCCGCCCCTGTCCCGGCCCCTTCAAAGCTATTGGAGCAAAAATGGCGATCGCAAGTTGGGCTTTGTTACAATTTTTGAAGATACACGCGGCGGCTGTAGCTCAGTTGGTAGTAGCGCCAGATTGTGGTTCTGGATGTCGTGGGTTCGAATCCCACCAGCCGCCCCAACCGCGTTCTTGTCCCCCTAATTCGTCGTAAACCGAAGCACCGTCTCGGCTTTATATTCGACGTCCTTCTTACCTGTCGCCGCCGCGCCCGCGGTTCCCGCCGCGGCGCCCGCGCCGGCCCCGATGGCCGCTCCCTTGCCTCCGCCGGCGATCGCGCCGATGATCGCACCTACCGCTCCGCCGCCCGCGGCCGACTTCACATTGCGGCTCTTATGCGACTCGCCCTCGCGCACCACCAACCCCGTGCTCACCGGAACATGATTCACCGAAGTCAGCGCCAGTTTCAGTACGCCCGGTTTCGATAGCCGCCCGGAAGCCACCGCCTCCGCCACGCGTCCCTCGACAGGAGCGCCCTTTTTACCAATCGTCTTTCCCTCCACCACCAGGTCCCTCGCCAAAGTAGCCGCAAATTTGTCACCGGATTTCGCAGTCGCCGACGAGATCGTCTGACCCAACCGAATCGCGATCTCCGTACCCGCCGGTATCGCCGGATGCCCGGCCGCCATCAGCGGCATCGCAGCCAGCGCTGCCAAAAACAATCCTCGAAAAATGGTCCTTTCCATACCTCCATTGTCCACCCGCCTTCGAATCCGGATAGACTGCGTTGAGGATCCAAACCTTATGACCAGATATCTCCTGCTGTTCTGCGCCGCCTCGAGCCTCGTCCTCGCCCAGGAAACCCGCCGCACCGAGGTCAACCCCTCGCCCAACGCGGGCGACGACGCCCGGCCCAACAACCCCAAGGTCCCCGGCGTTTACGCCCTCCACGGCAACTTCGACCGCATCGTCGTCCTCCGCTTCAAATACCAGCAGGATCTTCTCGCCGGCCTGAAGGAAATGGTGCAGAAAGAAAACATCCGCAACGGAGTCATCCTCGCCGGCGTCGGCTCGGTGATCGGCTACCAGGTCCACCAGGTCTCCAACCGCACCTTCCCCTCCCACGACACCTTCGAAAAGAACCCGGCCCAGCCCGCCGACCTCGTCGGCATGAACGGCTACGTCATCAACGGCCGCATCCACGCCCACATGACGCTCGCCATGCCCGACAAGGCCATCGGCGGCCACCTCGAACCCGGCACGCAGGTCTTCACCTTCGCCGTCGTCACCATCGGCGTCATGAACGGCACCGACCTAAGCCGCGTTGACGACAAATCGAACCGCTAAAAGAATCGGCCACCAACCAACCTGGTACGGCTGGCCGATGGCCGATCGCTGAAAAGCCGGCCGCTTTAGAAGTGCAGCTTCAACGCGAACTGGAAAATGCGCGGATCGCCCGCCGACGTGATCCGTCCGAACGTAGACGAGGTCTGCGTCGCGTTCGGGTTGTTGAAGTTCGTGTGGTTGATCGCATTGAACGCCTCGGCCCGCGTCTCGAGCTGGAACCGCTCGGTGATCTGGAAGTACCGCACCAGCGAAAGGTCCAGGCTGATCAGGCCCGGTCCGGCCAGATCGTAAGCGCCCACGTTCCCGTAGGTCCCAATCGCGTTGTGCGAGTACGCGGCGCCATTGAGGTAGTTCAGGTTCGGCCCCCACACGGAATTGAGCACGTTCTGCAGATTCTGGTTTGGACGATCCAGTCCGACATCGTTCAACGACCAGTTCTGTCCGGTCGTGACGTTGATCGGCATCCCGCTCGTCATGCGCAGCAGCGGCGAAAGCTGCCAGTTGCCCAGAAGCTTCCCCTTCAGATCGTTGCCGTGAATCGGACTTAAGGCGACAATCGACGTGTTGAAAATATGCCGCACGTCGAAGTTGCAATCGCCCGTGTCCATCGCCAGGTTGTACGGGTTCTCAAACTGCCCGCCCGTCAAATCGCCGCTGAAATTACCCTGGCTGATGCAGTGCGACCACGTGTAATTGGCCAGGAAGGTGAAGTTCTGCGTAAACCGCCTCTGGATGGAAACGAACATCGCGTTGTAACTTGCGTTCGCGCCAGCATCCGTAATCGGCATGCCGCCGTAGTCGTTGCCCAGCGCCGGGTTGATCAGGTTCAGGAACCGGTGCGCCTGCTGCAGTTTCGTGCACGAAGACAACACCGACGCGTTACACGTTCCCGGAATGTAGAACGACGGGTTCGTCTCCTGACCGATCCATAAGTGTCGCGTCGCGTTGCCCATGTAAGAGATCTGGAACATCCAGTTGTTGGGCAACTGCCGCTGATACGTCGCATTCCACTGCGTAATCGTCGGAGGCTGCATGTTCGGTGGCAGCAGCACATACAGCGCCTGCGTCGGGAACGGAGCGTTCTTCGGCGGCGGGAAAGCGCCCGGGAACGGATTACCGCCCGGATACCCCAGCCACGGATTGCTGAACGGTCCCGACGAAGTCAGGTCGATCTCATTCACCACCGGCGGATTCGAGGTCAACCGTTGCGAGTACCACACCTCAGTCGAATCATGCATGATCGCCCCGCCGATGCGGATCGAATCGCGCCCGTCGCCGTGCGGGTTCCACACCAGGCCGACGCGAGGGCTGAATATGGCCAGATTATTATTCGTGAACGCCTTGCTCACGCCCGGATCGCCGTAGTAGAACGACCCGGCCGGCGCGTTGGTATACACCGAGCTATGCTGGTTCGCCTCGAACGCCGCGAGTGAAAATGTACTTCCCCTGCCAAAAACGTCCACCGGGAACATCATCGGCTCCCACCGCAGCCCGAAGTTCACCACTACCGACTGGCTCAGGTGGATCGTATCCTGCGCGTACAGCCCCAGAATCGTTTCCCGCATCGCCACCTGCTGCGCCCGGCTCTGGCTGAATCCGCTCAGGTCTCCGAGCAGGAAGTCCGCCAGCGGATCTTTCGTGAACTGCCCGTTCATGCTGAAGCTGCCATTTTGCAGGTAACCCGCGTTCGTGTTGTTCTGCGTCCGGATCATGTCCACGCCGAACGCCATCTGATGTTTCCCGCGGATCACGTCCAGGTCGTCGGCCTCCTGGAACGTATTCACGTTGAAGAATCCCGGCGAGCAGATGCCGCAGCCCACTGCGAATGAGTTGCTCACCGAAAGCCGGAAGTCGTTCGGCACGTACGTGAACATGTTGACGCCGAGATCGTTCGCATTGATGTCGCTGGCGTTCGGTCCGCGGTCGTCCCGCCGCCGCGTGAACGACGCATGGAACGAGTTGATCGTGTTCGGCCCGAACAAATACGTGTCGCCGAAGGTGAATGCCTGCGCCAGTTCCGCGTTGCCTGGGTTCTGCGTCACCAGAATATCCTGCGGATTCCACTGCCCGGGCGCGCTGTAGCTGTCCGCGAAGTACCGCCCGAACATCTGGTTCTTCGAACTCATGTTGTAGTCGATGCGCCCGATGTACTGCCCTTCCTGGTTCGGATTCGGAATGCCGTAAGTCGTCTCGCCGCACGCATTCTGCGCCGCGGGAAGGTATTTCGACGCCAGTTTCACCGCCGCCTGGTCAAAACGCGATACCGGAACCTGGTCGCCCGGAAACGGAGCGCCAGTCGATGGGTCGATCAATGTGCGGGCTTTATGGTTGGATTGGCACGCCGCCGATTCAAGCGAACTGAAGTCTCCGCTCAACGCCGCCTGTGTCGGCACAAACGCGATCTTTTGGGGCGGATTCGTCCGGATGTACGTCCCCTGATATCCGCCGAAGTAAAACAGCTTGTCCTTCACAATCGCGCCGCCGATCGTCCCGCCGTATTGGTTGCGCTTCAGACTGTCGTGTACCGGCGCAAAATAATTCCTCGCGTTCACATCCCCGTTCCGTAGATACTCGAACAGGTCGCCGTGGATCGCGTTCGTCCCCGAAGCCGTCACCACGTTCACCACGCCGCCCGGATGCAACCCGTTCCGCGCCGGCAGCGAGTTCGTTTCCACGTTGAATTCCTGCAGCGCGTCCGGGAAGGGGAAAGGCAGGTTCACGTTCGTCATCGTGTCGTTGTTGTCCCCGCCGTCCAGGTAGTAATTCGTCCCGTTCGCCTGGCCGCCCGCCACAGAGTAAGTCACCGAACTGAAGAAGTTCTTACTCGTCGCCATGTCGCCGCCCGGAGCCGGCGTGGCCGCTCCCGAAATCAGAATTAACTGGGTCGCCTGGCGGCCGTTCAACGGCAGGTCGTTGATTCGCCGCTGGTCCACAACCTGCGCGATCGAATTGTCCTTCGTCTCCACCATGCTCGCCTGCGCGCTGACTTCCACCGTCTGGCTCACTTCGCCTAATTGCATGCCGATATTGACGGTGATGTTCTGCGCCACCGTCAGCACGATGTTCGACTGTTGATACGTTTTAAATCCCTTGGCGGTAACCGAAAGCGTGTAAGGCCCAACCGGCAGGTTAGGCAGTACGTATCGCCCGCTTTGATCGGTCGCCGTCGCACGGACCGCCTTTGTATCGTTTTGCGTCATCGTGACTTGGGCGGCTGGCACCGGACTCCCGCTCGGGTCCGTCACTGTGCCGTCAACCTGGGCCACGGCCACCGCTTGCCCGTAACCTACACACATCGAAGCGTTCCCCAACGCCGCGGCGAGTGCCAATGTCGTAATTAGTTTTGCCGGATCTACTCGGATCACTCCCGTACTCCTTAAATAAACGGATTCCCAGTGCTCGCGGGCAGCCGGACGGGACGATAAGAACCGCGGACGTTCCTACACGGGCGGATTCGCAGACGATCCCCGATCCGAACTATCACCCGAAGCTAGACTAAATTGGAGCTATCGTGCCAGACACCGTTTCCGGAGTCAAGAAAATTATGAGCTTCGGCCGGCAAAATTCCGCTTCACATACCGGCTTCGACATGCATGAAATAGTTAAAGTCCATACGCCCTGAGTTATTTGGAGCGCGTTCGAAAAGCTTGCGTTGGAACCCCGCCCGCCGAACGGCCTCCGGCCGCTCGTCTTGCAATGCGAAACGCTTTCCGCCACTTCGGCCCCGCGCCCAAGGTTCGATATACTAGCCTTCTTCATGCGCACCCCGTTTCGCTTGGATCAACGCGTAGCTCTCGTTACCGGAGGCGCCAGTGGTATCGGCGAAGCCATCTGCCGCGCCTTCCACTCGGCCGGCGCCCGAGTCGTGATCGCCGATATCGACCTCGCCCGCGCCAACTCGCTCGCCTCGGAGTTGTCCGGATCGCAGGCGGTTTCCTGCGACGTCACACACCCCGAGGACCCCGTTCGGGTCTGCGCCTCGCTCGACCGCCTCGACATCCTGGTCAACAACGCCGGCATCGGCCTCGTCGGCAACATCGAAGAAACCGACCCCGCCGACTTCACGCGCCTGTTCCAGGTCAACGTCCACGGCCTGTTTCACATGACCCGCGCCGCCATGCCGCTCCTGCTCGCCTCCCATGGCGCCGTCATCAACATCGGTTCGGTCGCCGGCGTCGTCGGGGTTAAACGCCGCTTCGCCTACTGCGCCACCAAAGGCGCGGTCCTGGCCATCACGAAACAACTCGCTGTCGATTACCCCACCCAGATCCGCGTCAACTGCATCTGTCCCGGCACCGTCGACACCCCTTTCGTGGAAGGCTACCTGGAAAAATTCCACAAACACGAGAAAGAAAAGGTCCGCGCCGAACTGAATCAAAGGCAGCCGATCGGACGGCTCGGCCGGCCGGAAGAGATCGCCCATCTTGCCCTGTACCTGGCCTCCGACGAGGCGGCCTTCGTCAACGGCGCCGATTTCGCTATCGACGGAGGCTGGACGGCGGCTTGATTTTATTTGAAAGCCGATACATAATCGCTTCAGAATGTTTGATTGACGGCGCGCGGCCCTAGGGGCTTTGGCGTATCGTTAAATTAGGTAAGCAACGGAACCGATATGATTGTAGGATGGTGCGAATGAAGGCCACGACGCGGCCGTTGATCCTCGTTCTCGCGGCGCTTCTCGTCTGCCCCGCGGTGCTTCTCCACGCGGCCACGAAACGCCATCACAAACGGCATCGCGCCGCTTCCGGTTCCTCCGCCAAAACCGCGTCCGCGAAATCGGCCGCCCCGGCGAAAACAGTCGCCCGGAAGCATCATCGGAGCCGCGGCGCTTCCGCCGCCTCCGCCGCCGGAAAAGCCACGGTAGCCGCCCGAACGCCCACCTCCGCCCGGCTCCGGAAGGTGAGCTACACCTCCTCCGCTCACACACGGGCCCACCGCCGAAGGCACGTCTATAGTCCGTGGACCTCCCCAACCTTCGCCGACTCCACCTCCAGCGATTCGGTCGACGGGGAAGACCTCATGGTCCGCCGGGCCGCCGTGCAGGCGCTCGGCCCTTACAACGGCTCCGTCGTCGTCGTCGATCCGTACACCGGCCGCATCCTGACCATGGTGAATCAAAAACTCGCGCTCAGCGCGGGCTTTGAACCCTGCTCCACCATCAAAATCGTCGCCTCCCTCGCCGGTCTCACCGAAGGCGTGATCGATCCCGACACCTCCATCCGGATCGCCCGCCGCACCACGATCGGGCTCACGCAGGCCCTGGCGCATTCGAACAATTTTTACTTCGCCACCGTCGGCAGCCGTCTCGGGTTCGACCGGGTCACCGACTACGCCCGCTTGTTCGGCATGGGTGAAAAGGCCGGCCTCAATATCGAAGGCGAACAGTTCACGCCGCTCCCCGATACGCCGCCCTCCGATGGCATCGGCATGATGACCAGCTTCGGCGAAGGCTTCTATTTCACCCCCCTCCAACTGGCCGCCATTGTGTCCACCGTCGCCAACGGCGGCACGCTCTACTACCTGCAATACCCGAAAACGCCCGCCGAAATCGCCAATTACGTCCCCCGGGTCAAGCGCCATCTCGATATCGCCCAGAACATTCCCGCCATCCTTCCCGGCATGATGGGCGCCGTCGAGTTCGGCACCGCGCGCCGCGCCCAGTTCGACCCCGACGCCCCCATCTTCGGCAAGACCGGAACCTGCACCGATAACCGCTCGCCCACTCATCTCGGCTGGTTCGCCTCCTTCCAGCAGATCGGCTCGCGCAAGCTGGCAGTCGTCGTCCTCCTCACCGGCGGCCACGCCGTGAGTGGCCCGGTCGCCTCCGGCGTAGCCGGTTCTGTATATCGGAATCTCGTCGCCGAAGGTTACTACGCCCAAACTCCGGCGCCCATGTCCCCCGCCGTCCTGGTGAACGGGCCCGCCGCGGTCTCACGCTAACAAGAAATCCCTTCGCCGGCCTGTAACGGCCCGCTCAGCGGATGCACTTATCAAACGGTCCGCATCCAACGGGGAGGTGAACTGTGAACTACGTCCAGTTACGCCGTGGCGACTGTCTTCCCGCCGTCGGCGTCCTCCAAAAATTACTAAACCGAACCGGCTTCCGCCTCGTACCGGATGGCGACTTCGGTCCGCGCACCGAAAGCGCCGTGAAAGAATTCCAGCGCCTCTACCGCCTTAAAGCCGATGGCATCGTCGGCGAAAAAACCTGGCCCAAGCTCGCTCCCAAAGATCTGCCCATCGTCGACTGCATCGACGTGTTCGATCCAAGTCTCTACGAGATGGAAGACAAAGATATCACCGCGGCCGGCGGCAATCCCGTTGTCATCGGCGGCATGTGCGGCGGCGTCGAGCAAGCCGTCCACGAAATCGTCAGTGTTGCCCGCAAGACCTTCTTGCTTCGCTTCCACGGCCACGGCGCGCCAGGTGTCGCCGGTCTCGGGTTCGGCCAGGGAGAGATGGGCTGGGGCGAACACGCCAACATCGGCAACCAGAACTTCAACGAACTCGCACCGGTCCTGACGCGCCTCCGGCCGATCTTTGGCCCCTACGGCAACATCCAGTTCATGCACTGCTCCACCGGCCAGGGCCACAACGGCCACTTGCTTCTCCATCGAATCGCCGGCGCCCTCGGCGTCCCCGTCACAGGCGCCTTGCAAACGCAGTACGGCGGCGGCCAGTATACATTCCAGTACGAAGGCCCCACCTTCACCGCGATTCCGGAAGGCGCAAGCCTCGCCGACTGGTGCCACGGCATTCCGGACTTTCCGGGTCTGTCTCTCGCCTGAACTGCGGCCGGGTTAGAACAGTCCCTTCAACTCGCGGAAGCTCTCCACCCGCACCAGCCGCCCGTTTCCGTCGGCGATCTCCTCGTGCTCGAGCCGCCACGTGCGCGCGTGCGGCACAAACACCGCCTGCAACCCCGCCGCCAGCGCCGGATTAATATCGGACCGCGGTGAATTTCCGATCATCCATGTCGCTTCCACATCCAGCGCCCTCGCGTCCACAAACCGTTCGTACGTGTGCTGGTCCTTCTCCTTCACAACTTCCACATGAGTGAAATAACCGCTCAGCCCGCTCCGCTCCACCTTGCGCCGCTGTTCGCCCGCCTCACCCTTGGTGAACAGGATCAGCTCATGCCGCTCCGAAAGATGTTCCAAAGTCTCCGGCACCCCGTCGATCAGTTCGATCGGGTGATCCAGAATCCGCCCCGTCAGCCGGTTCACCGCTTCGAAATCGCCGGTTCCCACCGGACGCGTCGCCAGACGCTCCAGGCACTGCCGTAAGTTGCGCCCGAAGTTTTCCGCGCCGTAACCGTGTACGCGGTTATTCGCCCGTTCAATCCCGTCGAGCACCTCGCGCACTTCCTCCGGCGTCATCGATGGATGCCCGAGTAACTCGCAGAACCTCTCAAACGCCCGCTCGAAGTAAATATTGTTTTCCCAAAGCGTGTCGTCGGCGTCGACCAGCAGCGTGCAGCCTGGCGCCTTCACAAATTCACCGGCAGCTTCCCGTGGCCATTCCTCGGTGCAACGTCTCTTACGTGTTGAATCGCCCGCTCCCGGTTCACATATCCGGAAAGAAACTCCGCCAGTTGTTTCATCCGCTGCGCCTCGGACCGCGTTGCAAGCAGCACCTGCCGGAAATCCAGATCCTCCACCGGCTGGGCGATCTGAAAGCTCAGGCGCGGATGCCCGGGCGCCGGTTCTTCCACCTCGTCGCCCTTAAGCTGCTTCAGCTCCTCGAACCCTTCCATCGCTTTCTTAGTCGTTTCTTCCGGCACCGGTTCGAAATCGTCGTCATCGTAAAAATCCACCGATCCGCGCAAGTACGCCTTGTCGTCGTTCAGTCCGAGAATTTCGAACCGCCGCCGGCCGGCGGCCAGAATGTCGAGACGGCCGTCGGGATACCGGCGCAGCACCCGCTCCACAATCGCCGTGCACCCCGTGTTCACAATCCCGCGCTCGCCCGCGCGCACAACTCCAAACTCGGTGCCGGCGGAGATCGCATCGCCGATCATTTCCTTGTACCGGTCTTCAAAGATATGCAAAGGAATTTGCGTACCCGGAAACAGAACCAATTGCAGCGGAAAAAGTGGCAACAGATCCCGTTCCATATGTACTATTATGGCGTTTACCCGCGGCGACGGGCAATCATCCTCGATGCGCATCGACGGTAAGGTGGTCCTGATTACGGGAGCCAGCGCGGGCATCGGCGCGGCCTGCGCGCGCGCCTTCACCGAACGCGGCGCGCGAGTTATCCTCACCGCCCGAAATGCCGCCCTGCTCGCCCAGGTGGTTCCCGGCTCAATCGTGATCCCCGCCGATCTCGAACAACCCTCCGAACGCGCCAGCCTCGTCGACGCCGCGCTCGCCTCCCACGGCCGCGTCGATATCCTGGTCAACAACGCCGGCGCCGGCGCCTACACGCCCTGCTGGAACACCGAACCTGTCGTCGCACAGCGCCTTTTCGAACTCAACTTCTTCGCCGCGCTCGACCTCATCCGCCTCCTCGTGCCCGGCATGCGATCCCGCCGCGAAGGGTTCCTCGTCAATGTCGGTTCCATCGGCGGACTCGTCCCACTGCCCTGGTCCGGTCTCTACTCGGCTTCCAAATTCGCACTCGGCGCACTCACCGACAGCCTCCGCGTAGAACTCCGGCGCGACGGCATCCGCGCCATGACCGTCTGCCCCGGCTACGTCACCACCGGCTTCCAGTCGCACCCTCTGGCGGGCGCCGCTCCATCCGGTGTCGTCCGCGCCCGGCGCTTCGCCATCAGCCCGGAAACCTGCGCCCGCGCAATCGTCCGCGGCGTCGAACGCAATGCCCGCACCCTCGTCGTCCCGCGCGCCGGCTGGCTCCTCATTGCTCTCCGGCGCATCGTTCCCCGGCTCGTCGATGCAAGAATGGAACAGATGCTGTTCTCCGAATCCCGCTCATGATCCTCAAACTCAAGCGCACTCCGGGCCTCTACCTGGTCGGCTTCATGGCCAGCGGCAAATCCACCGTCGGCAAAATGCTCGCCTATGAGCTCGGCTGGAACTTCGTCGACATCGACGCCGACATCGAGACCTCGCAAGGAAAGAGCGTCAACGAAATCTTCGATCAACAGGGCGAGGAAGCCTTCCGGAAAATAGAAACCGAGGCCATCCGGAAACGCATCCGCCCCATCCAGACCGGCCGCCCCATGGTCGTCGCCCTCGGCGGCGGCGCCTTCTCGCGCGAGGAAAACTTCAGCGTCCTCGAGGAAAACGGCGTCACCATCTGGCTCGACACGCCCCTCTCTCTCATTCGCAGCCGCCTCGCCAGCGTCTCCGACCGCCCGCTCGCACGCGACCCCGAGCACCTCGAACATCTCTACTTCGCCCGCCGCGCCGCCTACGAACGCGCCGACTACCGCATCGAAATCCGCGGCGACGATCCCGCCGAAGCCGTCTCCGCCATCCTGCGGCTTCCCATCTTTTGAACTTGCCCGCTCACTCCGCCCTCCGCCGCGACGCCCTGCGCATCTTCCGCGCCGCCCTCCGCGCCGGCGACCCGCGCGAAGCGATCCGGCGGCATCTCGCCCTCAAATCCAACACGCTTTCGATCGGCGCCCATCGTTTTCCCCTCTCCCGTTTCGACCGCATCTTCGTGCTTGGGGCAGGGAAGGCCTCCGCCCGAATGGCCCAGCAGGTCGAGTCCGTTCTCGGCCAGCGCATCACCGCGGGCTGGATCAACGTCAAGGACGGCCATACCGCTCCGCTTAAGCGCATTCATGTCCACGAGTGCTCCCACCCCATCCCCGACAGCCGCGGCCTCGAAGGCACACGCCGCATGGCCGAAATCGCCGCAACCGCCGGCTTGCGCGATCTCGTCCTCTGCCTCATCTCGGGCGGCGCATCCGCTCTGGCCCCTTTGCCCGCCCCGCCCATAACACTCGCCCACAAGCAGCGCACCACTTCGCTGCTACTGGCCAGTGGCGCCACCATCCACGAAATGAACACCGTGCGCAAGCACCTCTCGCTCTGGAAGGGCGGCCAACTCGCCCGCCTCGCCTCCCCCGCCACCGTCGTCTCGCTTATCCTCTCCGACGTTGTCGGCGACGATCTCGACGTCATCGGCTCCGGGCCCACCGTCCCGGACCGCTCCAGTTACTTGGGCGCCCGCGCAATCCTCGAACGCCGCGGCATCCTCGCCCGCTGCCCGAAACCCGTCGTGGAACGCATCGAACGCGGCTGCCGGGGCCTGGAGCCGGAAACTCCGAAGCCCGGCGACCCGGCTTTTGCGCACACGCTGAACTTGATCGTCGGAGGCAACCGCCAGTCGCTCGCCGCCGCCTCGGCCGAGGCTCGCACCCTCGGCTACCGTCCACTGCTTCTGTCTTCCTCGATCGCCGGTGAAACCCGCGAAGCGGCTGCTTTCCACGCCGCCATCGCCCGCGAAGCCTCCCAAACCGGCAACCCCGTCCGCCCACCCGCCTGCCTCCTCTCCGGCGGAGAAACAACAGTCACCCTCCGTGGCAAGGGCCTCGGCGGACGCAATCAGGAGTTCACCCTCGCCGCCGCCCTCGCCCTCAACGGCCTCGACAACTGCGTCGTCCTCAGCGCCGGAACCGACGGCACCGACGGACCCACGGACGCCGCCGGCGCCATCGCCGATTCCCAAACGCTGGCCCGCGCCGCCTCCCTTTCCCTCGATGCCCAGGCCATGCTAGACTCCAACGACTCCTACCACTTCTTCGACCCGCTCGGCGATCTCATCCGCACGGGCCCGACCCTCACCAACGTCATGGACGTCCATATCTTCCTGCTCGCCTGACGCACCCTCCTCCGCCATCCCTCTTGCCAGCCCGATCGTCCGTGTGATATTCCAATACAGGACAATTCCGATCACAGGACGATCGCGGATCCCGGAAGTTCCAAAATGTTTGCCTCCACCACAAAACGAACCGCCGGCATTCTCGTAGCCGCCGTGGCCGGCCTCGCCGCGCAGCCCGTGTTCGCCCAGGCCCCCTTCATCGTCTACCGTGGCGTGTTGAACGCCGCCAGCTTCATGCCGGCCGGCCTGCCCGGAGGCCCGATCGCGCAAGGCTCTATTTTTACCATCTTCGGCGCCCACCTCGGACCCGCTTCGAGCCCGTCGCTTTCCTACCCCCTCCAAACCACGCTCGGCGGCGTCTCGATCACCGTATCGAACGCCACCGCCAGCGTCGACGCCATCCCGATCTACGTAAGTCCTTCCCAACTCAACGCCGTCATGCCCTCCAACGCGCCACTCGGCCTCGTCTCGGTTCGCGTTCAGTTCAATGGCGCTTCCAGCAACCCGGCCCCCATCCAGGTCACCACCACCAGCTTCGGCATCTTCACCGCGACAGGCGCCGGCATCGGTCCCGGCGTGCTCATGAACTTTGTCAGCCCGGCTGTCCAGCCCGTCAACTCGCTTTCCCAGCCCGCCAAACCCGGCCAGGTCCTCACCCTCTGGGGTACTGGCCTCGGGCCCGTCACTTTCCCCGATGACGGCGCTCCCATCGCCGGTAACCTCCCCGCGCGCACCGAAGTCTTCGTCGGCGGTCAACCAGCCACCATCCTTTACCACGGCCGCTCGCCTTGTTGCGCCGGCGTCGATCAGGTCGTGCTGCAGGTCCCCGCCAATGCTCCCACCGGATGCTGGGTCCCCGTTTCCGTCCGCACCGCCGGAACCGTCGTCAGCAACTTCGTCACCATCGCCATCAGCTCCTCCGGCTCCGCCTGCTCCGACCCCGCCAACCCCATCGGCGGCGCGTTCGCCCAGGGCGGCAACCTCGGCGTCCTCCTCGCCGGCCGCGTCTCCGTCCACGACGACGTCGCCGTC
Organism: Acidobacteriota bacterium; assembly: GCA_021778335.1. GTDB lineage: Bacteria > Acidobacteriota > Terriglobia > Bryobacterales > Bryobacteraceae > JAJYKC01. The sequence continues at coordinate 3,144 of JAJYCN010000084.1, read as the reverse complement.
CTCCAACCCGTCGATACCACCACCGACCTCGCCGCAGCCTGGTTTGACAAGCAACAACGCCTACCCTTCGCCTTCAACCCCCTGCTCTCGCTCCCGCCCGCGGGCTCCTGCACCGCCTACGGCTCCCCCGCCACAGGACTGCTACCCGGAGCCGTCCCCGTCAATCCCCTCACTCCAGGCTCGGTTTCTATCGCCGGCTCCTCCGGCTCGAAATCCCTCTACCCCCTCGCCGCCCCCGGAACCCTGTCCAGCATCCTCGGCTCCGCCCTCCTCTCCCTCAGCGACCTTTTCCTTAGTCCCGGCTCCTTCACTCTTAGCGGACTCGCCAGCACGGCCATCGCCGCCTTCGAAGCTGTCGTCAACATGCCCCAGCCCCTCTCCTGGACCAATCGCGGCCAAATCGCCAATCTCGTCCGCGCCTCCGGCCTCACCGTCAACTGGACCGGCGCCTCGTTCAACCAAAGCGTCTTCGTCTACGGCCTCGGCACCGATCTCCCCACGAACTCCTCCTACTCCTTCCTCTGCCGTGCCAATCCCGGCGACTCCAGTTTCACCGTCCCGCCCACCGTCCTGGCCAACCTCCCACCCACCCGCGCGCAGCTCACCCAATCCCTCGCCGCCGTCTACGTGGGCCAGTGGCCCATCGCCAACCCGGTCCTTTTCACCGCCTCCGGCCTCGACTTCGGCAGCGCAGTCGCCGCCAGCGTACAGGGGACAACGGTGGTGATCCAATGACCCGCTCCGCCCTCCTCGCAATCCCCGCTCTCCTGCTTACGCTCACCGCCTGTCAGAAATCCAAGAGCGAGTACACGTTCGACCCGTCCTCCCCCGCCAACCCGTCCGAGTCCGGCGACCCGATGACCTTCGTCTTCTGCGACAGCGGAGGGAATCTCAGCGTCTACACCGGCAGCATGAGCGACTTCCACAGCAACTCCCTCCAAAGCGCCGCCAGCCCCCTCAACGGGCAAGCCTGCCAGAACAGCACCAACGACAGCTACACGCTCTACTCCATGTCCCAGGCCACCCAAGCCGGCGTCATCCCCGGCTCATCCTCCCCGGCGCCAAGCCGCGCCGCGGCAGCCCCCGCCTCGGGCCGGATCAGCCTCGTCAATACCTTCCCCGCGGCGATGCCGGTTCCTTTCGGCCCACCTCTGTTCGCCAGCGGAACCACCCCACCGTCGCCCACCTGCGACCCCACCGGCGCCATCTACGCCGTCGAGCACTTCTCCGCCGCCGTCCTGCACCTCGGCACCTGCCCCCTCCACCTCATCACCACCATTCCCGTCGCTTCCCACCCCCTTCAGGCCCGTCTCACCCCTGACGCCTCAACGTTGATCGTCACCAGCTACGACTCCGCCATCAACTTCATCGACACTGCTTCCGATCAGGTTGTCTACACCCTCAACACCTCTCCCAACATCCGTCCCTCCGGCCTCGCCATCTCGCCGGACGGCAAGCTCGCCTACGTCACCAGCTACTTCAACGTTAGCCCCTCCCTGCTCATCATCAACATCGCTTCCCGGTCCATAACCAACTCCGTCCCTCTGGGCAATTTCCCCAAATCTCTCCTGCTCACGCCCGACGGCGCCCAACTCTGGATCGAGTTCTGGGAAGCTAATCAACTTGCGGTCTATGACACCTTGACGCTCACGCAAATCGGAACCGTCACCGCCGACGGCCTCGCCTACAGCGGCATGACGTTCAACAGCACCGCCACCAAAGCCTACATCACCACCACCGCGAACACCGTCGACGTCATCGATACCGCGACACTCCGGAACCTCGCGCAGATCCCCGTCGTCCACGCACCCGCCGGCATCACCCTCAGCCCAACCGGAAGCTTCCTGTTAGTAACCAGTCAAACCAGCTCCAGCCTCTCGGTCATCGATGCGCAGTCCGATGTGCTCGTCGGCACTCTGCCGGTCAACGCGCCCGGAGCCGAAATCGCCCTCGCCCCCTGACCCGTACTCCCGCGCGCCGCTGTTACACTTAAGGATTCAGGAGGCTTATGTCCGCGATTCGCCGCCGTGTGTCGGCGCCCGTCAATGTGGGAGGTGTTTGGGTCGGAGGCGACCACCCCATCGTCGTCCAGTCGATGACCAACACCGACACCGCCGACAGCGCCGCCACCGTAAATCAAGTGATGGCGCTCGCCCGCGCGGGCAGCGAACTCGTCCGCGTCACGGTCAACACCGAAGCCGCGGCTCAAGCCGTCCCCACCATCGTCGACACGCTCGATAAGTTCGGCGTCAACGTCCCCGTCATCGGCGACTTCCACTACAACGGCCATCTGCTGCTGAAGAAATATCCCGATTGCGCCCGCGCCCTCGCCAAGTACCGCATCAATCCCGGCAACGTCAACATCGGCAAAAAGCACGACGACAACTTCCGCACCATGATCGAAGCCGCCATCGAGTACGGCAAGCCGGTGCGCATCGGCGTCAACTGGGGCTCGCTCGATCAGGCCCTGCTCACCCGCATGATGGATGAGAACAACCGCCTGCCCGAACCGGAAGACGCAAAAACCGTCACTCTCCGCGCCATCGTCCGCAGCGCCATCTCGAGCGCGCAGGCCGCCGAGCGCTACGGCCTGCCGCGCAATCGAATCATCCTCAGCGCCAAGGTCAGCGGCGTGCAAGATCTCATCGCCGTCTACCGCATGATGGCGGCCGTTGGCGACTACTCGCTCCATCTCGGCCTCACCGAAGCCGGCCTCGGCTCGAAAGGCATCGTCGCCACTACGGCCGCTCTTTCCGTGCTTTTGCAGGAAGGCATCGGCGACACCATCCGCGCCTCGCTCACCCCGCTGCCCAATGGCGACCGCGCCGAGGAAGTCATCGTCAGCCAGCAGATCCTGCAGGCCCTCGAACTCCGCAGCTTCACGCCGCAGGTCACCGCCTGCCCCGGCTGCGGCCGCACCACCAGCACCTTCTTCCAGGACATGGCGGACCAGATCCAGACCTACCTCCGCGAGCAGATGCCCATCTGGCGCGAGCAATACCGCGGCGTCGAGGAAATGCGCGTCGCCGTCATGGGCTGCGTCGTCAACGGTCCCGGCGAGTCCAAACACGCCAACCTCGGCATCTCGCTCCCCGGCACGTTCGAAGAGCCCGTCGCCCCCGTCTACATCGACGGCAAGCTCGC
>JAJYCN010000380.1 GCA_021778335.1 Acidobacteriota bacterium | reverse complement strand
CGGGGATGAGGGGCGTTCGAGGTGACACCGGTTTATCAGGGGCTTTCGCCCGGGTTGACGGGTGTGGACCAGTTTAACGTCACGGTTCCACAGGGGCTGCCGGCGGGGGATGTGTCGCTGACGGTGATGCAGAACGGGCAGCCGATTGCGCAGACGGCGTTGTATATTCCCGTGGCGCAGTAGCGGCCGGTTACTTAGCGAGCCAGAAGAATTCTTTGGCCGGGACGAATTCGATTTTTACTCCGGTGATGAAGGTTTTCAGCCAGGTGGCGCAGTATTCCATGCCGGCTTGTTCGCTGGGGATGTGGCCGAGGAGGATGAGGGCCTGGTGGCGGCCTTCGGCGGCGGCGTCGGCGATGTATTCGATGGTTTCCCATTCGGGGACTTCGCCGATGGCGAGGACGCCGGGGTGGTCGCGGTAGAGGGTTTTGAGATGGAGTCCGGGTCCGCCGGCTCCGGGTGAGAGGGCGACGGTGGTGACTTTCATGGAGGGGTCGCCGACGACGCGGACGACGTGGATGCCGAGGCGCTGCTTCATCTGCGAGGCGAGGGCGGCGACGGTGGTGGGCGGGACGTTGAAGAGCTCGGGCTCGGTCTTGCTCTGGTAGGACTGCCATTTGAGGTCATCGACGACGCCGGTGAGGATGCCGTCGGGGCGATGCATGTGCCAATGATCGTGGAAGCGCCAGACGACTAAGTGGTGGTCGCGGATGAACTGTTCCTTTTGTTGCCAGACGGGGTCGTTGGCATTCTCGAAGGCATCGGTTTTGTCGAGGTGGCTGTAGAAGGTGGGTTCGTGGGTGATGATGAGATTGTCGCCGTGGGCGGCGGCTCTTACTAAGACGTCGTAAGTGGCCATCATGGTGACGGCGATCCCGGTGACGGGGGTGGAGGGATCGCCGGCTTTGAAGGTGTCGACGGTGGCGGTGCGCCATGGGACGCCGACGTGGGCTTTGATTTGCTCGATGACGTCGTTGGCGGTGAGGGTTTGCGCGGAGGCGGCCGCGGCTCCGGCGAGGAAGAGGAAACCAAGGTATCGCAGCACGGAAACCATGGTATTCGATCCGGCGGGAGGGGTTGTGGAGCGTGGGGTAGGATGAGGGCGGAGGGTGCTGTGAAGTGGCTTTGGGTTCCGGTTGTTGTTCTCGGTATGTATGGGCTGCATCGGGTGGCGTTGTGGATGGAGGAGCGGGGGTGGATTTACTATTGGCGGCGGCGCGCGGATTCGGGGGCATTGGGGAATGCGGTGATGGGGGTGCAGCAGATCCTGGAGCCGGGGAAGAAGCATACGTTGGAAGTGCGGCGGAATCCGCGGGTGCGGAAGCAGCATCCGGGAGGTCCGCCGAAGACGTAGGGCGTGGGACCGTGCCGCCCGTTTGGGGGTGAAACGGGATATTCTCTACCTATGGTAGAGACCGGACAGAGCCCCGCCGCTGAAGCGTTCGAACGGATTCAGTGCCAGTGGTGCCAGAGCATGAACGAGAAGACCGCGGTGGCGTGCCGCGCGTGTGGCGCGCCGCTGGACATCCGGAATCTGGTGAGCGATTCCGGATGGAGGGAGGCGCCGCGGATCCGGGACATGACGGAGATTCAGTTCAGCTCGAGCACGTGCCAGGTGGAAGGCGAGATTGTTCCGGTTGCCGAGATTAACCTGGGCGCGGGCGATTCGGTTTTCTTCGAGCATCACGTGATGCTGTGGAAGGACGAGGGCGTGCGGCTGACGGTGCTGCAGCTTTCGGGGGGGCTGAAGCGCGCGTTTGCGGGGATGCCGTTTGTGATCAGCGTGGCGACGGGTCCGGGTCGGATCGCGTTTTCGCGGGATGCGACGGGCGAGTTGATTGTGCTGCCGCTGCATCCGGGGATGGAGTTGGATGTGCGGGAGCACGCGTTCCTGCTTTCGTCGCACCAGATCTCTTACTCGTTTGTGCGGATCAAGGGGCTGGCGAACATTCTTTTCGGCGGGCAGGGGATGTACATGGACCGGTTTGTGACGGCGGGTTCGCCGGGGGTGGTGATCCTGCACGGATACGGGAACGTGTTCGAGAGGCGGCTGGCGGCGGGAGAGAGTATATTGCTGGAGCCGGGCGCGTTTCTGTATAAGGACTCGTCGGTGACGATGAATGTGGAGATACAGAAGCTGGGGACGGGTTTCTTTGGCGGGACGGCGATGAGCCTGGCGCGGATGACGGGTCCGGGGCGGGTGGGGATACAGTCGATGTACGTGCATCATCACACCGAGTAACGGACATGTTCTGCGTAAACTGCGGCACTCAACTTTTGGAAGGGCAGAATTTCTGCCGGAATTGCGGGTCGGCTGTGAAGCGGCCGGCGGCTGCCGGGCCCGTGGCTGCGCCGCCTCCCGTTGCGCCTCCGCCGCCTCCCGTGGCGCCAGCTACGCCGGTGGTGCGGCCTTCGACTCCGCCGCCGATGCAGCCGGGGCCTCAGCAGGCGGGGCGGGCAAACAAATGCGTGTGGTGCGGGACGGTGGTGGAGGCGGGGCAGGCGTCGTGCCCGAGTTGCGGGGCGGCGATGGGGGTGGCGGAAGAAGAGAGCGAGAGCGGGTGGGTTCAGTTACCGGCGCGGAAGGACATGGCGAAGCTGAAGCTGGGCAATTCGTCGTGCCAGATCGAGGGCGTGTACGTTCCGGTGGCGGACATGAACCTGGCGGCCGGGGACAGCGTGTATTTCGCGCACCATGTGCTGTTGTGGAAGGACCCGCAGGTGAACATTAGCACGATGTCTCTGAAGGGCGCGTGGAAGCGGATGTTCGCGGGGCTGCCGTTGATCATGACGCAGGCGACGGGGCCGGGGCACGTGGCGTTTTCGATGGACGATCCGGGGGAAGTGATTCCGGTGCCGCTGCATCCGGGGCAGGAGATCGACGTGCGGGAGCACATCCTGCTGACGGCGACTTCGAACGTGGCTTACGACTGGTTTCAGACCAACATCTGGTTCCGGACGAGGAACGGGAAAGACACGGAGACGCATTATCCGATGGGCATGTACATGGACCGGTTCCGGGCGGAGCAGACGCCGGGGTTAGTTCTGCTGCACGCGGGCGGTAACGTGTTTGTGCGGGATTTGAAGCCGGGGCAGACGATGCTGGTGAAGCCTTCGGCGCTGGTGTTCAAGAGTCCGACGGTGCAGATGCAGCTACATTTCGAGCATCCGGGCCTGGCGTTTTCGATGTGGGCTCCGTGGGGAAACCGGTATTTGTGGCTGCGGGTTCACGGGCCGGGGCGGATCGGCGTGCAGTCGGTGTTCCGGCCGGTGGAGGGCGAGCAGGCGAATGTGGTGCAGTGGTCCAACGCCACTGTTACACGATGGTGAGTAAGTTCGAGTAAGTTACGACTGGGCGCCGCCGCATTCGGGGCAGAACTTAGCCGCCTTGGCGATGGACTTACCGCAGTTCATGCAGAACTTGGTTGTGCCCGCGGGGCCGGCGGGGGCTGGAGCGGCCGCGGCGGGGGCGGCTTCTGCCGCGGGAGCGGCCTGCGCGGCGGGGTGCATGGCGCCCATCATCTGCTGGGCCATGACCATGCCGGCTCCGAGTCCGGCTCCGATGCCGGCGGCGCCTCCTCCTTCGTTGGCGGCGGCGATGGGCATGGAGTTGGCGACCTGGAACTGGGTGTAGCGGTTCATGTCGCCGAGCATGTTCATGCCGATGCGCTGGTCGAGCATTTTTTGCAGCTCTTCGGGGAGGGAGATGTTTTCGACGACGAAGCTATCGAGAGCGAGGCCGAGTCCGCCGAAGACGGGGCGCAAGTGCTCCTGCATGGTTTGGGCGAGTTCCTGCTGGCTGGCGGCCATGTCGATGAAGTTGACGTTAGCGCGGCCGAAGGCGTCGGTCATCTGGCCGACGATGGTGTTGCGCAACTGGCCTTCGAGGTCGCTGATCTGATAGCTTTCGCGGGTGCCGCTGACTTTCTGTTAGAAGACGCGCGGATCGTCGATGTGGTAGGCGTAGATGCCGTAGGCGCGGATGCGGACGGCGCCGAATTCACGGTCGCGAATGGTGATGGGGGTGGCGGTGCCCCATTTCTGGTCCATGCGCTGGCGGGAGGAGAAGAAGTAAA
>JAJYCN010000083.1 GCA_021778335.1 Acidobacteriota bacterium | reverse complement strand
CCGATCTCCAGCCCGCGCTCGAGTTTGACGGCCATACCTATACGTTCGGCGATATCGAACATCGGAGTAACCAGACGGCCGAGTGTCTCGTCCGGCGCGGCCTGAAGTCCGGAGACCGGCTTTGCGTCTATCTTCCGAACTGCCTGGAGACGATCGACGTGTACCTGGCCTCGGTGAAGCTCGGCGTCATCTTCGTTCCGATCAATATCCTTTATCGCGACCGCGAGATCAGTCACATTCTTCACGACGCCGAACCGGCGGCATTCCTTCGCGAAGAGGACCTTCCGGCTCTCCGTGCGGAGGTGTCCTCCATGCCCGTCCGCCGCCCGGCGGTTAGGGTGGATGGCAGTGCGCCCGCGGGGATCATCTACACTTCCGGAACCACGGGAACGAGCAAGGGCGCAGTGCTAAGTCACGATAACTTCGCCTCGAACGCGATCAACTTACTCACTTGCTGGCAGATTAGTTCCTCGGACCGATTCTTACTCGCACTTCCGTTGTTTCATGTTCACGGGCTCGGCAACGGGCTGCACTGCTGGCTGATGAGCGGCTGCCTGATGCGACTGCTCCCGCGCTTCGAACACGCGAAGGCCGCCGCGGAGTTTCTGGACTTCCGCCCGACGCTGTTCTTCGGCGTTCCCACGATCTATGTCCGGCTTCTCGACATTCCGGAGGAGGAGGCGAGAGAGATCGGCGGCTTCATGCGCTTGTTTGTGTCCGGCTCGGCTCCGCTGCCGGCGCAAGTGTTCGCCGAATTCGAGGCTAAGTTCGGCCATCGGATTCTCGAGCGCTACGGCATGAGCGAAACGCTGATGAACATCAGCAATCCTTACATCGGCGAACGCCGGCCGGGAACCGTCGGCCTGCCTCTGCCCGGGGTGTCGGTGCAGATCCGCGACGGTGAACTGTGGTTGAAGGGACCGAACGTATTTTCCGGCTACTGGCGCCGCGAAGATGCGACCCGCGACGCTTTCGAAGGCGGGTGGTTCCGCACGGGCGACGTGGCCGAGGTTTCCGAAGACGGCTACTACACCCTCCGCGGACGCAGAAGCGACCTCATCATCTCCGGCGGTTTTAACATTTATCCGCGCGAGATCGAAGAGTTCCTGCTCGAGCAGGAAGAAGTCGCCGAAGCCGCCGTGGCCGGTGTGCCGGACGCGGTACGGGGCGAGGTTCCGGTGGCTTACGTCGTGCTTCGCCGGCCTGTAGCGGCCGATGCGCTGGCCGAACGGTGCCGCACGGCGATGGCGTCGTTCAAGCTACCGCGCCGCTTTGTGTTCCTCGATAAACTGCCACGCAACGCGATGGGGAAGGTGCAGAAACGCCTGCTCGGGGAATCCTAGCGCAGACCTAGCGCTCCGGCGCGACGTTGAAGCCTTCAACGGCAATTCGAGGCCGCTCGCCGCGCGTGTCCGTATCTTCCACCGTGGTGCGGATGGTTCGATGCTCGCCCGGCATCAGGGCAACATAGTTGTCGGAGTAAAGCGCCGGAAGGATCCGGTCGCCGCTGGTGTCCCGGACCACCTTCAGACGGACCATCAGCGCGGGAGTCGCCGAGGTATTCTCCAACCGGGTTGTGAGCACCCACTGCCCACCATGGCGCTCCTGGTTCGTCGTGGCCTTTACCACAGCCTGGCCAAGTTGGCGCAGCGCGCGATAGTCGCCGGGCGCAATGCCGCGCCAGTAGAAGTTTTCCGAAATTACGTCCGAGCCGCGAGTCAGCCGCAGGCGGATGAAGTGAACCGCGCTCAAGCCGGCAGGATACTCGATATGGACCGGTGTCTCGATACTGTCTTCGCGACTGGAAAGTCCGGCTGATTTCTGCCAGCGCAAGCTTCCGTCAAGGTTCAGCACTTCGGCACTGGCCGTAAGTCCGTCCACGCTGCCTGCGCTGTAATTGACCACCTCGACCGAGTCCGTCACCGGGTTCCACTGGATATGCAGCGGCTCGCAGGCTTTTTTCGCGCCGAAGTAAGCGGCCGTCGGGTCGAAGTAATAGTCGTAGGTCTGCCAGACCATCGAAGGCCACGCCGGATGACTCATCCAGATCAGCAGACCCATGCGGTTCTTGCCTTGCGCTTCAAACATGGCGCGGTAGCCTTCGTAGTTGACGAACTGCGCCAGTTTCACCCAGGTGGCGGCATCATTGGCTCCGCCATAGCTCTTTTCGATCCGTTCGCGGAACGACGCCCCGCCCTGGGCGCCGTTGAGTGAGAAGTCGTGCAGACCCCACATCTCGCCCTGCGGCCACATGCCGGATTCCGGCATCATGCGCCGCAGGCTGTCCATGGTGACGATGTTGGGCATGCCGAGTTCGCTGTGGAATTTGGCGGTTGCGCGTTCGCGGAAGTAGTAATCCGGACTCATCGCGCGGTATGGTCCGTGGCCGCTTACGAGGTCGTCGGCGGAACTGGGAACGTATTCGATGCCGGGATCGAGTTGCGCCAGCAGGGCGCGGAGTGCGTCATCGAGCGGTTTCGGCGGGTAGCCTTCGTTGCGGCCGCAGTAAAGGCCGATGGATGGATGGTTGCGGATGCGGTCGATCGTGTCGCGAGCGTTGCGGAGGAACATCGCGTCGTCATTCGGGTCCGGGCCGTCCCATGGATTGGCGAGCCAGAAGTCCTGCATGATGACGATGCCGTTGCGGTCCGCTGCGTCGTAGAACGCGTCCTCGCCGATCTGCCCCACCCAGTTGCGGACCATGTTGAAGTGCATGTCACGGTGGTAGCGCATCGCGGCCTCGTACTCGCGGGCGCGGTAGCGGAGCATGGATTCCGAGAAGCCCCAGTTGCCGCCGCGCGGAATGAAGCGCCGGCCGTTGATCCAGAAACGCAGCGCGCCGCCGTCTTCCGAGTAAGTGAACTGGCGCACTCCGGTCTTGAAAGCAACTAAGCCGGAGTCGTCGAATTGCAACTCGACGTTGTAGAGGTTCGGCTCGCCGTAACCATTCGGCCACCAGAGCTTCGGATTTGCGAGGGTGAAGCGGTGCTCGACCTGCCGGGACTCGCCGGCGGCGAGTTGTACGGGCAGGTCGAACGTATGCTCACCGAAACGGCCGCGCAGGTGTCCGGCGACGGACTGCGTGGCGTGATTGGCGAGGGTCGCTTCGATCGTGACTTCGGCGCGCGAGGTGTCCGGGAGCGGAAGAGCCGTGCGCACTGCGGGATTCTCAACGGTCACGTCGCCGGTTGCATCGAGATAGACGTTGTTCCAGATGCCACTGTCCCTGCCGTGAATGGTCGGGATCCAGTCCCAACCGATGGAGGCGTGGAAGGTCGGATTGTCGGCCCCGAGGACGCCGCCGTTGGCGCCGGGGCTCTCGAAGGTCTTCTGTTTGAAGATACCGGGATTGTCGTTCTTGTAAACGAGTACGGCGAGCGCGTTCGTGCGACCCGCCGCGAGTTTCGAGGTTACATCGAAGCGCGCGCGGTCGAAGGCTCCTTCGATGCGGCCGAGTTTTTCGCCGTTCAGATAGACGTCGGCTTTCCAGTTGATGCCGTCGAAATTGAGCCACACCCGCTTGCCGGCGGGGGGCGAGGGGAACTCGTCGCGGTACCAGAAGTTTGCGTAGAAGAACGAATCCGAGATGGCGAGTTGGTTATCGCCGAAGGTCGGATCGGGAATCGCGCCGGCGTTCAAGTAACTGGCGAGCGCGGTTCCGGGGACGGTGGCAGGCAGCCAGCCGTTGTCATCGAAGCCGGCGCGCGAGATGGCGAGAGCGTCCGCGGAGACGAGCGAATCGCGTTGTAACTTCCAGTTGCCTCCGGCGAGGTCAAGCCGCCGGGTGGAAGCCTGGGCCGGGGCGTGGGCGTGTGGAATCGGGCCTCCTCGGCCATAGACTTCGAGTTCACTGAGGATGTAGCCGTCGCTCGTGTCTGCTTCGTCGAGTTTGAGACGAACGTAGCGCGCGTCGACGGGATTGCTCAAGTGAATGTCGTTTGCATCGAGAGCGTGAAGGGAAGTCCATCGGTGCGCGTCATCGGAGACTTCGAGCGCGCCTCGCGCCGGGCCGCGGATCCAGGCGAGTTTCACGCGGTCGATGTGGCAGCGCGCACCGAGATCCACATCGAGCCACTCCGCGCCCGTGCCGGCGCTCTTCCAGGCGCTGGTGAATTCATACGGCCCGCCGAGCGGCACGCGCTGGCCGTTGTGCGAGAAGGCGACTTCGCCGATGCGCCACAGGACAGTGCGTCCGGTGTCGAACTGCAGGCGGTAGTAACGGCTGCGGGACGGCGCGGCGAGCGGGAGCACGGGATGGATTTCACCGCCCGGCCGGGCCATGCCGCTGGTTTTGCCCAGGTCATTCCAGTTTTCCCCGTCGTCGGAGCCAAGCACGGTGACGGTCCACTCCTGGTTGTCGGGCTCGCGCGCCATGATTGTGCCGTCAATGTCGAGACGATCGATCTCCGGCACGGCGTCTCCGTCGATCTCAAACTGGATCCAGACGCCGCGGCCTCGCTGGTCGACGGTAGTTACCCAGTTATGGTCGAGAAGTAACTCGCGCTGGTGTTTCGGAAGGACACCCTTCGTGCTGGTGGAGACCGTAATCCACCGCGGCAGGTGAGTGTCAACGATTCCATCGGTTACAAGTTGGGCGGTGAGGTTGTAATCGTAGCTGCTTGACTGATGAGCGGGACGGTGAAGAGCGAGGTTGCGGTAGGAGGACGAGTCGATTTCGAGATGCGGCGACCAGTCCTGGGCCGGGTCACCCGGATAAACGCCGATGCCGCGTGTGTATTGCTGGGCTGTCAACGAGAGCGGAAGAAGAAGAATCGGAAGAATGCGAGCGAGCGTCATGGCTGCTAGATGGCGAAGCAGACCTCCGGCCAACGAGCGTAACACGCGCGGGCATTGCAGGCGTGTTTGAGAGGGGGACGATGTGAAAAGCCGCGCAGCGAAGCCTGAGCGAGGACCGACCCCGCACTCGCGCTGACGCGATACGTGGGGCTAAACTGGGAATCAGGATGCCACAACAGACCGAGGGAACGGAAGCAGGCGGCGTACAACTTCGCCCCGGAGTTGTTTTGAAGCCGCCAGTCACTCTCGAAGATCTCAAGGCGGACACCGAGAATGATCCGAACGGCGCGGAGGAATTTGTGGCGCTGATTCGGGCGCTTCGCAATGAGCGGTCCCGGCCCGTAGCGATCTGATGGACTCCGCAACGCCCGCGGTGGTGGACACCGATGTTATTTCATTCCTGTTCAAGTCGCACCCAGTTGCAACCGCCTATCAAGCGATACTCGCCGGCAGGCCGTTGGCCGTTTCGCTAATCACCATTGCGGAAATCGAGTACGGCGTGGAGCTGAAGAACTGGGGCTCTAACCGGCGCGAACTCATGCGCCGGTTCCTCGACCGTTTTACGCCATTGCTCCCGGACGCAGAAACCGCGCGACTGTGGGCGCGGGTCAAAAGCGGCTGCGAGAAAAAGGGCCGGCCGATCACATTTGCCGACGCCTGGATCGCGGCCGCCGCGTTGCAGTTGAATGTTCCTCTGGCCACTCATAATGCAAGTGACTACAGTGCCGTGGAGAATCTGGTCCTTCTGACGGCCGCGCACGTGGAGTGAAGGGAGTGAGGATGATCTCTCGCGAACACACCCGTTTTCGTTGCGAGGATTTGAATTGATTTGGTCTGAGTGGTGCGCCCGGAGAGATTCGAACTCCCGACCTTCTGGTTCGTAGCCAGACGCTCTATCCAACTGAGCTACGGGCGCGATTCACCCTAGTATAGCAAGAGCAGTGAAGATCAGTGCACTTGTTCGAGGGTGAGGCCGTGCGCGGGTTTTGGCGGCGCGGGCGGTGCGGGCGCGGTGGGCGAGGGAGCGCGGTAGGGTGCGATGCGCGTGGGATCAGCGTCGGGCGAGAACAGCCACGCCGTGCGATTCGGATAGTAGCGGCGGAGGGCTTCGTCTTCCGCGGGACCGAGGTCGAGGGCCCAGACGACGCGGGCAGAATCGATATCGGCGGCGTTCCAGATCCATTCGTTTTGGAAGGAGTGGTTGGGGGCGTATTGGACGAAGATCAGGGGCCGGCCGGGGAGATGCGCGACGCTCGCGGCGACGACGGCGCGGGGGTTGTCGCCGAAGTGGTTGATGCCGTCCCAGGTGTCGAAGGATTCGAGCGCGCGGAGGCCCGGGTTTGAATCGAACAGGTGGACGGGGTACCAGAAGGCGAAGGGAAGGAGGGCGAGAAGGAGAAGCGCGCGCGAGGCAAAGGCGCCGGCCGGGCCGAGGCGATGGATGCGGGCGAGGGCGGCTATCGCGGCGAGGATGAGGATGCCGGCGAGGGCTCCGGCGTAGTGCGGGAAGAAGAACGGGTACAAGTTGCCGCCGAGGAAGAACAGAGCGAGAGTGAGGAGCACGGCGCGCCAGCGGTGTTCGTTGCGGAGGAGCGGAAAGGCGAGGAGGGCCAGATAGAGGGGCGGCGAGAGGAAGAAGCGAAGGAAGCGGACGCGGTAGGCGAGACGTTCGAGGAAGCGAGCCGGGCTATCCATGGGGCCGTGGGCGGCGGACTGCATGCGGTAGATGCCGGCTTGGGAGACGGTGAGAGCGCGGCCTGGGACGGGAATGGGTTCAAAGGAAAATGTTGTGGGGACGCCGTATTGGGCGCGGCTTTCCGCGTATGGCAGCTTGGTCCAGGAGCCGGTGACGCCGTGGTTTTGGAGAAGCGTGAGGGCGACGGCGGGCAGCGTGGCGACCGCGGCGAGTGCGAGAGGGCGGCGAAGAGCAGGATCGAACGCGCGAGGGCTCAGGAAGAAGACGACCGCCGCGAGGAGGAAGATGGTTTCGAACGGGCGAGTTAGTAAGTGAATGCCCAAGCCGAGGCCGAGTAAGATGGCGTCGCGGGCGCGGGGACGCGCGGTGAGGCGGGGCAGGGCGCCGAAGACGAGGCAGCCGGCGAGCGCGGGAAGATGGCCGCCCCAGTAGCAGTTTGTCCAGTCGTTGAGCGGGCCGAAGCGGGCGAGAGCGAGGGCGGCTCCGGCGAGGGCCCAATCGGGGCTGACCCAGCCACGCAGCATCCAGTAACAGAGGCCGCAGAAGGCGGCCATGGCGAGGAGCACGCCGGACCAGGCGAGACCGGTGAGCAAGCGGCCGATGGCGAGTAACATACCCATGCCAAGCGGGTAGATCGAGCTGTAAGTCGGTCGCTGGAGGACAAAGATGGTCTCGAAGAAACGGTGCATCGGGTGGACGGGGTTGGCGAGACCGCCGTGGAGCAGCGTATCGGCGACGAGTAAGTGGCCGAACTCGTCGTAGACGCCGGGTGTAGGGACAGGATGGTTCGGAAGGAGCGTGAGGCGGAGAGCCAGCGCGAGGGCGGCCAGCAGGGCGGCGCACCAGGCCGGATGACGGCCGATGCGCCGCGCCAGCGGTTCGATATAGGGACGCCAGAGCAACAGACACCCGGCGAGCAGGACCGCGACGAAGAGTTCGATCCAGTCGGGGCCACCGAACCCGAGAGGGTCCGCGAGCGGGCCGGGCAACGCGACTCCTTATTCCTGGCCGATGCGCATGCGGTAGAACGAGCGCCAGACGAAGTAGACCGACACGGCGAAGAACGCGGCGGCGAGCGTGTGCGTGATCCCCTGCCCTTGTTTGGAGGCGAGCGAGACGGCGAGTTCGACGGCGAGCAGGCCGAACAGGGTAGTGAATTTGATGATCGGGTTCATGGCCACCGAGGATGTGTCCTTGAAGGGATCGCCCACGGTGTCGCCGACGACGGTGGCGTCGTGGAGCGGCGTGCCTTTTTGTTTGAGCTCGGTTTCGACGATCTTCTTGGCGTTGTCCCAGGCGCCGCCGGCGTTGGCCATGAAGATGGCCTGGAAGAGACCGAACAGGGCGATGGAAATGAGGTAGCCGATGAAGAAGTACGGCTCGACGAAGGCGAAGGCCAGGGTGGCGAAGAAGACGGTGATAAAGATGTTGAACATGCCCTTCTGCGCGTATTGGGTGCAGATTTCGACCACCTTCTTACTGTCGGTGACGCTGGCTTTTGTAGTTCCTTCGAGCTTGATGTTGGCCTTGATGAACTCGACGGCGCGGTAGGCGCCGGTGGTGACGGCCTGGGCGGATGCGCCAGTGAACCAGTAGATAACGGCGCCGCCGAGAATGAGGCCGAGCAGGAACGGGGGGTGAAGGATGGACAGGTTGTTGATGAGGTCGGGCCGCAATCCCTGAGTAAGGGCGACGACGATGGAGAAGATCATCGTGGTGGCGCCGACGACGGCGGTTCCGATGAGCACCGGTTTGGCGGTGGCCTTGAAGGTGTTGCCCGCGCCGTCGTTTTCTTCGAGATATTCCTTGGCGACTTCGAAACGCGGGGCGAAACCGAAGTCCTTCTTGATCTCGGCTTCGATGTTGGGTATGGTTTCGATGACGGAGAGTTCGTAGACCGACTGTGCGTTGTCGGTAACGGGGCCGTAGGAGTCGACCGCGATGGTTACCGGACCCATTCCAAGGAAGCCGAAGGCGACGAGGCCGAAGGCGAAGACGGCGGGCGCGACCATGAGCGAGCCGAGGCCCTGGGTGCTTACGCCGTAGGCGACGCCCATGAGAATGAGCATGGCCAATCCGAGCCAGTAGGCGCTGAAGTTACCGGCGACGAAGCCGGAGAGGATATCGAGCGAAGCGCCACCTTCCCGGGCGCTGGTGACGATTTCGCGGACATGGCCCGACTGGGTGGAGGTGAATACTTTGACGAGTTCCGGGATGATGGCGCCGGCAAGGGTGCCGCAGGTGATGACGGTGGAGAGCTTCCACCAGAGGGTCGGGTCGCCGCCTAAGTCGGGGATGAGTAAGTTGGAGACGATGTAAGTGGCGATGATGGAGACGATGGAGGTAAGCCAGACGAGGGAAGTGAGCGGCGCTTCGTAGTTCATCTTATCGGCGTTGAGATAGCGTGCTCGGGCGATGGCGGCGTTAAGAAAGTAGGAGATGCCGGAGGAGATGAGCATCATGACGCGCATGGCGAAGATCCAGACCAGAAGCTGGACCTTGACGAGCGGCGAGTTGACTGCGAGGAGGATGAAGGAGATGAGGGCGACGCCGGTGACGCCGTAGGTTTCAAAGCCGTCGGCGGAGGGTCCGACGGAGTCGCCCGCGTTGTCGCCGGTGCAGTCGGCGATGACGCCGGGGTTGCGGGCATCGTCTTCCTTGATCTTGAAGACGATTTTCATGAGGTCCGCGCCGATGTCGGCGATTTTGGTGAAGATACCGCCCGCGACACGGAGTGCGGCGGCGCCCAAGGATTCGCCGATGGCGAAACCGATAAAACACGGACCGGCGTAGTCGCCGGGTACAAACAACAGGATGAAAAGCATGAGCACGAGTTCGACGCTGATGAGCAACATACCGATGCTCATGCCGGCTTTGAGGGGGATGTCGTAACAAGGGAACGGCTTGCCGCGGAGGCTGGCGAAGGCGGTGCGCGAGTTGGCGAAGGTGTTGACGCGGATGCCGAACCAGGCGACGCCGTAACTGCCGGCGATGCCAACGAGGCTGAACAGGAGAATGATGAAAACCTTGATGGCGGCGAAGCCTTGCAGCAGGCCGAAGTAAAACACGATGATGACGCCGATGAAGGCTTCCAGGATGAGCAGGAACTTGCCCTGGGTGACGAGGTAAGTTTTGCAGGTTTCGTAGATGAGCTCGGAGATGTCGCGCATCGAGCTATGAACGGGCAGGTTTTTCAGGTGATAGAAGATCGCCATGCCGAACAGGAAACCGAGGAAGACGATGGGGAGACCGGCGAGCAGGAGGGTTCGTCCGTTGATGCCCAGGAAAGTGGCCTGTCCGAGATCAGGCAGGATGAGCGAAGCCTCGCCACCCGCGGATTCCTGGGCCACGGCGGGCAGGGGTGCTCCGGCGAGCAACAAAATAAGTGGCAGAGTGTACGCTTTCCACGACGCCCTGGCCAGCGATGTCATCAACTTGGAGTTCAGTCGCATAATGGCTACAACCTCCTTGAATGAAGTCTCATCATAGCTACACGGTTCGGTGCGGCGCAGAAAAACGGGTTGAGGTGGTGAAGCGCCGGATCCCTCCGCCAGCGGGTGACACAAGGGATGACGATAGCGCAGCGGAGGATGGGGCGCAAACGGGTGAGCGCAAAAGTGGGTCAATTTGTCCTACGTGGCGCAGGGCACTTTGCGGCGTGCTACCAGCCGGACTGCTCGCCTTTGTTTTGCTCGTCGAGCCATTTTTCGAGCGGGGCGAAGTAGTCGAGGATGGCGGTGGCGTCCATTTCGCGCTGGCCGGTGAGTTCATCGAGCGCGTCCGGCCAGGGTCGGCTTGCGCCCATGGAGAGCATCGCGTTCAAGCGGCGGCCGGCTTCCTGGTTACCGTAGATGGAGCACTGGTAGAGAGGACCGGTGCAGCCGGCGATGTGAGATAGCGCGCGGTGGAACTGGAACTGGAGAATGGCGGCGAGGAAGTAGCGGGTGTAGGGGACGTTGGCGGCGACGTGGTATTTGGCGCCGGGGTCGAAGTCTGATTCCGTGCGGCCTTCCGGAGGTGCGACGCCCTGATACTGGAGGCGCATGGCCCACCAGGTTTCGTTGTATTTTTCCGGCGGGATCTGGCCGGAGAAGACTTCCCAGCGCCACTTGTCGATCATGAGGCCGAAGGGGAGGAAGGCGACTTTGTCGAGGGCGCGGCGGAGCAGAAGGCCGATGCCGCTCGAGGCCGGAGGGAGCCCGTCGAGCAGGCCGATGCGGTGCAGGTAGGCGGGCGTGACGGAGAGGGCGATCGTGTCGCCGATGGCTTCGTGGAAACCGTCGTTGGCGCTGTCGCGGAACAGCAGAGGCTGATGCATGTAGGCGCGCTGGTAGAAGTTATGGCCGAGTTCGTGGTGGATGGTGGTGAAGTTTTCGGCGTTGATTTCGATGCAGAGTTTGAGGCGGAGGTCGTTCCGGGTGTCGATGTCCCAGGCGCTGGCGTGGCAGACGACGTCGCGGCCGGCGGGTTTGACGAACAGGGAGCGGGCCCAGAAGGTTGGCGGCAAGGGCGCGAAGCCGAGGGAGGTGAAGAAGCGTTCACCGTCGTGGACCATGTCGAGGGGTTTCGTGTCACGGGCGCGGAGGATTTCGGTGAGGTCGTAAGTGGCGCGGTCGCCGGGAGGGGCGATGAGAGGATAGATGTTACTCCAGTCCTGGGCCCACATATTACCGAGTAAGCCGGCGGGGATGGGACCGTGAGCGGGGACGACGGAAGCACCGTATTTTTCGCGGAGGCGGCGGCGGACGTAAGTGTGGAGGGCGACGTAGAGCGGGCGGACCTGGGTCCAGAGGCGGTCGAGTTCGGCGGCGAAATCGCCGGGCGGCATGTCGTATTTCGAGCGCCACATGGCGCCGGTGCCGGCGAAGCCTAGCTGGCGGGCGCCGAGGTTGGCGAGTTCGACGTAACGCGCGAAGGGAGTCCGCTGCGGGCGGGCGAGGTTGTGCCAGCCCTGCCAGGCGTCGAGTAAGGCGGCGGGGTCGCGGCTGGTGGCCAGTATGCCAGAGAGTTGATCGACGTCGAGGCAGCGGCTGGGGGTGGGACAGTACTTTGCGGCGCCGTAGTCGCCTTCCATTTTTGCGGCGATGCGTGTGAGTTCGGCGCTTTGGGCAGGATCGGTTGGCGCGGCGAGAGTAAGTGAGTTGCGTAGCAGGGCGAACTTACGGGCGAGTTCGGGCGGGAGTTTCAGGCCGGCGAAGCGCTGGGCCTGGTGGACGAGTTCGACGGTGGCCTGGATGAGTTGCTCGTCGGCCTGGGCGGCAAGGATTTCCGTGTCGCCGGTGATGTAGGTGGAGCGGACCCAGCCGGCACGGCTGGAGTCGACGTTGAGTTTGAGGAGCCGGGCTTCGGCCTGGTCCATGAAGCGGCGGGCTTCCTCGACGGTGGGCGCGGGGGCGGCCCAGGCGGGGGCGGCGAGGAGCGCGGTGAGTGCGAATAGGCGGCGGACCAGCATAGACCTCACGATACAACGGGGCGGCGGCGCGTCAGAGGGAAGAGCGGCCGTGGAGGGTGGTCCAGTGGCCGGAGGGTGTCCAGAGGCGGATGCCGACGGGGTTGAGGAGGTCGGGGCAGTTCCGGAACGGGTGAGAGATGCGGTGGGATTGTTCGAGAGAACGGTGGGTGGGCTCGTAGTTGGAGCTGAAGCGGCGTGAGATGAGTTGCGGGGCGGGAGAGAAGCGAAGCAGGTAGTAGCTCACGACGCACTGTGATGCGCTCACATTCTCATTGACCGATGCCTCGACATCGCTCCCGTTTACACGGATGACTTCCACAGGCAGCTCATATTGTTCAAGGGCTCGGTTTATTTCGGAACGGGGAAAGACGAAGTAGTCGTCGGGAGAACCTGAAGGACAGTTAGCACAGATGAAGCGGGTTCCAAGTGTTTGCGGCGAAGCAGCAAATTGTTGGCGCGCGTTCATGAACGCGAGGCTTGCTCCGTCGTATTCGTTATTGAATCCGCCGACGAGGAGGTACGTTTCCCCGGCCCGTGTCATTCGGGACAGTGAGCGGATGCTGCCAGTGTTTACGAACCGCACGCTGCCGCGACCGGTTTTGGGGTCGATTTCGGCGACGAACGAGTTGCCCCACTCGTAGTGGGAGAAGGAGGCAAAAACGGAGGTGGAGTTTCCCTCGCGGGCGACGATGAGCGCGAATACGTACCAGGGGCCGTGGAACTCGTCTTGGCCGAAGCGGAGACTGACTTGCGGCTGGTAGGACCAGCGGAGCCGTCCGCCGGCGGAGAAGCAGTCGATGCGAGTGATGAAAGAATCTTGCGGGTTTGGGCCATCGGCGAGTAGGACAGGGACCACAACGGAGGGATGCCCGCTTCCGTCGAAATCGGCGATGCGGGCGTAATCGGCGAACTGGGTGCGTCCCAGATTGGCGATGAGGCTGCGGCGGTACCGGTGTTGCCAGAGCGTGTGGCCGCCGGCGTCGAGGGCGACAACGGCGTTATCTCGCATGGTGACGGAGGCCGGCGAAACTTGCGGGCGGGCGAACCGGCCGTGAATGAGGACGGTGGCGATGACGGCCAGGGTTATAGCCGAAAGGACGCCGAAGACAATAACGTAACGGACCCGGCCTGTGCGGGCGGGAGGGGGGTACCTGTGTTTGTCCCTCCATTGGTCGAGTTCGGCGGGCAGGGCCCAGACTCGGCCTTTACGGCCGGGGTGGTGGCGCACAGGGAGGCCGTGATGGTTCGCATAATTTTGTGCGGTTCGGCGGCTGACCTTGAGATGGGCGGCGATTTCATCCCACCCGCTCAGTTCCAACTTGACCACGGCGGACGTTGCTAGCGCGCTTCCGCGGCGACGCGGCGCGCCTTGTCCCTGGGAATCGCGTGTCATAGCCGGACGATTGTCCCCCTACTTCTGGTTCCGTATTATAGCGGCCTCCGGGGCGCGGCGCGCAACTAGAGGGCTGATAGACTGAAAGCGCCGCGAGGGGGAACGGTTCGGAAGCATGTCGAGTTTGCGCCAGAAGCTGCTGTCGATGGTGACGACGCAGTTTGAGTTCAGCCGGGGTTCGCCGCTGCCGTTTGGCGCGACGGTCCTGCGGGGCGGGATCAACTTCAGCATCTTTTCCAAGCACGCTACGGCCGTGACGCTGATCCTGTTTTTTCCGGGCGAGGCCGAGCCGCTGGTGGAGTTTCCGTTCGATCCGCATCTGAACCGGACCGGGGACGTGTGGCACGCGTTTTTGCTGGGGCTGGACCCGGGGATTCACTATGCGTTCCGGATGGAGCGGGCGCCGAACGAGAATCCGCTGGTTTACCGGTTCGACCGGCGGAACATTGTCGTAGATCCGTATGCGCAGGCCTTGACGGGGCATAGCCAGTGGGGCGCGGGTCCGGGTAGGACACAGCCGCGGCGGGCGGCGATTCTGAACGAGCACTTCGACTGGGAGTTCGACCAGCCGCTGAACATTCCGCTGGCCGACAGCGTGATTTACGAGATGCACGCGCGGGGGTTCACGCGGCACGCTTCTTCGGGTGTGGCCAAGCCGGGGACATTCGCCGGCGTGGTGGAGAAGATCCCGTATCTGCGGCAGTTGGGAGTTACGGCGGTGGAGTTACTTCCGATTTTCGAGTTTGACGAGACGCTGCTGCTCGAGTCGTTTCCGGGTACCGGGAATCACCTCGACTACTGGGGATACAACCCGATTTCGTTTTTCGCGCCGAAGGCCGCTTATGCGTCGCGGGGTGGCGACGATGGGCCGGTAAACGAGTTCAAGGAGATGGTGAAGCGGTTGCACGCGGCGGGAATTGAAGTGATTTTGGACGCGGTGTTCAACCATACGGCGGAGGGGAATGAGCACGGGCCGACGCTTTCGTTCCGGGGAATCGACAATCCGGTGTATTACATGCTGCGGCCGGAGACGGGCGAATACATGAATTTCTCCGGTTGCGGGAATACGCTGAACTGCAATCATCCGGTGCTGCGCGAGTTAGTGGTGGACGCGCTGCGGTACTGGGTGACGGAGATGCACGTGGACGGGTTCCGGTTCGATCTGGCTTCGATCCTGGGGCGGGGGCAGGACGGGAGCGTACTGGCGAGCCCTCCGCTGCTCGAAAGGCTGGCGCACGATCCGGTGCTGGCGCAGACGAAGCTGATCGCGGAGGCTTGGGACGCGGCGGGGCTCTATCAAGTGGGGAGTTTCCCGGCGTGGGGGCGTTGGGCGGAGTGGAACGGAAAGTTCCGGGACGAGATCCGGCGGTTTGTGAAGGGCGATCCGGGGATGGTTCCGGCGCTGGCGTCGCGGCTGATGGGGAGTCCGGATCTGTATTCGGACAATCTGCGCGAGCCGTGGCACAGCATTAACTTCATCACCTGTCACGACGGGTTCACGCTGGCGGACTTAGTAAGTTACAACGGCAAGCACAACGAGGCCAACGGCGAGCAGAACCGCGACGGGATGAACGATAACTGGAGCTGGAACTGCGGCGTCGAGGGGCCGACACAGTCGAGCGATGTAAACGGGCTGCGCGGGAGGCAGGCGAGGAACCTGGCGGCGCTGCTGCTGATGGCGCACGGCGTGCCGATGATTCTCGCGGGCGATGAAGTGGGGCGGACGCAGCAGGGGAACAACAACGCGTACTGCCAGGACAACGAGATCAGTTGGTTCGACTGGAGGCTAGC
Organism: Acidobacteriota bacterium; assembly: GCA_021778335.1. GTDB lineage: Bacteria > Acidobacteriota > Terriglobia > Bryobacterales > Bryobacteraceae > JAJYKC01. The sequence goes on along the minus strand of JAJYCN010000083.1, from coordinate 4,632 downwards.
GGAGAAGAATGCCGGTCTACTTCGCTTTTTCCGGCTGCTGATCCGGATGCGGCACGAGCATTCGATTCTGCGGCGGGGGACTTTCTCGGCGCGAAAGGAGCCGGACGCGCCCAAGATCGATTTTCATGGGGTGAGGCTGCATGCGCCGGACTGGTCCTACGAGTCCCGAACGCTGGCGATGCATATGCACGGGCGGCCGGATCACCGGATGGAGCACCTGTATCTGGTCGCCAATGCGCACTGGGAGGCGCACGAATTCGAGTTGCCGGTGCTACCGGGGTGGGAGTGGAAGTTGCGGGTGGACACGAGCCGGGAGACGCCGCTGGATATCGTCGAGCCGAGCAGGGCGGAAAGCATGGCGGGACGCAAGATGTATCGCGTGGGTCCGCGGGCGGTGGCGGTGATGGTGGGACGGGAGACGGCGAGCGCCGCGTAGTGTCAGGCCGGTTCGATGCGCCAGATGTCTTCGGCGTACTCGCGGATGGAGCGGTCCGAGGAAAATTTCCCGATGCGGGCGACGTTGAGGATGGCCATGCGGGTCCAGTGGTCCGGATCGGTGAAGGCTTGGGCGATCTGGTCCTGGATGTCGAGGAACGGGGCGAGGTCGGCCAAGTGGAGGAACTCGTCGTTGACATCGAGGACGCGGCGGTGGACCCAGGTGAACAGTTCCGGCTCATCGGGGCAGAAGCGGTTGGTGTGGAAAGTTTCGACCACGCGGCGGACGCGGGGGTCGCTGTCGCAGTACTCCCAGGGCCGGTAGGAGCGGCTCTGGCGGATTTCGCGGACTTCGTTGGCCTTCAGACCGAAGATGAAGATATTTTCCGGGCCGACTTCGTCGCGGATTTCGATATTGGCGCCGTCGAGGGTGCCGACGGTGAGCGCTCCATTCAGGGCAAACTTCATGTTGCCGGTGCCGGAGGCTTCCATGCCGGCGGTAGAGACTTGTTCGCTCAAGTCGGCGGCGGGGAGCATTTTTTCCGCGAGGGAGACGCGGTAGTCGGGGACGAAGGCGACTTTCATCCAGTCGCGGGCGCGGGCGTCGGAGTTGATGACGCGGCCGATGTTGTGGATCGCCTTGACGATCTGCTTAGCGACCCAGTAGCCGGGCGCGGCCTTGCCGGCGAAGATGTAGGTGCGCGGGGCGGCCGGGGTTCGGCCGTCCTCGACCAGCGACAGATACTCGTGGATGACGTGCATGAGGTTGAGTAGCTGGCGCTTGTAGGCGTGGATGCGCTTAGCGTGAATGTCGAAGAGGGAAGCCGGGTCGGCCTTAACGCGGGCGGTGGCGCGGATGATGGCGGCGAAGCGCTCCTTGTTTGAATGCTTCACGTTGCGGAAGGAGGCGCGGAAGGCGGGGTCGCCGGCGAAGCGATCGAGGTCGCGGAGGCGGTCCAGGTCGGTGATCCAGGCGTCGCCGATCGCGTCACGGATGAGGTTGGCGAGGCCGGGGTTGGCGTTGAGCAGCCATCGGCGCTGGGTGATGCCGTTGGTTTTGTTGTTGAAGCGCTCGGGGAAGAGGCGATGGAAATCGGGGGCGAGCGCGGTTTTGACGAGGTTGGAGTGGATTTCCGCGACGCCGTTGACCGAGTGGCTTCCGACCATGGCGAGGTTGGCCATGCGGACGTGCTTGGGTGAAGATTCCTCGATGAGCGAGACGCTCTGGACGAGGCCGATGTTGCCGGGGCCGGCGGCGGAGACCTGTTCCAGGAAGCGGCGGTTGATCTCGTAAATGATCTGCAGGTGGCGGGGCAGGACGTGCTCGAACATGGGGACGGGCCATTTTTCGAGCGCCTCGGGCAGGAGGGTGTGGTTAGTGTAGGCGAGGGTGGATTGAGTGATCCGCCAGGCTTCGTCCCACTCCAGATTCTTCTCGTCGACGAGGATGCGCATCAGCTCAGCGACCATGAGGGCGGGGTGGGTGTCGTTGAGGTGGATGGCGACGGAGGAAGCGAAGGTGGAGTAGTCGGGGTGGTTGGCTTCGAAGCGGCGAATGACGTCGCGGAGGGTGCAGGCGACGAGGAAGTATTCCTGGACGAGGCGGAGCTCCTGGCCGGCGACGATGGCGTCGGAGGGGTAGAGGACCTTGGAGATCGTTTCGGAGGCGATTTTCTGCTGGACGGCCTTGAAGTAGTCGCCGTCGTTGAAGATGCCCATGTCGAAGTCGCGGGAGGAGCGGGCCGAGTAGAGGCGGAGGACGTTGACGGTGCGGCCGCCGTAGCCGGGGATGAGCATGTCATGGGGGACACCGATGAGGACGCGCCAGTCCATCCACATGGGGTTGTAGGCGCCGAAGCGGTCGACGCTGTGCTCGATGTGGCCGTAGACGGGGACGAGGCAGGCTTCTTCGGGGCGGGTGATTTCCCAGGGGCTGGGCTGAGCGAGCCAGTTATCGGGTTTTTCGCGCTGGTAGCCGTCGTCGATTTCCTGCTTGAACAGGCCGTATTCGTAGTTGATGCCGTAGCCGAAGCCCGGAAGGCCGAGAGTGGCGAGGGAGTCGAGGAAGCAGGCGGCGAGGCGGCCGAGGCCGCCGTTGCCGAGGGCGGCATCGGGTTCGATTTCTTCGATGTCTTCGAGGTTGGAGCCGAGGTTGAGCAGGGCCTGGCGGCAGGCGTCGCGGAGCTGGAGGTTATGGAGGTTATTGCCGAGGGACTGACCGATCAGGAACTCGATGGAAACGTAGTAGAGGCGCTTGGAGTGGGCGCCGGAGTAGCGCCGTTCGGTTTCGAGCATTCGGTCGACCATCTCGTCGCGGACGGCGAGAGCGACTGCGTTAAAACGGTCTCGTGGAGAAAGGTCGGCCCAGGACCGGCCGAGGGAGTAGCGGGAGTGCTGCTGGATAGATTCCTGCAGACGGGCGACGGGGGTTTCCGTGGTTGCGTGTTCGTTCATTCGGTGTAGCTTTTCGCGCGGTAAACAGCGATTGCGGCCCGGCTTCGGGCCGCCTGGCCGCGGCTCGGATTGGGAGCGTTAGTGTCCGGCATGAAAGGCGGCCATGGCTTCTTCGCGCGTGCCATGGATGTCGAAGATGCGGTGCATGCGGACGAGCTCGAACAGGGAGCGGACCTGCTGGGACATGGAGCAGAGCTTGAGATCCCCGCCTTTGGCGGTTAACTGGCGGAGGCAGGAGAGCATGGCGCCGAGGCCTGAGCTGTCGACGAAGCGGAGGCGGCTGAGATCCAGTACGAGTTTGGCATTGGCCTGCAGGACAGGCGCGATGTCGCGTTTGAACTCGTTGGAGTTGCTAGCGTCCAATTCATCCACCGGCACTGTGGCGACGGTTACGCCGTCGATGTGATCAACCGTGATATCCATTCCGGCTCGACTTCCTTCCTACTCGTTGGAATTCTGGGGCGGCTTCCAGCTCTTGGTCAACGACACGCAGTTTCCACCGCGCTCATCGCGATAGTAGCGCACGTCATCGACGCTTCTGCTGATGATATATGTTCCGAAGCCCGATTCGCGCGCCCGGTCGGCGGGGAGGTGGGGGGCGCCCATGGGGCGGAAGGCGTCTCCGGCATGGTGGAGGCGGATGTTGAGGTAGTCCGGGAAGGCCTCGGCTTCCAGGAGGATTCGCTGGCCGGATCGGCCGTGGTAGGCGTGTTTCATGATATTGCTGACGGCTTCGTTGACGGCGAGTTCCAGGGAGGATATCCCGGTCGAGTCGAGGGGGGAGCCGGGGACGGCGGTGCAAAAGCCGCGTACGAAGTCGCGGGCCTCGGAAAGATGGCAGAGACTGCTGTCGATCTGGAGTTCGGCGTGGGAGAGAGGGGCGGGCATTTCGCGAATGCGAACGGCCACGGTGGTGAGGTCGTCGGTGAGGCGTTCATTGCCGGAGAAGTCGAACACAGCTTCATGGACGGCCTCGACGAGTTCGTCGGGGGTGAGGTCCGGGTGGGCGCGGACGTACTCTTCGAGGCGATCGGGGCCGAAGAGTTCCCCGGCGGAGTTGCGGGTTTCGGTGATGCCGTCGGAGAAGAACAGGAGCATGTCGCCGGGGGCGAAGGGGACGGAGAACTGTTCGTAGAGTTCGCGTTCGCGTACGCCGAGCGGGAGGTTGTCGCCGTGGATCATGGAGGACGAGCGGGTGGAGGCGTGCCAGTGGACGATGCCGGTGTGGCCGCAGTCGACCAGCGTCATGCAGCGGGTGTGGACGTCGAAGCGGGCGTAGATGAGGGTGACGAAACTATCGAGTTCGATGAGGTGGCGGGCCAGTTCGGCGTGGGCGGTCATGACGATGTCGCTGGGCTCGGGGAGCTTGCCATTGTGGGACTTGAGGACAAGGTCGGAGAAGGCGCGGAGGAAGTGGCTTTTGGTAGCGGCGCCGAGGAGGGCGGCGGGAATGCCTTTCCCCATGACGTCGCCGACGATGGAGTCGAGCCGGCCGGCGGGTTGGGGCAGGAAGACGTAGAAATCGCCGTCGATGCGCTGGCTGGGAATGGTCATGGCGGCTATTTCCAGGCCCGGGGCGTCCTGCGGGGGCTGGTCGAGCAGGAGGGTGTGCTGGATGCGGAATCCGATTTCGATTTCGCGGTCGTGGGCCTGTTCGATTTCTTTGTTCGCGGATTCCAGTTGGGCGGTGCGGCGGGCGACGCGCTCTTCGAGTTCGGCGTTGAGGGTGCGGACCTCTTCCTC
>JAJYCN010000082.1 GCA_021778335.1 Acidobacteriota bacterium | reverse complement strand
GACATTGTCCTGAACATGATCTTGCTCGACTACGACGACACCCTGCAGGCCGCGGCCGGTTTTCAGGTAGAAGAGATCCGGAAAAAGGTCATGAAGGAGCATCCCGGGCAGTACATTCTGGCCGTGGAAGGGAACGCACCGACCAAGGACGGCGGCGTCTACTGCACCGTCGGCGGCGACACGTTTCTAAATGTACTGAAAGAGACGGCCGCCGGAGCCAAGGCGATCGTCGCGTGGGGTTCCTGCGCTTCCAACGGTTGCGTCCAGGCCGCCCGGCCGAACCCAACCGGGGCCAAACCCGTTCATGAACTAATCTCCGACCGCACCATCATCAATGTGCCGGGCTGCCCGCCGATCAGCGAAGTCATGACGGGCGTGCTGACCTACATCCTGACTTTCGACGCTCTTCCCGAACTCGACCGCCAGGGCCGTCCGAAGATGTTCTACGGCCAGCGGATTCACGACAAGTGCTACCGCCGCGCCTTTTTCGACGCCGGCATGTTCGTCGAGTCCTGGGACGACGAAGGAGCGAAAAAAGGCTGGTGCCTCTACAAGATGGGCTGCCGCGGGCCGACGACCTATAACGCCTGCTCGAGCATGCGCTGGAACGACGGTTGCGGATTCCCGATCTCCTCCGGGAACCCGTGCATCGGCTGCGCGGCCGACGGGTTCTGGGACAACGGTCCCTTCACCCAGCGCCTGTCCAATGTCCTGGCGCCCGGTATCGAATCGACGCCGGACCAGATCGGCAAGACGTTGACCGTACTTACGGGCATCGGCGTGGGCGCTCATCTGATCTCGCACGTCGCGCGAAAAGCCACGAAGAAGACGCCGGAAACCGGCGCCAGGGAAAGCGAGTGAGGTGAGCCATGAAACGAGTTCTCGTCGATCCCATCACGCGCATTGAAGGCCACCTCCGTATCGAGGCGATGCTCAATGACCACAACGTCATCGAGAACGCCGCCTCCACCGGCACCATGTGGCGCGGCATCGAAGTGATTCTCGAAGGCCGCGATCCCCGCGACGCCTGGGCGTTCTGCGAACGTATCTGCGGCGTCTGCACCACCGTTCACGCCCTGGCTTCGGTCCGGGCGGTCGAAAACGCGCTCGCGATCGATGTCCCCCGCAACGCGCAAATCATCCGCAACATCATGGAGCTGACGCAGTACGTGCAGGACCACGTCATCCACTTTTATCACCTACACGCGCTCGACTGGGTGGACGTGGTCTCGGCGCTCAAGGCCAATCCCAAAGCCACCGCCGATCTCGCTCAGACCGTTTCTCCTCACTGGCCCACGTCCACCCCAGGCTACTTCACCGACATCCAGAGCACGCTGAAAAAGTTCGTTGAAAGCGGGCAGCTCGGCATTTTCCAGAACGCTTACTGGGGCCATCCGGCCTACAAACTTCCGCCTGAAGCCAATCTGATGGCGGTGGCGCACTATCTGGAGGCTCTCCGCTGGCAGAAGGACATCATCAAGATCCACACTGTCTTCGGGGGCAAGAATCCCCATCCCCACTATCAGGTCGGCGGCGTTGCTTCTGCGATCTCGTTAAACGGTGACAATGCCATCAACATTGAGCGGCTAAACCTGGTTGCCAAATTGATTCAGGACGCCGACGCGTTCGTCAACGGCGTCTACATCCCCGATCTGCTCGCCGTCGCTTCCTTCTATCCGGAGTGGACGAAATACGGCGGCGGCCTGGGCAGTTTCATGTCCTACGGCGACATCCCGCTAAACGGACTGAACGACCCCGCCCATTTCCGCTTCCCGCGCGGCGTCGTCTTGAACAAGAACCTCGCGGAAGTTCTTCCGGTCGACCTCGCCGACCCCGAACAGGTTCGCGAGGAAGTCACCCACTCCTGGTACACCTACCCCAACGGCCAACAGGCGCTGCATCCCTGGGACGGTGTTACCGAACCAAACTACACTGGTCCGAAGCCGCCCTATCAGCAGTTGGACGAGAATGCGAAATACTCCTGGCTGAAGAGCCCGCGCTGGAAGGGCCACGCGGTCGAAGTGGGCCCGCTTGCCCGGATGATCGTAGGCTACGCTTCGGGAAATACGGAGATCAAAGAAGTAGTAAACGACGCGCTTGGACGGCTGAAGGTGGATGCCTCGGCGCTGTTCTCCACTCTCGGCCGGACAGCGGCACGCGGTCTGGAAACCAAGCTCGCTGTCGGGTGGCTGCAGGCGGAATACGACCGTCTGCTGGCCAACCTCAAAAGCGGCGACACCACCACCGCCGACACCACGAAGTTCTCCCCATCTACCTGGCCCACGGACGCCAAGGGCTTCGGCTTTACGGAAGCCCCGCGCGGAAGCCTCGGTCACTGGGTCAAAATTCACGAGGGCAAGATCGCCCGCTATCAGATTGTCGTTCCCTCCACCTGGAACGCTTCGCCCAAGGACGCCCAAGGCCAGCACGGCGCCTATGAAGCGGCCCTGATGGGCACGCCGATGGCCGATCCGCGGCGTCCGGTTGAAATCCTGCGCACGATCCATTCGTTCGATCCGTGCCTGGCCTGCGCCTCGCATGTTATTGGTCCGGACGGCCGCAAAGTGGCCGAAATCGTCGTTCGATAGAGGAGGCCGCTTATGTCGACGAGAACCTTGCATCTCGGCATCTCCGGTTGCCGTTACGGCCGCAAGTACGTCTGGGAGTTGCCCATCCGGCTCACCCATTTGGTGAACGTGCTGGCCCTCGCCGCTCTGTTCGCCACCGGACTCTACATCGCCTTCCCACAGCTCTCTCCCGCCGGCGAGGCGTACAAGCACTTTGTCATGGGCCGCGTCCGGGAAATACATTTCGGAGCCGGCATGGTATTTCTGGCCGGCTTCCTTCTACGGATCTACTGGTTCTACATGGGAAACGACTATGCCCGCTCCGGTTTCCCCTTCGTCTGGCGCGCGACATGGTGGCGCGACCTCACCCGCCAGGCAGCCGCCTACCTGAAACTGGAGCGTGGCCACGTCCACCTGGGCCATAACGCACTTGCCGGCCTCGCCTATACTGTGTTCGTGATCGGCCTCGGCTGGGCGCAGATCGTCACCGGCTTCGCGCTGTATTCCGAGAACCGGCCGGGCGGCTTCTGGGAGCATCTGGTGGGCTGGGTGATTCCGCTAATGGGCGGTTCCTACCGCCTGCACATGTGGCACCATCTGTTCGCCTGGGGCTTCGTGGTGTTCTTCGTTCTGCACGTCTACATCGTTCTCTACGACACCGCGCAGTACCGGAATGGGCTGCTGTCTTCGATCGTGTCGGGCTTCAAGTTCTACGAGGAGGGTGACCTTGATCCCGGTAACTGGGTCAGCTAAAGTAAAATCCCGTGCGCGGAAGCCGCGGCTCCCTTCGGTTGCGGCGCCGCTTCTCGTGCTGGGCGTCGGCAATGCGCTGCTGACCGACGATGCGGCCGGCTTGGTGATGCTCGAAGAACTGGCACGTGACACCGGCAATGACAATGCAGTCGAGTATCTCGACGGCGGGACGCAGGGCCTCGCTCTGATGGGCCGGCTTAGCGGCCGCAAGGCCGTGGTTCTGCTCGATGCCGTCTCCCTCGGCAGCACACCGGGCACGCTTCACGTCCTGCGGTTCCCCTTCGTCCACCCGATGCCCCGAGCCACCACCGCGCACGAAGGCAGCGGCGCCGAACTGCTTCGCTTCGCCGCCCTGGTGGACGAGTTACCGGAACAGGCCTGGATCATCGGCATCGAAGCCGGGTGCGTGCGAACCGGCATCGGCCTTTCCGGCCCTGTGACCGCCGCCATCCCGCGCGCCGTAACCGCCGTGCGCGGCCTCATTTCCAACCTCAAACAGGAGTATTGCGATGTGCCTGGCGATCCCCGGTAAGATCCTCGACGCCGAACAGATCGGCGAGAACCGAGTCGGCCGCGTCCAGTTCGGCGGCATCACCCGTCAGGCGTATCTCGACTGGGTCCCGGAAGCGCAGCCCGGCGATTTCGTCATGGTTCATGTCGGCTTCGCCATCAGCCGCGTCGACGAGGCAGAAGCCAGGCGTACTTATGAGATCCTCGAGCAGATGGGCCTGCTGGAGGATCCCGGCGAGTGAAGTACCTCGACGAATATCGCGACGCCTCGATCGCCCGCGCCCTTGCGGCGGCCGTCGCCCGGCGCATCACGCGTCCCTGGGTGCTGATGGAGATCTGCGGCGGCCAGACGCACACCCTCATGAAGTACGGCATCGACCAGATGCTGCCGCCGGAAGTCGAACTGGTCCACGGGCCCGGCTGCCCGGTCTGCGTCACTCCGCTCGAGGTTGTCGACAAGGCCATCACGATCGCCTCGCGCCCGAACGTCACCTTCGTCTCCTACGGCGACATGCTGCGCGTCCCCGGCTCTCGGCTGGATCTATTCCGCGTTAAAGCCGGCGGCGGCGATGTGCGCATCGCTTATTCGCCCATGGAAGCCGTGCGTGTCGCGCGCGAACACCCCGGGCGCCAGGTCGTCTTCTTCGCCGTCGGCTTTGAAACCACCGCGCCGGCTAACGCGATGGCGGTTTTGCAAGCCGCGCGCGAAGGCCTGCGGAATTTCTCGATGCTTGCTTCGCATGTCCTCGTCCCGCCCGCCATCCGCGCGCTGCTGGACTCGCCCGGCAATCGCGTCCAAGGTTTCATCGCTCCCGGCCACGTCTGCACCGTCATGGGGTATCGCGAATACCTTCCCCTGGCGGATCACTACCGCGTCCCGTTTGTCGTCGGCGGATTCGAACCGGTCGACCTCCTCGAAGCAATCCGCATGCTGGTGGCGCAACTCGAAGAAGGCCGCGCGGAAGTGGAGAACCAGTACGTGCGGTCTGTCACTCGCGATGGCAACCGGGGAGCCCAAGAGGCCTTGTCTCGCGTCTTCGAAGTCGCGGACCGCAAGTGGCGCGGCATCGGCGAAATCCCTCAGAGCGGGCTGCGCATTCGCGACGAATACGCCGCCTGGGACGCCGAACGCGTTTACGACGTCGAGTCGCTTCGCGTCGATGAACCGGCGCAGTGCATCGCCGGCGAAGTGCTGAAGGGCATGAAGAAGCCGGTCGATTGCGCGGCCTTCGGCACGCTCTGCACGCCCGAAAATCCCCTCGGCGCGCCGATGGTTTCCGCCGAAGGCGCTTGCGCCGCCTACTATAGCTATCGCAGGAACCTTGTATGCATCGGATGACCGTCCTGCTCGGCCATGGCAGCGGCGGCAAGCTGAGCGCGGAACTGATGCGGGATGTCTTCCTGCCCGCGTTTTCCAACCCCATCCTCGGCCGCTTGGAGGATCAGGCGATCGTCGAAGTCAACGGCACGCGCCTCGCCTTCACCACCGACACCTTCGTGGTCAAACCGCTGTTTTTCCGCGGGGGCGACATCGGCTCGCTCGCCGTGCACGGCACCATCAACGATCTCGCCATGGGCGGCGCCCGCCCTCTGTTCCTGAGCACAGCGTTCGTGCTGGAAGAAGGTCTGGAAATCGACACGCTCCGGCGCATCGCGCAGTCGCTCGCCGCCGCGGCTACGAGCGCCGGAGTCACCATCGTCACCGGCGATACCAAGGTGGTGGAGAAGGGAAGCGGCGATCAGCTTTTTATCAACACCACCGGCATCGGGCTCGCGCCGGAGGGTCTGAACCTCTCCGCCGGCCATGCCCGGCCCGGCGATGCGGTCATCCTCAGCGGCCCGATCGGGGATCACGGCATCGCGATTCTGTCGCAACGCGAAGGCCTGGAATTCGAGTGCCCCATATCGAGCGATTCAGCCCCGCTCCACACATTAGTCGAAGCAATGCTCGCCATAAGCAGCGAGATCCGCTGCCTGCGCGACCCCACGCGCGGCGGCGTCTCCAGCACGCTCAACGAAATCGCGGCGCAGTCCCGCGTCAGCATCCAGATCGAGGAAAAAGCGATCCCGGTCCGCGAAGAGGTACGCGGCGCCTGCGAACTGCTTGGCCTCGATCCGCTCTACGTCGCCAATGAAGGCAAACTCGTCGCCATCGCCGCCCCCTCCGCCGCGGACACGATCGTCGCGGCCATGCGGGCGCATCCGCTCGGGCGCGAGGCTCGCGTCATCGGCCGCGTGAACGACGGCCACCCCGGCCTGGTCACTCTCCGAACGGTTTTCGGTTCGACGCGCATCGTGGATATGCTCGCCGGGGACCAGCTTCCGCGCATCTGCTGACTTCATGCACGAGCTGTCCATCGCCACGGCGATCCTCGATCAGGCGCGCGAGCAGTGGGATCTGCGGCCCGGCGAGCGCCTTTCCAAAATCGGCCTCCGCCTCGGCGGCTTCGCGGGCGTGGACGTCAACTCGCTGACCTTCTGCTTCGAAGCGCTCGCCAAAGACACCGAGTTCGCCTCCGTTACTCTGGAAATTGAGCACACCGCGCAAGACGAGCTACAAATGGCCTTCCTGGAGTTCGACGAATGACGGAACGAGTCCCCCTGGAACAGAAAGTCCTCAGCGAAAACGACCGCATCGCCACTGACCTCCGCGAGAGCTTCCGCGGCAGGCGCATAGTGTGCCTGAACCTGATCAGCTCTCCGGGTTCCGGCAAGACGTCGCTACTCGAACGCACGCTCGCGCGCTTCAATCCGTCGACGCGAGTCGCCGTTCTCACCGGCGACATCCAAACCGACAACGATGCCGCGCGTCTAGCTCCGTTCGGCTTCCCGGTGCGGCAGATCACCACCGCCGGCGCCTGTCATCTCGATGCGCGCATGATCGAGCGCGGCTTGGAAGGCTGGAGTCTTGACGACTTGGACGTGCTCCTGATCGAGAATGTAGGCAATCTGGTTTGCCCGACAAGTTACGACTTAGGCGAGCAGGCTAAGATCGTCGTCCTGAGCGTCACCGAGGGCGAAGACAAGCCGCTCAAGTATCCAGGCATCTTCCGCAAGGCCCGGCTCATGGTTTTGAACAAGATCGACCTGTTGCCTTACGTTCCCTTCAAACTCGACCTTGCCCGCGAGAACGCGCACAGAATCAATCCGGATATCGAGATCCTGGAAACCTCCTGCTCCACAGGCGCCGGGCTTGACGAGTGGATGCAATGGATAGCCCGCCAGACACCGGCGTTGTGAGGCCTGCCGGCAAAAAAATAGCGGCGCCGGGAAGATTTCCTGTTCCGGCGCCGCGTGGCACGAAACCGTTGTGCTACCGGCTCACCGGGGCATGTTCGTGTTCCTTGGCTTCCGACAAATGCCGGAGGGCGTGGCCCACAAAAACCTGCCGCGGACGGGCGATCTTCTGCTCGGAGTCGAGAAGCAATTCTTCCCACTGCGCAAGCCAGCCGACCGTGCGCGGGATCGCGAATAGTACGGTGAACATCTCCGGCTTGAAGCCCATGGCCTGATAAATCAGCCCGGAGTAGAAGTCCACATTGGGATAGAGTTTGCGCTTCACGAAGTACTCGTCTTCGAGCGCGATCCGCTCGAGTTCGAGCGCGATGTCGAGCTTCGGGTTCCGGCCGGTGACTTCGAAGACCTCCTCGGCCGTGCGCTTGATGATACGCGCGCGCGGGTCGTAGTTCTTGTACACCCGGTGGCCGAAGCCCATCAATTTGCCCTTGCCGGCTTTCACGCCGTCGATGAACGCCGGCACGTTCGCCTTTGTCCCGATCTCGTCGAGCATCTTCAGGACTTCTTCGTTAGCGCCGCCATGCAGCGGGCCGGAGAGCGCCGAAGCCGCGGCCGCGGTGCACACAAACGGATCGGCAAGCGAGCTGCCGACGCTCCGCATCACGTTCGTGCTGCAGTTCTGCTCATGGTCGGCATGCAGAATGAAGAGAATGTCGAGAGCGCGGGCCAGCACCGGATGCGCCACATACTTCGGTTCGACCATCTTGAACAGCATGGTCATGAAGTTTTCCGTATAAGTCAGCAGGTCGTCCGGGTAGATGTACGGGAAGCCCAGGCTGTGACGATAGGCGTAGGCCGCCATGCTCGGCATCTTGGCGATGAGGCGGACCATGTTCAGCCGCCGGCCCTCGGCGTCGTGGATGTTGCGAGCGTCCTTGTAAACAGTGGAAAGCGCCGCCACCGTGCTGATCAGCATCGTCATCGGGTGGGCATCGTAGCGGAAACCTTCGAGGAAGGACTTCGTGGTTTCGTGCAACATCCGGTGATGCGTGACCAGGTCCACCCACGCATCCAGTTCCTTGGGCGTAGGCAACTCGCCGTTCAGTATCAGATAAGCAACCTCGAGGAAAGTGCACCGCTCGGCCAGTTCCTCGATCGGATACCCGCGATATTGCAGGATACCTTTGTCGCCATCAATATAGGTGATTTTGCTTCGGCACGAAGCCGTGTTGAGAAAGGCCGGATCGTAACCCATAACGCCGAAGTCGTCGGAGTTGAGTTTGATCTGCCGCAGGTCCATGGTACGGATGTTGCCATCCGTAATTGGAATTTCGTAGGACTTCCCCGTCCTGTTATCAGTGATCGTGAGAGTGTTCTTTTCCATGGTGAAGACTCACAGAGTACAGGTGTAACCGCACACCACGGGCTTCGTGCAGCACTTGGGCTTCCAAACAAAACCACCGCCTCTCCGAGCCGCCGCGCTACCGTTTGCGGGATTTGGCGCAGCGCCAACCTGTAATCGGGCAAGGGCTTGAGTCACCTTACGCACACGCAAGGCGAAGGCATGGGCCAAGGGAAAACGCTTCTGATATGCTCTTTCGAGGCGGGCAAGCGGGAACACCCCTGACGAAGGTGTCAAAAGGGATAGCAATGGATGCCGGGGCGGGAACGCTCGTGCCTCGGTCATCAGGTGGCGACATGACCAACGATCTGGCGGAGATGGACTTTCAACAATTCTGGCGGCGGCTGCAGCAGTTGGGACTCAACGCCTACGAGGCGAGGTCCTATCTGGTGCTGATCGGGCACCCCCGGTTCAAGGCGCTCGAGTTGGCGGCGCGGGCGCACGTGCCGCGGCAGAAGATTTACGAGGTATTGGACAGTCTGGTCGAGAAGGGGTTCGCCCAGGTCGTCCAGGAAAAGACCAAGCTATTTTCGGCGATCGAGCCGGGTTTGGCCATTCCCGGCTATCTGGCGAGGCGCGCCCAGACGCTCCAACGGGAAATCACCGAACAAGCGCGAATGGCGGGAGGATTGGTCGACGACCTCGCCGGGGCGTATTCGCGCGGCCAGGGCGGCCGCGGCACCCTCGATTTTCTGCGAATCGTCAGCGAGCCGGGACAGATCGCCACCCAGTACCGCAAAATGCTCGCCGAAGTAACCAGCGACTACGCCGAGTTCTCCCGGTCTCCCTATGCCGTGGACCCGCTCGACGAACAGCTCGTAAAACAAGCCCGCGCCCGCGGAGTAAAGTGCCGCCTGCTGATGCAAGCAGGCACGCTCGACGAAGAGCACCGGCAGCGGCTCGAGGACTACGTCGCCGCGGGCGTTGAAGTGCGTGAACTTGACTCTCTACCGATGAAACTCGCGCTTTTCGACAGCCGCGAGGGCATGATCGCCCTCCTCGACCCGATTGTCACCAAGCCCGCCTGGACAGCGGTGATGTTCGCCCACGCCGGTATGATCGAAGCCATGCAAGGGCTGTTCGAAAGCTACTGGCTGAGAGCGGCGACCCTTGTCAGCCGTGCGGCGGGTTAGTCCGGGCTCGACCGCCGTGTCTCCGCCGGGTTCTCTGTTTTTTCGGTCAACGATACGTGGAATCGAATCGCCCTCAGACTATGATGGGAACATGAGGTGGGTGCGCCGCACTTTGGCATTCGCAGGCTTGTTCTTTCTCGCGCTGGCGCTTCGCCTCTCCGCCCAAGTCATCGACTTCGAGTCCAACGGACTGCACTATAAGACGCTGACCAAGAACGGCTTGACCATCATGTTCGCCATGCTCCCCTCGCATGTCCGCAACTACGCCATCATCCAGGCGGCGGCAGAGAACGGCGCGCCCGTGTCCTGGACCGTAAAGCCGGAGGATTTCGTGTATATCCGCTCGGATGGGCAGGAGATCCGCGCCGGCGATGCGGAAACCGTGGTCGACGCGCTCGTTGCGAAGGCTGGCCGCGGCGACGTCATCCGGCTGGTGACCACCTACGAAGGGGTTTTGTACGGAAACCCACAGTACAAGTCGAGCACGAATGGCTACGAGGTCCGGCGCCAGAATGCACTGGCCGAGGTATCCTCGACCAAGATCAAGGCCGCCGCCGCCGCCTCAGCCATCGCCTTCGTGAAAACGAAACTCAATCCCGGCGAATCCACCGACGGCGCCGTGTTTTTCGATAGCGCCGGAAAGCCTCTCGGACCCGGAAAACTCATCGTTCACGCGGCGGGAGCCGTATTTGAGTTCCCGAACGACACCCCTGCCTCGCATCCCGATAACTGAGATTTGTAAAAACGAACCCAAACGGCTTGTTTACGTGCGGCCCGCTCTCGGTTATAATCGTACTGGATGTTCTCGATGGACATTGAGGCGATTCCAACGCAAGACCTTCTTGCATGGGCTTGGCGGGAAAGCGAAGGCTCCTTCGCCATTGTCACCAGTTTCCAAACCGAAGGGATGGTGCTGATCGACATGGCGTCCCGCGTGTGCCCCGAGGCGAGGATCGTCACCGTCGACACCGGACGACTACCCGAGGAGACGCACCAGATGATCGACCAGGTCCGCGACCGGTATGGTATGCGGGTGGAAGTCGTGGCGCCGGATCCCCTCGAAGTGGCGGCGATGGTGGAGCGTTACGGCACCAACCTCTTCCACCGGGAGGCGCCGCTTAGAATGTTGTGCTGCCAGGTCCGGAAGGTGCGTCCCTTGGAACGAAAGTTGAGCCAGTTCCGCGCCTGGGCAACCGGGTTGCGCCGGGGACAGGGGGAGGCCCGCGAAACAATAGAAGTCGCGAGCTTCACCGGCGGACGTCTGAAAATCTGCCCGCTGGCGAACTGGAGCGCGGAGGACGTGGCGCGTTATACCGAACTTCACGCCGTGCCGCGGCATCCGCTTTACGAGCGGGGGTACACGAGCATCGGCTGCGCGCCTTGCACCCGGCCCGTGACGGCCGGCGAAAGCGAGCGGGCGGGACGCTGGTGGTGGGAGCAGGGCATCGGCAAGGAATGCGGCATCCACTTCTCCGCCGATGGGCGGCTGCAGCGGAAAGTGGACGTCCTGCTCGAGGATCTGCTCACCGTTGCGGCGGCTTGACAGGGATTACCATTCCATTCCTACAGCATGTCAGGTTAATATCCGATAAGACGCTTGTAGCCGCCGGTTAGCGGCGGCGAAAGACAACTTGCGGAAGCTTCCCCCTCTCCTGCCGGTAGCGGCCGTGCTGCTGCTCGCCGGATGCGGTTCGATCAAGCCGCGTAGGGAAATCACCACAGTCGGCGGCGTGCGCGCGCTTTCTTCCAGCGAGCTTCGCGATGAGGTGCGTGTACACATCCGCGGCCGCGTCACCGCATCGCGGCCGGACTGGGACCTGTTGATCCTGCAGGACTCCACGGGAGGAGTTCGCATTATTAACCCGCCCATCTTTCCCGATGTCGGTACGCTCGCTGAAGCCGACGCCATAGCGGGTGTCGCTGGCCGGTCGCCGGTGCTGGTGCGGGCCTCGCTGCGTGTCGTGGGAAAAGCCGAGGAGCTCGCGCTCCCACCGGCCGCCCAACTCTCGGTTGACGATGGGCGCGGGCAGTACCGTCGAGTAGAGCTGATCGGGATCGCCCGCTCCAGCAGCGTCGACCGAAGCGGCTCCGTAACAACCGTCCTGGATGTCGGCGGCCGGAGAGTGAACGCCCAGGCGGTCAATAGTCAGGCGTTACAGATCGGCTCTTATCCGGATTCCGAATTGCAGGTTCGTGGGGTCCTTGACAGCGAAATTACGCCGGACGATCGGCTTGGCCGTGTCCGTTTATGGGTCGCGGCGCCCGAGGACATACAGGTCCTTCGCCCGGCGCCGCCGCTTGAGTCGATCCCGGTTCAGACCGTCGAAGCGTTGCAAGGCATCGCGCGGGACCGGTTTCCGCGCCATCGGGTGCGGCTCCACGGAACAACGTCAATCGCCGAAACGGACGACAGTCTGATTTTCACGGACTCGACGGGCACGATGACGATCATTCCGGCGCCTGACACCCCACGGCTCACCGGAAACAACGTGGATGTTCTGGGTTTCCTTGAAGCCGAACCGGAGTCGCCGAGCATCACTGACGCCGCATTGGCTCGGTATGAGCGCCGCCCGCCCCGGGAAATCAATCGTATCGGAATGATTCATGAACTCAGCGTGGAAGCGGCGCAATCGAAATTGCCTGTCCATGCGAAGGTGACAGTCACGTTCATGGACCCAGTGTGGGGTCTGCTGTTCGTTCAGGACTCGACCGGGGGTGTCTACGTCGACGGGACCGGCCTGGTGAATGCGGGACTTGCCTCAGGCGATATCGTAGACCTGCGAGGCGTAACCACCGAAGGGAAATTTGCCGCGGACGTAAACGAGCCGCGGGTGAAAATTCTGGGCCGCGGGCCACTTCCATCACCCTCCAAAGCATCGGCCGAGACAATCTTCTCCGGCGCCGAGGATAGCAATTGGGTCGAACTCGAGGGAGTGGTGGAGCGAGTGACGCGCGACGGCGGGCACACCATTCTCTGGACCACAAACGGGCCGCACAACTTCAAGGCTTACATCGTCGGCGACGCACCGTTCGCGGATCGGCTGTTGGGCGCCCGGGTGCGTCTGACAGGCGCCTGTGGAAGTGATTTCAACACGCGGCGCCAACTCTTGGGCGTCGACGTGTATGTGCCATCCCCGGCGGACATCCGCGTCCTGTCTCCGGCAACTCCGGTGAATCGCATGCCGTTCACGCCGGTTATCGGAATCCTCCAGTTCACAGCTAGGGAAACTGGTACGACGCGGATCAAGATCCGTGGCACGGTTACCTACAGCCGCCCGAAAGGGCCGACCTACCTTCGGGATTCCACCGGCGGCGTGATGGTCACCGTGCACGAGCCTGCGGTGCTTCAGCCGGGGGACATCGTGGATGTAGTGGGCTATCCGCGCCCGGGCCGCTTCAATCCGGAGCTTTGGAATGCTGTTTTCCGCAAGGTCAGTGGAGGACCGCAGCCGCTGCCCCGGCGCGTGGAAGCGGAAGAAGTAATCGAAGACGATCAGGACGCCGACCTGGTTCAGCTCGCGGGCACGCTGCTGGATATCGGCCGGTCGCCGTTCGGCCAGATGTTGGTTCTCCAGGGCGGACAGACGCTGTTCAACGCGACGATCGAGCGGCCGGACGGTTTGGAACGCTTGCACATCGGGGACGAACTTGCGGTAACGGGCATCTCGATGTTGCAAGGGGATGTCGATTCCAACTCTCCAGCCGCTACCGGTTTCAAGTTGTTGTTGCGCAGCCCCGCCGACATCGAGGTCACCAAGCCGGCGCCCTGGTGGACGACAGGCAGGACGGTGCAGTTGGCGGGAGCGTCCGCCGGCGTGGCGTTGCTGGGGTTCGGGTGGGTGTTTATCCTGCGCCGCCGGGTACGGAACCAAACACGAGTGATCCGCACCAAGCTCGAGCAGGAAGAGGCGTTGAAAGTGGCGGCCGAACGCGCCAGTCAAGCAAAAACCGAATTCCTGGCGATGATGAGCCACGAGATCCGGACGCCGATGAACGGTTTGCTCGGCATGGCGGCTCTGCTCTCCGACACCAGGCTCGACTCCACGCAAGCCGAATACGTAGACACGATCCGCACGTCGGGCGACGCGCTGCTGTCGATCATCAATGACATTCTCGACTTCTCGAAGATCGAGGCCGGACGGCTCGATCTCGAACTGGTGGAGTTCGATCTGGCGGACCTCCTCGGCGAGGCTCTGGACATGGTGACGGCGCTGGCGCAGCGTAAGGGATTGGATCTGGACCTCGCCCTGGACGAGGCGGTCCCGCCCGCGCTCGCCGGAGATCCCGCACGGCTGCGCCAGGTGCTCTTGAATCTGCTATCTAACGCCGTGAAGTTCACCGAACGCGGGTGGGTGAAGTTGCAGGCGAGTCTGGACGAGTCGACGGCGGAGCGGGCCGTCGTCCGCTTCCAGGTGTCGGACACCGGCATCGGGATTACGCCGGCCGCCCGGGCGCGGCTATTCCGCGAGTTTTCTCAAGCGGACACCTCGACGACGCGGCGGTTCGGAGGCACCGGACTCGGGCTGGCGATCTCGAAGCGGCTGGTCGAGAAGATGGGCGGAAGCATCGACTTCGAGAGCGACCCGGGCCGCGGAACGCGATTCTGGTTTACCGTGAACATGCCGTTGGCGCGATCCGGACCGCAGGCGGAGGCGCCGGAGAGGGTCCTGGCCGGCGTGCGGGTGCTGGTCGTGGACGACAACGCCACAAACCGTCAGGTGTTGCGGCGCCATCTCTCCGCGGCCGGCGTCAAAGTGGTCGAGGCGGCGGCCGGTCCCGAAGCCCTGATACATCTACTCTCGGCGGCGCAGGGAGGCGCGCCGTTCGACCTTGTCATGCTTGACTTTCACATGCCCGTGATGGACGGCATGATGCTGGCCAGGGCGATTCGTTCCCAGGAGCCCGGACGCACAATTCCGATCATGCTGGTGGCTTCCTACCGGGACAAGGAGAAGTTGGAAGAGGCGCGAAGCCTCGGCGTCGTCGAATATCTGGTCAAACCAGTCCGCAAGGCGGCCTTGCTCGCCGCCGTGGCGCGGCTGGCCGGCCGCTCCGTGGGCCACGCCGTGGAAACGCGCCCCGAGGCCCCGGAGCAGGCCGCAACTCGAAGGCGTGTGCTGTTGGTTGAAGACAACATCGTGAATCAACGTGTCGGCATTCTCATGCTCGAGAAACTGGGCTGCGTGGTCGAGGTGGCGGAGAACGGGCGCGAGGCGGTAGAGCGGACCTCGGCCATGCTCTATGACGTGATCCTCATGGACTGCCAAATGCCGGAAATGGATGGATTCGCGGCTACCGCTCTCATCCGTAAACTTCCTGGTGCGGCCGCTCGTACGCCGATCATCGCACTTACCGCCAACGCGCTCGCCGGCGAACGGGACCGGTGTCTGGCCGCGGGCATGGACGACTATCTGCCGAAGCCGGTGAACAGGACAGTTTTAGCGGACAAACTGGCGCAGTGGGCGCCGCAAGGCTCGGCAGGCCCGGCCACGGCTTCCCCTACGGCGGCCATTGCCGGCGCCGGCGAGCAGCTTCGCGGCTTCCTCCAGGAATTGCGCAAGGAAGGCATTCCCCCCGAGAGCCTGCGCGAAGTGGCGGAAGTGTTTCTCCGCACCGCGCCGGAACTGCTCACCGAGCTTTCGGCCGCTCTCGATCGGGGAGGTGCGGCATCCGCGCTGCGCGTTGCGCATTCCCTCCGCGGGAGTTTTTCGAGCATCGGCCTGGTAACACTTGCCGGGCGAGTGCAGGACTTAGAGACGATGATCGAAACCCAGGACCGCGGCCGGGCAGCCGAGTTGTTGGAACAGCTACAGACCGAATTCCAACGCTGCCAGGCGATGATCGGCGACGTCGTTTAACCCTGGCGCTCGCCCGCCGGGAGATCGCGGATTCTCGCGCCGGCCGGGCCCAGCATCAGTTCAGTGCCGGGCGCCGCGGCTTCCACACGAACGTAGGCGAGCGCGACGACTTTCCCGAGATCCGGAGAGAATGCGCTCGAAGTGATCTCCGCGGCATCCCGGCCATCGCGCTGGAGCTTTGTTCCCGGAGCGGGTGGCGTCTCCGTGGCGATTTCGACTGGCCCGAGCACCCGGTGGATCTGCGCGCGGGAGCGGACTCGCTCCACAATCTCCTGGCCCAGATAACAACCTTTGCTGAAGTGAAGCGCCCGAAGTTGGCCTGTCTCCTGCGCCAGGTATCGCTCCGAGATGTCCTCACCGTAGCGAGGACGCCCATTCTCAATGCGCCGGACGCGGAAGTCTTCCTCCGTGGCCGCAACCGCGCCATGCCGTGAGAGCGAGGCCGCAACCGGCTCGCGCTCCTGCGCCGGCGCGCGCAGAAGAAAGCCACCGGCGCCGGTCAGGCTGATCCGGGCCACCAGACTAGCCTCCCAGCCGTGATGGGAGTTCTCTTCCTCGGGTACCGCGGCGCCAAGCGAGGCAAGTACGTGGGTAGCCTGCGGACCTTCGACGGCAAAACAACACCAGTTCGCCGTAGCATCCTCCAGCACTACGTCGTCGGCGATGATGTACTTGTCGATGTGAGCCGCGAGCTTCGTGGCTAGTTCCGGTTCCGTATCGAGCAGGAAATCGTCTTCGCGGCACAGCAGCGTCGCGTCGGCGAGGATGCGCCCTTGCGCATTCAGGAAAAAGGCGTAGCAGCCGCCGCCCGGCGTAAGAGCCTGCACATGGTTCGTGCAGAGGGCGTGCAGAAGGCGCGCCCGGTCTTCCCCTGTCACGCGCAGCGTCGCCCGGTTGCTCGCATCGAGCCATGCGGCTGACTCGCGCAGCGCCTGGTAGCCTGCGCTCATCGGCCGGCGCCCGCCGCCACCGAGTGAAGGGTCAACCAGCGGAGCCAGCCGGAAATCAGCACGATGACAAGGCCGCTGACCACGATGTTCATCGCCAGGCGCGGCCGCTTGCTTTCCTGAGTGCCCGGAAGACCATAAAGAATCGCCGACGTGAAAATGTGCAGCGCGATCAGGATCTTGATCCCGATCCAGATGTGGTAGCCCGGAGGATAACTGGCCTTGGTGAGATAGTTATAAACGCCGGACAACACCGCGGCGCCGACGACGGTGTAAAGCAGACCCCGGAAT
The DNA here is from genome assembly GCA_021778335.1 of Acidobacteriota bacterium. GTDB lineage: Bacteria > Acidobacteriota > Terriglobia > Bryobacterales > Bryobacteraceae > JAJYKC01. Next base: position 3,107 of record JAJYCN010000082.1, on the reverse strand, counting down.
CGCGCGGCGACGGCCGGCCCCGCCTGCTCGCGCGCCGGCGATGGCAGGCCTGCCAGGGCCGGGTAAAAACCGAAACGAAGAACGAGAAAACCACCTAAAATCGTGGCCACGGAAACGACATGTACCCAGCGCATGGCGATGGCGAGCACCAGGAGCAACGAAGAATCCATAGCTAAAGTATAACGGCGGGTGGATTCCCGATAATCGGAAGACGGCCTCAATGGACACGAAGACCCTGCGGCAAAGCTACGAACGGCGCGCCTCGCGACGCTGGAAGGACCGCCTTCGCCGGTGGCTGTCGCCGCCCGCGCCGCTGGTGATGAATCCTCGGGAGCCGTGCGATTTCCCCCTGGGCCGATGGAACCTGTATCTCGGCGGCGCCGGACGCGCCGTATCCGGCTACGTGAACCTCGATCTGTTCCCCATGCCGGGCGTCGACGTCGCCGCCGACGCGCACGCCCTTCCGTTCCGTTCCGGCTTATTCACGCGCGTCGAGTGCGACGCGGTACTCGAACACGTGCGCGACGCGAATCAGGCGATGCGCGAGATCGCCCGCGTCCTGGCGCCCGGCGGCTACGCGCACGTGGTCACGCCGTTCTGCCATCCGTTCCACGCCTATCCGGAGGATCACCGGCGCTTTACCATCGAGGGACTCCGATGGCTCGGCAGCATCTACGGACTAACCCCTGTTGCGGAGGGCTGGCGTACCGGCCCAACGGCGACAATGCTCGTCTTCGCGCTCGAATACGCGAAAATTCTTGCCCCGGGCCGCCTGGGACGCGCCGCCGCCCACTTCTTCCTCGGCTGGCTGTTGTTTCCGTTGCGTTACCTCGACTTACTGTTACTGCGATCGAGACGGGCGGGCCGGATCGGGAACCATTGCTACGTCTGGTTCCGAAAAAACGAGTAAGTCGCTGCCGTCCCGTCATTGCACCGGCAAATTCGCGGCATTACTCGTCACGCCGTTGACGGAGATAGTAACGGTCTGCGTTCCGGCGGCCGTCGTGGAAGGAACCACAAAATTCACCTGATACAGCCCCACGAACTGGGCCGACAGACCACTGAACTTGACTTCGGCTTGCGTGCCGGCGACCGTCACCACAGGCGTCGAATTCGTCGTGCCCGGACCAGGCGATCCGCTTGCCGGAGGGCTCGTCACCGCGCCCATGCCGGTGAGATACGCCACCAGCTCTTCCCCAGGCTGAGCCGGCCGCGCGGCGTTCACAACCGAGTTATCCCCGTGAAGGAACCCGTCCTTGCCGGAATCGAGCAGAAAGATTCCCGGCTGCACCGCATTCAGTGGAACCGTGACGGTTGCGCTGATCGTGGCGCCGTTATTGATCGTCACCGGTACGCTCGACTGGCCGGCGAACTGCCACGGGATTTGTAAGTTGATCTGCTCGCTGCCCGTATTGTTGTCCTTGTCCACCGCGAATAGGGGGGCAAGAACATTGCCGATCATCACCGAAACATGATAGATCGTCGTCGGCAGCGGCACCTCGGTCGCCGTCTGCAGTCCGATCAGGTTGGTGCTCAAGTGCGTTCCGAAAATGGTGACAATCGAACCCGGCGTGGCGCCTTGCGTGAAACTGGCCGCGTTCGTAACTCCGGCCGGGCTAAACACCGGTAGATAAGTGTTTGGAGGATTCGGTGTCGAGTCGATCTGTAAGCTCGGCAGGCTTTCCCCGGCGGAATTCACCGCGGTGACGTAATAAGAATAATCGACGCCGTTTGTAAGTCCGGTCTGTATGTAGGCAAGCGTTGTAACATTCGAAGCGATCTTCGTGTAAGTCCCGGTACTCGTAACGTAGACGTTGTAGCTCGCCGCCCCGGCGGATGCACCCCAGGCGACCCACACCTCCTGATTGCCGGGGGTGACGGTGATGGGCGAGGGTGGCGCCGGTACACTCTGAGCCGCCGAGATCGCGAGCGCCCCAAGAAAACCGAATATAGTGAGAAAAGTTCGCGCCATAGGCTCAGTGTAACCCCGGATAAAATGAAGTATGCTCCATCGGATTCTTCCGGTTGGTCTTCTTCGCTGCAACTGCTCGATCTTCGGCGACCCGGAAAGCGCCGAGGCCATCGTCGTGGATCCCGGCGACGACATCGGCGAGATCGAGCGGCTGCTGGCCGCCGACCATCTGCGCGTAAAGGCGATCCTGATCACGCACGCGCACATCGACCACATCGGCGGCGCGGCGAAGCTGAAGGCACAAACCGGCGCTCCGGTTTACATGAACCAGCGGGATTCGTCGCTCTACCGCGAGATCGATGTCCAGGCTGCCTGGCTTGGCGTCGCTACGCCCGAGACAACGTCGATCGATGTCGACGCCCGCGAGGGGGACAAGATTCAGCTTGGGCCGGCCGAAATGCACTTCATCGAAACACCGGGTCACACGCCGGGCAGCATCAGCCTGTGGATCCCGGCCGAGTCGAAACTGGCCGCCGGCGATACGTTGTTCTTTGACTCGATCGGACGGACCGACCTGCCGGGCGGCGACGGCCGAGCAATTCTTCGCTCGATTCGCGACAAGATCCTCGTTCTGCCCGAAGAAACCGAGGTGATTCCCGGCCACGGCCCCAGCACGACCATCGGCCGCGAAAAACGAAGGAATCCTTTCCTGCGCGGATTGTAAGCCGTTCCGCCCGGAAAGAAGTATCAGAGAATGCGCCGCAGCACGGCGCCGAGTTGCTCGACGTCGTCCTCGTTGTTGTAGAAGTGCGGGGAAATTCGTACGTAGCCGTGGCGCGCCGCAACCAGGATGCCTTCGCGCCCGAGCGCCTTGGCTAACGCCGAAGCGTCGTGCGAAGGAAAGCGCGCCGCGACGATCCCGGACGTCTGCTCGCCGGCCGCAGCGCCGGACCGGCAGACCGTCTCCCGGACGCCTGCGGCAATCTCTAGAACGCGCTGCGCGATCACCTCGGGACCGAGTTCGAGAATCATCCGTACCGAAGCTTCCATCGCATAAAGCAGCGGGAAGGCGAGCATGCCGCCTTCATATCGTTCGGCGCTTTCAGGCAACCTCGGAGCCCCATGGTGAAGATGGTCCACGTCGCGCCAGCCCCGGTCGCTCCGCCAGCCGACGACGTTCGGCCGGAGCCAGGCG